>LJUP01000036.1 GCA_001303955.1 Bacteroides sp. SM23_62 | reverse complement strand
TAATCACCATCCACACTGATGGTCCACCAGCTGAACTTTTGTGTTCCATCGTCAGTGGTAATTTCATGAGGCAGGTAATACATGGCGTTCGGAACGATCTTTATCTCTTCATTTACGGAAAATATACCATATGCCCCGAATCCGGGTTCCTTGATCTCGGTTCCGTATGCGGCAGCCACCCCCACATGTGTAAACTGAGGGTATGAAAGGGTAGCAAAGAATAGAAATATCCATGCCAGTAAAAGGTTCTTCTTGCTCATCATAGTATGGTTGTTAGACTGATTTGAAAATATTAAAGTTATACGGTTGAATAATAAACATGTTTCATACGCATTAAATCAAAAATGCTAACTTTGTGCTCGCTGATTCAACACTTCAATTTTAACCCAAATGGCGCAAATAAAAGGAGAGATCGTCCAGGTAATTGGCCCGGTCGTGGATGTCAGTTTCGAAAAATACGGGAAGGATCTTCCCCAAATCCATGATGCACTTGAGATCAAAAGGCCGGATGGTTCCATACTGGTGATTGAATGCCAGCAACATATCGGGGAAAATACCATTCGTACCATCGCGATGGATTCCACGGATGGTTTGCAGAGAGGCATGGAGGTAAAGGCCACCGGGGCTTCCATCAGGATGCCTGTCGGCGATCAGATAAAGGGGCGTTTGCTGAACGTGATCGGTGATGCCATCGACGGGATGGAGCAACCGGATAAAAAAGGAGGATATGAAATTCATAACAGGCCCCCCACATTTGAAGACCTGTCCACAGAAAAGGAGGTATTTTATACAGGCATCAAGGTGATTGATCTGCTTGAGCCATATTCCAAGGGGGGAAAGATCGGTTTATTTGGTGGTGCAGGTGTGGGAAAGACGGTCATCATCATGGAACTGATCAATAATATCGCCAAGCAATATGCAGGAATTTCCGTATTTGCCGGCGTCGGTGAAAGAACCAGGGAAGGAAATGACCTGCTTCGCGAGATGATTGAATCAGGGGTTATCAAGTACGGGAAGGCATTTGAGGAAAGCATGGAAGCCGGTACCTGGGACCTCAGCAAAGTGGACAAAAAGGAACTTGCTGAATCACAGGGCACCCTGGTTTTCGGACAGATGAACGAACCTCCCGGGGCACGTGCAACCGTTGCACTATCGGGACTGACAATTGCGGAAGCCTTCCGTGACGGTGATGAGCAAAGCGGGGGAAGGGATATCCTTTTCTTTGTGGATAATATCTTCCGGTTCACGCAGGCAGGTTCAGAAGTATCTGCCCTGCTGGGCCGGATGCCGTCTGCTGTTGGATACCAGCCCACACTGGCCACCGAGATGGGGATCATGCAGGAAAGGATCACATCCACAAAACGCGGATCGATTACCTCCGTCCAGGCCATTTATGTGCCTGCTGACGACCTGACCGATCCTGCCCCGGCAACTACCTTCACACACCTGGACGCAACAACCGTGCTCAGCAGGAAGATTTCCGAGCTGGGCATATACCCGGCCGTTGACCCCCTCGATTCGACCTCCAGGATACTTACCCCCGATGTAGTCGGTGATGAACATTATAATACGGCTCAGCGCGTAAAGGAATTGCTTCAGCGCTATAAAGAATTACAGGATATCATAGCCATTCTCGGAATGGATGAACTCTCTGACGAGGATAAGCTTGTTGTACACCGCGCCAGAAGGGTGCAGCGTTTTCTTTCCCAGCCATTCCATGTTGCCGAACAGTTTACCAATATCCCCGGATGTATCGTCTCTATTGAAGAGACCATCAAGGGATTCAATATGATCATGGACGGGGAAGTTGACAAGTATCCCGAGGCGGCTTTCAACCTGGTCGGTACCATTGAGGATGCCATAGCCAAGGGCGATAAAATGCTTGCAGAATCATAGCCCTATGAACCTCCAGATAATCACACCGGATACCAGGATTTACGAAGGAAAAGTCAAACTGGTACAGGTACCTGGCAGCAAAGGATCATTCCAGGTCCTGAAAAACCATGCGCCTATCATTTCCACCCTCGAACAGGGGGAAGTGAAGATTATCGACGATAAGGATCATACCAAATGGTTTAACATCAGAGGGGGTGTGATCGAGGTCAAGAACAACGAGATCATCATCCTGGCGGAATCATCATAATGGCCCTTTTTTTGTATATTGTTTCATCAACCATAACATATGATGATGAAATTATTACTTGCCGTATCCATGCTTTCCCTGTTATTCCTGCAGGGAACCAAAGATAAAGTCAGTTTTCCTTCGGAGGATGGCCTTGAGATAACCGCCGATAAATACCTGGTCAACGAGGAATATCCCTATATTCTGTTATTCCACCAGGCAGGATCAAGCCGGGGCGAATTCAGGGATATTGCGGAAAAATTCCTGAAACTCAGATACAATTGCCTGGCCGTTGACCTTAGGTCTGGTGACAATGCTAATTTTGTCAATAATGAAACTGCCTCCAGGGCAAGGGAGGAAGGAAAATCTGTCAATTTCCTCGATGCCAGGGGAGATGTGTCGGCTGCCATTGATTATGCACATGGACTTAATTCCAGGGAAGTGATCCTGCTTGGCAGTTCCTATTCGGCCTCGCTGGCTTTGCTTGAGGGATTGAACCATCCTAAGGTCCATGCCGTAATAGCCTTTAGTCCGGGTGAATATTTCGGGGGAGATCTCAGGATGGAGGACAACCTGAAAACATGCTCCAATCCACTTTTTGTAGCCGTAACAGAACGCGAACAACCCTATGTAAAGCAGATGCTGAAAGCCTTTACTGAAGATGACTATACCCTTTTCCAGCCGGATACGCTGGGGGTCCATGGGGCCCGTGCACTCTGGGATGATAATCCAACCAAGGATGAATACTGGCTGGCTTTGATAATGTTTTTCAATAATCTCAATAAATAGCCCGAGGTCTGGTAAAATACCTCGTCATACGTTTCAGTTCCATCGGTGATATCGTACTGACCACACCGGTATTACGCTGCCTGAAAGAGCAGGTGAAGGAGGCAGAGGTGCATTTTCTTACCAAAAAGGAATTTTTACCCGTGATCCGGGCCAATCCCAACATCGATAAGATCCATATCCTGGACGGGAATATGCATGCCCTGCTCCAGTCCCTGAAAATGGAACAATTTGATTATATCATAGACCTGCACAGGAACATCAGGAGCCTGAGGGTCAAATCCTCCCTGAAGATCATGTCATTTACCGTGAATAAGATCAACCTGGCTAAATTCCTGATGATCCGGTTTAAGGTCAACCAGCTTCCTGACAAACATATCGTGGACCGTTACATGGAAACGGTCAGGCTGTTTGATGTGACCAATGACGGAAAAGGACTGGATTATTTCATCCCCCCGGAAGACGAGGTAGCACTCTCCAGCCTTCCCGGACCATTCCGGTCCGGGTATGTGGCCCTTGTCGCAGGTGCTATGCACGGGACCAAACAGATGCCGGTCGAGAAGATGATAACCATATGCAGGGAGCTTGACCTGCCGGTCATCCTGCTGGGAGGCAAGCGGGAAACAGTGATCGGAAAGGAGATAGACAACCATACGGGTGATTTGGTCCTGGATACCTGCGGTCAGTACAATATCAACCAGTCTGCTTCCCTGGTCAGGCAAAGCCGGGTGGTCATCACGCATGATACCGGCCTGATGCATATTGCAGCCGCTTTCCACAAAAAGATCCTGTCGGTCTGGGGCCATACCATTCCTGCATTCGGCATGTATCCCTATTTACCGGACAGGGCCTCAAAGATTTTCGAGGTTGTGGGACTTTCATGCAGGCCCTGCACAAAGATCGGCAAGAAGAAATGTCCGAAGGGGCATTTCCGTTGCATGAATGATATCGACCACAGGGAGATCGTGCGCACGGCGAAGAAGATCTACTGATTATTGTGCTATGAAATGGTAGGTTATGGATCCCGCCTGCCTGGCGGCAGCCTTGTAATCTGCATTAAAGCGGGTCCTCAGAGCTGCTTTCTTGGCCGCTTCCGCGAGGCAGATTTCATTTGAACTGGCATCCTGCTGGTCTACTTCGGCATGGAGGACCCTGCCCTGCTGATCCACCACGATGCTGACCTCCATCAACCCTGATCCTTCGCATTTATAGACAGGTACCGGCAGGCGCAGATGGTAGCGGTTTTTTAGTGAATAATAGATATTTGTCGGCCCGGTATAGGGTTCACTCTCTTGCTGCCGGGGTGCATTTTCTCCTTCCATGATAAGCTCTTCCTGCGAGATTTCTTCGAGTTCTTTTAACCTCTCCTGCATCTCCTCCCAGGATTCGGGGCGGTTTTCATTCATTTCCTGCTCCAGCTGCTGGACATATTTCTCTGTGCTGATCTCCTCCTCCACATTCCGGGCCAGGTTAACCGGGACATTTGACCTTGCCTGCTCGAGGTATTCGGCCAGCCGCCGGTCAAATTCCGGATCGGGCATTTCTTCCTCGACCTGCTCTTCTGCCATTTCTTCATCTATTTCAAGCAGGATAATGCTGTCGAGATAGGATCTTTCCGATGATATTTTAATGATCAGAAAGATGACCACCAGGATCATGTGGAAGGCAATGGTTCCGAGAATGCCCGCGGCATTTTCCCGCAACCAGTCCCGTAATTTTCGCCAGAAGGCCGATATGTTAAAATTTATATCCACTTCTTAAGGCAGTTCAATAATAGCAAATCTTTACTTATTTTAGCAATTATTGAACGACTAAAATACAGATTCTAGTCTGCATAAAACGAAGCTTATGATGATAAAAAATATCTCCCGCCTATCCATTTTCATCCCGATGATATTACTGATCGCCATAGCTGAAAATTCCTGTAATTTTCTCAAAGAGATCTCCACCCTGGGAAAATGTGAATTCCGTATGACCACCCTCGAAGATCCTGCGATTGCAGGGGTTGATGTCAGCCAGGTCCGCAGTTTCACCGATCTGAATTTTGCTGATATGGGTATTATCAGCGCATCCATCCTGAAAGGTGACCTTCCCCTGTCCTTCACACTGAATGTTGAGGTCCGGAATCCAAATCCTGCGATGGCCGCCCTGAACCGCCTGGAATATTTGGCTTTTATTGATGATGTCGAAGTTGCCCGGGGCCATCTCGACAGGCGCATAGAGATCCCTGCCAGCGGTGGTATCTCGACCATTCCCCTGAGACTCAATACAGATTTGATCGATATCCTGAAGAAAGATTCCAGGCAGGCACTGGTAAATTTCGGGTTGAACCTGGCAGATGCCGGAAAGCGCCCGACAAGGGTAAGTATTAAGGTAAAACCAACCATCCTGGTCGGTGCCATGGAAATAAATTATCCGGGCTATTTTACCGTGAAGCACGATTTTACCAGCGGTGATGAAGAATAGGCCTGCTGCCTAATAAAACTGGTTCAGGTCAATTGTAAAAACGAATTCCGCCCTGGTATACCGGGTGTCAGGCAGGTAGATCACCCTCCCCCCCATATTAAACGGAAAAAGGAACTGGGCCAGGTGAACATCTGTGGTCAGTTCAAGGCCGAGGGATCGGAACTCCCGGTCCACCGGAACATCTTCCCTGTGCGGTATATGTACATCCTGTCCCCATGCATGATCATAGAAAACAGCTCCCCTGAACCGTTTGAAATACGCAGCTCTCCATATGTTCCAGTCAGGGTAAAACAGGGGAAAGACATAATCAAAGGTTATTTTCTGGAGTCCTACAGCCGTATGATTTTGAAATCCCCGCGGCATGCTGACCAGGTTTCCCATCAGGTAATTTCCCGGGGTTTGTTTTTGTGCGGCACCGAGGATCTTCAGGGTCTGGTGCCGTAGCAAGCCTGGAAAATATATGACTGCTGTCCCTGCGATGGTCGACCCGAGCTGCCCCTCTTCAAAAGGTGTATCCACATACCGGATATCAAAAACCTGTCCCGCCCGTGGCAGTATATCCCTGTATGCTTTCTTAAGGTAATTATATGCATAGAGACGGTAATCAAGGAAAGTCATCCCCCTCTTATAGGCATTCTGTGTATTGTAATAAAAGTAAGCCCGGCTGTACCGTGATTCTACCGAAGGACGTATTCCCACTACCCACCTGCTGGTAGTAAGGTCAAGGGGCAGGGAAACTTCAAGATCCAGGCTTATGTCCGTACTTACTGTGGAGGGCTTCTCCACGTTCGGGACTGAATCGACGAAGGGAGTCCCCCCGAAATCACAGGAAAGCTTGAATACCGGGTACCATCCTGAATAGGTAAATGCTGCATGAAAAAAATGTTCCCTGTCCCTGTATTCATAGCCAAGTTTTGTGGTTGCCGTACTCATCCTGTTCTGTGAGAAAACCATCACGCCCGGTGTTACAGGAATTTCTTCAATACTCGGGTCATCAACATCAAAATACAGGGGTATCCAGCTATGAAAATTGAAAAGGTTGCTGAATTTCCTGTAAGGCCTGGATTCAAAATTTTCCGGCATTTGCATTGATGGTTCAGGCACTTTTGATGTTTCTTCCGGAGAGGGTACATTGAGTTGTTCTCCATCATCAATGACCTCCTCCAGTGGAACAAACCGGCCTGGTTCAAAGGCTGATTCCACTACATTAAAACCCTGCGAAGTGTAGTCAGCATAAATCAACCTGTCCCCATTCGATGAAAGGCATGGCATAAAAGCACCAAACCGGGAGGATGTAACGCGCTGACATTCATTGGTTTCCAGGTCAAGTGCATAGATGTTATCAATCCCCGAGAAAGTACCCCTGAAAATCAGATAATCCGCCCCTGCATAGAGTTCCGCAATATCTTTAAATCCGGCATTAAAGAGTGTCTTCCACGCAGATCTTGCCAGGTCATAATACATGATTTTCTTCCCGGATGTTCCCAGGGCTGTCACATAGATGCCCTGCTGATCCACAGCCCAGACAGGGAATTGTAAATAGTGATTCCCGGGAGAGGGGATCCGCTGAACAACTTCTCCATTCATCTCATTGATGACCACCAGGAAGTATTGATTTTGCAAATCTGCCTCTATGGCCACAACAAGCCTTGCATCAGGCGAAAGGTCAGGGGCAAAATAGCGGCTCTTCCAGGTCAGCATCTTTTCTTTCCTGGTCTTCATATTGAAAACCTTGATGATGGAAAAGTCCCTCTTCGCCCAGCGGGCATCTGGGATGATCTCGGTCCACACAACCTTCCCACTGCCAACACTTATATTGGCCGGGTTATAAAATCCGGGCCTGTGTATGCGCTTTTCATTCCCATCCCGGTCAATCACCACAAATTCATTGATCTGGTCTATGCCGGATTTTTCGGCAAATACGAGGCTGTCATTCACATACCTTGGAAAACGGTAACCGGTAAAATGCCTTGAATTCCGCTGATTCAACTGTTTTGACTGTGTCAGGCTGCGCAAGCTGTCGCGGGACGCCCAGTGGGTTCTTAATATTTCAAAAGTTTCCTTGTACAATCCCACTTTGGAAGAACCTCCAAATTTTCTCAGGCCGAAATAAAACGGATAGATGGTATAGGGATTCCTGGCTGTATAACCAACCATCTTCCCCCAGAAATCTTTCTGGTATTTATTCCTTGCATGGGCAACCATCTGATAACCATATTGGTAATGATCAGGTACATAATCCCTGTATGAACCCATGGTGGCTTTTTCATAGGAGTAAAGTCCGGGTATCTCTGCCAGGATCGCTTTAATTTCCATCTCAAAAGAGGGCAGTCTGCCCCGGCCTGCATGTGACAGGCGTGTCTCTGCGTCCACGGCATCACCTTCCAGGAACCAGAAGGGCATCATGCCGGCTACAGCCCCGATTCCCATTTCTCCTGTAATATAGGAGAGTCCCTTGGTGAAGCCCTGTTTTAATTTATCGACCTGCACCACATGCCTGAATTCATGGAGGGCCAGCTGCTCGAGGTAATCATGCGCGTACAGGTGGGGAGAAGGTGTGGTGACCAGTTCCATCCGTTTGGGAGCCCATGCCACAAATCCATTGGAACGAACCGAATGGTTATGGAGTATTACGGGTATTTGCGAAGGTTTATGATCCAGGTATGCGGCATTGGGCTCATAATAGTGTTCCAGGATGTTGGTAAGCCGTTGTGCTTCAGCATCGAAATCTTCAGGGTAAATAACCCTGAAATGACCGGTCCGGATCTGCCTCCATCTCAGGTTTCCCGGATCTTCTCCCTGGTTGTAGAATTGAGCATGGCCTGACAATACCAGGAAAAATGATATCCCGGAGTAAAGGAGTCTTATTGTAACTGTAACTGACCGTCCCATACAAATTCCCGAAAAATATAAATTCCCGGTATGATAAAAAAACATTAAATTCGCCAAAGTTATTATTAGCGCCCTCTCAATATAAAAAGTCTACTGGTGAAAACATTTCAATTCTGGAATAATGTAACCGGCTGGTTCACTTTCCTGATCGCAACAACCGTATATTTAATGACAATGGAGCCAACCACGAGCCTGTGGGATTGTGGGGAATTCATTGCGACTGCTTACAAACTGGAAGTGACGCACCCTCCGGGAGCCCCCCTGTTCATGATACTGGCCCGGTTTTTCTCCATCTTTGCTTCCGGTCCCGATACCGCTGCAAAAATGATCAATGCTTTATCTGCTCTGGCCAGCAGCTTTACGATACTCTTTTTATTCTGGACCATCACGCATCTTGCCAGGAAGCTGGTACAGAATGTTGAGCAAACATCACCGTCCGGCCTGGTATCCATCCTGGGTGCCGGTTTCGTGGGGGCCATGGCCTATACTTTCTCGGATTCCTTCTGGTTTTCGGCCGTGGAAGGGGAAGTCTATGCCTCCTCATCTTTTTTCACAGCCATTGTTTTCTGGGCCATCCTGAAATGGGAAAATGTGGCGCATGAGAAGCATGCCAACCGCTGGATCCTGCTGATCGCTTATTTGATGGGCCTTTCCATCGGGATCCACCTGCTGAACCTGCTGGCCGCACCCGCCATTGTACTGGTCTACTACTTCAAGAAATACAAGGTCACCACCCGTGGTATTATCTATTCCCTCTTTCTCTCGGTGCTGATCCTCGGATTCCTTCAGTATGTTGTTATCCTGTGGTTTATCAGGCTGGCAGGATATTTTGAGCTGGCTTTTGTAAACGGGTTTGGCCTTCCTTACAATATCGGCGTGATATTCTTCCTGCTGCTGATCATCGCCGGGATAGTCTATGGAGTATACTATACGCATAAAAAGAGGAATGCAAGGCTCAATACGGCCATCCTGTCTGTGGCACTTGTCCTGATCGGTTTCTCATCCTATTTCATGATTGTGATCCGGTCAAAACCCAATCCTCCCATGGATATGAATAATCCTGAGACGGTATTTGACCTGATCCCTTACCTTGCCCGGGAACAGTATGGACAGCGGCCGCTGCTTAAGGGACAGTATTATAATGCTCCGATCATCGGGACAGAGGAAACCCGTACCAACTACAAAAGGGGGGATGGCAGATATGTCGTTAAGGATCATAAGATTGAGTACGTATACGACGAACGCCTGACAACCATCTTCCCGCGAATGTACAGTAATGATCCCCAGCATGTGACGGCTTACGAGAGCTGGGTAAACATCAAGGGTACCAGGGTACAGATACAGGATCGCAGCGGCGAAACAAAAACGGTCATCAAGCCCTCTTTTGGAAGCAACCTTGCCTTCTTCTTCAAATACCAGGTCGGGCATATGTACTTTCGCTACTTCATGTGGAATTTTTCAGGCCGTCAGAATGATATCCAGGGATATGGCGGTATCCTCAATGGTAACTGGATATCCGGCATCAAGTTCATAGACGAAGCCCGGCTGGGCAAGATGGACAAATTGCCGGACAGGATGGCCAACCATCCCGCAAGGAACAGGTATTTCATGCTCCCGCTCCTGCTTGGGATCATTGGCATTTTCTATCATTATAATAAACACAGGAAAGATTTCTTTGTAGTCCTTACCCTGTTTATCCTCACAGGGTTGGCCATTGTTGTATACCTGAACCAGAAACCCATGGAACCCAGGGAGCGTGATTATTCCTATGTGGGATCATTTTACGCATTTGCGATCTATATCGGTCTGGGGGTCATGTCACTCTACGAGATCCTTAAAAAAAGGGTGCCGGCCATAGTTGGAGCAGGGATTGCCACACTCTTAAGTGCCATCCTGGTACCCGGTATCATGGCCAGGGAAAACTGGGATGACCATGACCGCTCCGGAAGGTATACGGCGAGGGACCTGGCACATAATTACCTGAATAGCTGTGCACCCAATGCCATTCTCTATACGAACGGGGACAATGATACTTTTCCGCTCTGGTATGCACAGGAAGTGGAAGGGATAAGGACCGATGTGAGGATCATTAACCTCATGCTGTTCAACACTGAATGGTACATTGACCAGATGACAAGAAAAGCCTATGAATCTGATCCCGTACCCATGACCCTGCCACCGAACAAGTGGGAGGATGGGACCAATAATATCATCTACATGTTTGAACGCGTGGAAGGACATGTGGATCTGAAACAGATCATTGATTTCGTGGCCAATGAGGATCCGAGGACCAAGTTTAACCCGCAGCCGGGCATGTCGCTTGATTATATCCCCAGCAAGAAATTCAAGATCCCGGTGGACAGGGAAAAGGTCCTGCGCAACGGCGTTGTCCGTGAGAAGGATTCGGCACTGATCCTGCCTGAAATTGCCTGGTCTATCAATAAAAACTCCATCCTGAAAAATGAATTGATGCAGCTGGATATAATGGCCACCGCGGATTGGGACCGCCCCATATATTTCGTAGCCGCGGGCAGTGAAGGTGCCATGAACCTGGAACCATTCTTCCAGATGGATGGACTGGCCTACCGTCTGGTACCCATCTCCAGTCCGGGCAGGAATTTCCTGACCTACGGGCGCATCGATACCGATACATTGTGGGACCGGATGATGAATACGTTCAGATATGGCCGGATGGAAGAGCCGGATGTATACCTCGATTACTACAATATCCGCACTCTTTCTGTAATCAAACTCAGGAATAAGTTCAGCAGGCTGGCAAGCGAACTCATCGCCGAGAATAAAATTGACTCAGCCATTATGGCATTGGACCGCTGCATGGAACTTATGCCCCATCCCAAGGTTCCGTATGATGCCTTCGTACCTCCACTGGCAAGGGCCTATTATGATTGTAACCAGCAGGAAAAGGGATTTGAGATCCTGCGCAAACATGTCGATCTGCTGAAAGAAGACCTGGCTTATTATTACGACCTGAAAAGGGAATACCGGCAAACCCTTGATTATGAAATCCGCCTTTCCCTGCAGCTTTTGCAGGAATATCAGAACATGGCCATGCAATATGGTGAACAGGAGGCAGCAGAGGAGATCAACGAGCATTTCAATAATTATTACCAGCGATACCTCCAGGAAAGAGGCTAAGCTTCCCTGTACATAAGTTTCTCTGCAAATTCGGCCAGGGATTCCTTGCGCGGTGCCTCCGCATTTACCCGTTCCAGGTATTGTATGGATTTTTCATAATAGGCCGATGCAAGATCAGCCGTTATGGAATCAATGCCAAGTTGCTGATAGATACTGGTTACTTCCCTGACTTTTGTTTCAGGGTCGAGGTTTTTATTTCCAAGCAGGTTATTCAACCTGGACTTCATCTCAGGGTCTGACAGTTCCAGTGCCTTGATCAGCAGGAATGTCTTTTTGTTGGTTACAATGTCATTGCCGATCTTTTTCCCGAATTTATCAGGATCCCCGTAAACATCCAGGTGATCATCCCTGATCTGAAAGGCCATACCCAGGTTCATTCCGAATTCGTACAACAACTCCGCATCCACCGTATCAGCCCCGCCAGATATGGCCCCGGCTTTCAGACTGGCAGCAATAAGTACAGCCGTCTTTAACGCTATCATTTTCAGGTATTCTCCAACAGTGACATCCATCCGGGATTCAAAATTCATGTCGTATTGCTGTCCCTCGCAAACCTGCAGCGCCGTTGAATTGAACAGCTGAAGCAGATCCTTCAGGTACCGGTCATCTGACTCGGAGATGATCTTGTAGGAGAGAATGGACATGACATCACCGGAGAGAATGGCGGTATTGGGATCCCACCTTTCATGAACCGTTGGTTGTCCGCGACGGATATTTGAATTATCCATGATATCGTCATGGAGCAGGGTGAAATTATGGAAGAACTCGATGGCCAGAGCGGGTTTTATGGCCTGGTGGACGGCATCATTAAATACACTGCATGCCATTAACACCAACGCCGGCCGCAGGCGCTTGCCTCCTATGGACAGGATATATCTGACCGGTTCATACAATTCTTCCGGAAAACGGTCAATGGCATAGCTTCCCAGTGCATTGTTAACAATCTGCCGTGCCTCTTCAAATCTTAGCATATCCCGGGTTTAACATTTAAAATTAGCATAAAATAACCAGTCTCCCAATCATCTGATATCATTCACATGCCATGGCAGAATCCAATCCCGCTTTTTTTCCTATTTTTACGCCCGATATTTGGCCTCATCTTTGCAAGAGGTGAGAAAAACCATATGCTGATATGAGATTTCGCTCTTTATTTGTTTTGATTTTACTCGTTGCAACCGGTCTGTCAGTTTTGGCTGAAGGCTATGAAATTAATTTTTCCCTGCCCTCATTCCGGGGTGACACACTGGTACTCGGACACCGTTTCAATGCCAGTTTCATCCCAAAGGATACGGTCGTTGCTGATGGCAAAGGCAGGGGTACTTTTACCGGTAATGAATCACTGCCTGAAGGGATGTACCTTGTATTCCTGCCTGATCAATCCTTTTTCGACCTGTTGATCGGCCCGGACCAGTCCTTTGACTTTGAAACTGATACCAGTGATTACATTGCCAATATGAAGATCATGGGCTCGGTGGACAATGAAGCATTCTATGCCTACCAGCTCTTTCTGAAAGAAAGCAGGGAAAAAGCACAATCCCTGCAGGCAAAACTATCCGCAGCCACCAATGCGGCCGATTCGGCATCCGGCAGGGATGCGCTTGATGAGCTGAATGCTTTCGTCCAGCGCCATATCGATGAATTGATATCAGCCAACCAGGATAACTTTTTCGGGGTTTTCCTCAAGGCCCTGCAGGAAGTCAAGGTGCCCGATCCTCCGCTGGGTGCCGACGTTAATCCCATTGATCCTGCATTCAGGTACAAATACTACAAGGCACATTATTTCGATAATTTCGATTTTACCGATGGGTCTGATCCACAGCTTTTCCGCTATATGCTGATCACCCTGTTCAACTATTTTGCCAAGAGCCAGATCATGGGGATGGATGCAGTTTATATACATATCGCGGACAGGTACTATATCCCCGAAGCTGAATGGAGTGATCCGGAATTCATCGGCAAGCTGAAGGAAAGGGTGGAAAAATCCAAACCCACCCTGATCGGTACAAAGGCAACAGATATACAGCTGGTCGAGGTAAACAGCGACCATTTCATACAGGCGCTCGAGAATGAAGACCTCAAGAAGAATCCCTACGTGGGAAAATTCTTCCAGCTTTACGATATAGACGCCAGGTATACCATACTGTACTTCTGGGAAGCTGACTGCGGACATTGCAAAAAGGCCACACCCGCGTTATACGATGCTTACAAACGGCTGAAAACAAAAGGGATAGAGGTAGTTGCCGTAAACACCCTTTCTGGTGAGGAAGGCAAGGTGAAGTGGATTGACTATATCAATGAAAACGGTTTTTATGACTGGATCAATTGCTGGAACCCGTATGATTTTACCTACAAGAACATCTATGATATCATGACCACACCTCAATTGTTTGTGCTCAACGAGGACAAGGAGATTGTTGCCAAGCGGATCGATCCCGAACAGGCTGAAAAGATCATAGAATCACTGCTGGCAAATGAATAATCAACCGCAGATGACCGAGCGAAAACGAATGAGACTGGTGCTGGAAGACGGGGCTGAATTCACCGGAATTTCTTTCGGTTTTAACCGGTCAATTTCCGGGGAGGTGGTATTCAATACCGCTATGACCGGTTATCCTGAGAGCCTTACCGATCCCTCCTATAAAGGCCAGATCCTGGTACTTACCTATCCCCTGATAGGGAATTATGGTGTGCCGGATGAAATGGTTGAGGAGAATTTATTCAAATATTTCGAGTCTGACCGCCTGCATATATCGGGACTGATTGTATCAGATTATTCCAATGAGTACAGCCACTGGAATGCAAAAAGAAGCCTGGGCGAGTGGCTTCAACATCATCAGGTCCCCGGTATCCACGGCATCGATACACGCCACCTTACCAAGATCCTGCGGGAAAAGGGGACCATGCTGGGCAAGATCATCCAGGATGGTGAAGATGTGGAGCTCTACGACCCTAACAAGGACAACCTGGTATCGCAGGTAAGCATCACCAGAAAGGAAGTCTACGGAAACGGAAAATACAGGGTGCTGCTGATTGACTGCGGGGTGAAATACAATATCATCCGCTATCTGATGCAGCGGGATACTACGGTGATCCGGGTACCCTGGGACTATGACTTTTTCAACGAGCAGTATGACGGACTCTTTATTTCGAATGGACCGGGAGATCCCAAACAATGCAAGGATACGGTCAGGAACCTGACAAAGGCCTTCTCACAGGATATCCCGATCATGGGTATTTGTCTTGGCAACCAGCTGATGGCGCTGGCATCTGGAGCAGACACCTACAAGCTGAAGTACGGGCACAGAAGCCACAACCAGCCGGTACTGCAAATCGGTACGGACAATGCCTACATCACTTCTCAAAACCACGGTTACGCCATCAATAACAATACCCTGAGTGCGGACTGGAAACCTTATTTTGTCAATCTCAACGACCAGACCAATGAGGGGATGATTCACCGGTCCAAACCTTTCTTTTCCACACAATTTCACCCGGAGGCTTCGGGCGGACCGATGGATACGGATTTCCTGTTCGACCGGTTTATAGACCTGATCGATCAGTCGAAAAAATGACCGGCCTACTCCCTGACCTGGCCGTTACCGTATATGATGTATTTTGTGGAAGTCAGTTCTCTGAGTCCCATCGGACCCCGGGCATGCAGTTTCTGTGTGCTGATCCCGATCTCTGCCCCGAACCCGAATTCAAAACCATCCGTGAAGCGGGTGGAGGCGTTTACATAAACGGCGGCAGCATCCACCCTGTTCAGGAAATCCTGTGCCCTGGTATAGTTCTCCGTAATGATGGCCTCACTGTGGCCCGAGCCATATTGCAATATATGGCTTATTGCGCCATCCATGGAAGGGACAACTGCAGCTGATATGATCAGATCAAGGAATTCAGTCCCCCAATCCTCCACGGTGGCCGGTTTTGCCTCCCCGATCAGCTGGCACACGGCTTTGTCACCCCGTATCTCAACCTTATGCCTTATCAATTCAGCTCCAACCATGGGTAAAAAATCAGCGGCAATCTTTTCATGTACCAGCAAACTTTCTGCGGCATTACATACCCCGGGACGCTGGGTTTTTGCATTGATCGTAATGGCCACTGCTTGATCAAGGTCGGCCGACTCATCCACATAAATATGGCAATTCCCGACTCCCGTTTCGATGACCGGTACGTGGCTGTTCTCCACCACAGTACGGATAAGACCAGCACCGCCCCGCGGGATCAGCAGGTCCAGGTACTCATCCAGTTGCATGAGGGCAACCGCGCTGTCCCGGCTGGTATTTTCCACCAGTTGCAGGCATTCAGCCGGGAAACCTTCTTCTGCCAGCACTTTCTGAATGATATCTGTAATGGCCCTGTTGGAAGCATAGGCCTCCTTTCCACCCCTCAGGATGGCTGCATTCCCGGTTTTCAGGCAAAGGCCGAAAACATCGGCAGTAACATTCGGCCGTGATTCATAGATAATCCCTATCACGCCCATGGGCACCCTTTTCTGACCGATCACCAGGCCATTCGGCCTTTTTTTCATGGCCAGTACCTCCCCGACAGGATCCTCCAGGGCCGCAATCTGGGTCAGTCCCCCGGCCATGGACTTAACACGATCCTCTGTCAAAAGGAGCCTGTCCATGATGGCCCCCTTCAAACCGGCTTTTTCTGCATTTACCATATCGTTATGGTTGGCTGTTAGTATATTTCCTGATTTCCTGACGAGATCTTCAGCCACATGTTCGAGGACCTTGTTTTTATCGGCGGTAGAGGCCATAGCCAGGAACCATGACGCTTCTCTTGCCTTCCTGCCTTTGATGATCAGTTCTTCCATATGATTTGAAAATTTGATTGCTGTTTATGCGGTGGTAAAGAGGGTTCCGATCTCATGACCTTCCATTGCCCTGAGTATGTTTTTTGGATTTTGCCCGTTCAGGATCAGGGTATCAATGCCTTTCTCCCTGCAGATCTTTACGGCATTGATCTTGGTGATCATTCCTCCCTTCCCGAAGGATGATCCGCTGCCCTGTGCAGCCAGTTCAATGGCTGGAGTTAGTTCATGCACCTCAAGCAATATCTCAGCATGCTTATCCTGCTTGGGATCCGTAGCATAAAATCCATCAATATCTGTCATGATGATCAGCAGGTGTGCATCGATCAGGCTGGCTACTTTGGCCGAAAGGCTGTCATTTTCACCGAACTGTAACTCCACGGTTGAAACTGTATCGTTCTCATTCACGATGGGTATGATTTTCATGGTGATCAGCTGGTTCAGTGTATTCTGGGCATTGATCCTGCGGGTTTCATCATCCAGTCCCTCAGGAGTGAGCAGCACCTGTGCCACCATCTGGTGATACTCGTCGAAGAATTTCTGGTAGATGCGCATGAGCTCCGCCTGCCCGATGGCAGCCAGTGCCTGCCGTGCCACCAGTCCCTCAGGAGGTGTATCCATCTTCAGCCTCCCTGCGCCAACACCAATGGCCCCGGATGAAACAAGGATCACTTCCTTGCCACAACTCATCAGATCTGATAAAACCATGGTGAGTTTTTCCATCCGCGTAAAATTCATTTTCCCGCTGGGATGGGAAAGGGTTGAGGTACCAACCTTAACCACAATTCTTGTCTTCTCAGCCAATCTGGCCCTGCTTTCATTCATGGTTTTGCTATCCTTTTAATTAATCTTCCAACAATTTCTGTAAGGCATTATTAACTTTTTCAAAGGGAAAAGATCCCATGCGCTCGTCCATTTTTTGACGGATCTCTTCCAGGCAAAGGTTCCCCAGACTGCCTTCATGGCTGTGTTCAATGCTATTTTCAGGGGTGAAGGTTTGATTGCGGATTTGACTGGCAACTTGCCGGTAAGCCTCGCGAAATGGCGTGCCTCCCATCACCAGTTTGTTTACCTTGTCTACACTGCTGATATGCCGGTATACAGGATCATCCAGAATGTCCTCCCGGATATTCACCTGCAGGATGACTTTTTCCGCCATATGGAGACAGACCTGCAGGTCCGAAAAAGCTTTCATCAGGTTTTCTTTCAGTACCTGGAAATCCCGGTGGTATCCGCTGGGCAGGTTACTGATGACCAGGTCCGCTTCCGTGGGTAAGGACCTGATCCGGTTACATCTGGCCCTGATCAATTCGAAAACATCCGGGTTCTTCTTATGGGGCATGATACTTGAACCAGTTGTATATTCTTCCGGGAAGGAAATAAAATCATGGTTTTGTCCCATGTACATGATCACATCCCCGGCAAGCCTGGCCAGGGTTCCGGCAAGGGAGGCCAGGGACTGCGCGGTGATTTTTTCAAGCCTTCCCCTGGACATCATGGCATGCATCACATTGTAACGTAGGGATTCAAAGCCCAGCAGCTCTGTTGTCATCCGGCGGTTCAAAGCAATGGATGTACCGAAGCCTGCAGCTGCTCCCAGGGGATTCAGATTGGCCAAACGAAAGGCCCCCTGCAAAAGGATCATATCATCTGTAATATCCTCTGCAAAGGAGGTAAACCATAATCCAAAACTTGATGGCATGGCAACCTGAAAATGGGTGTAGCCAGGCATTAATGCACCCTGGTGTTCCTTGCCCAGCAGCATCAAGGCATTGAAAAGATCCCTGGCACCCATGACCGTCTTGCGTATCTCATCCCGGATGTATAAATGCAGGTCCACCGCCACCTGGTCGTTCCTCGACCGGCCGGTATGAACTTTCTTGCCCGTGTCTTTCAGCTTTTCAGTGAGGGTTTTCTCCACCTGGGAATGGACATCTTCCACCCCTGGCTCAATGGAGAATTTACCTTCCTCTACCCTTCTGTATATGTTTAACAGTTCCCCTTTCAGGTCCTCCTGTTCCTGCACGGACAGTATCCCGATGGACCTGAGCATGGCAGCATGGGCCAGGGTCCCCAATATATCGTAACGTGCCAGGGAAAGGTCCAGTTCCCTGTCACCGCCAATCGTAAATTCCTCTATCTCCCTGTTGATGGAGATTCCTTTTTCCCAAAGCTTTTTCATTGACCCATGGTTTTGGATTTAGATCTGCAACCCTTCCAGCAATTGTATGTAATAGCTGATCCCCTGCCTGATCTCATCAACACATATATATTCATCCGCCGTATGCGACCGGCTGGAGTCCCCGGGACCCATTTTCAGGGTGGGAAACGACATCAGGGCCTGGTCTGAAAGGGTGAGTGAACCATAGCTTTTCAATCCCATGTCAGTCCCACGCATTACCACCGGATGCTCCCCGGAAATAAAAGACGGATTGAGCCTGAAGGACCGGGCCCTTACCTCCCCGTTCAAATTTTGCTTAATGACCTCGAAAACGGCTTCATTCGAATAATGTTCATTGGTCCGGATATCTGCCACCCAGCTGCATTGATCTGGGACCACATTATGCTGTGTCCCCGATGATATCATGGTCACCTGCATGCTTACCGCTCCCAGCCACTCGGATGTTTTCTCAAATTGATAGCCGGAGATCCAATCAATGTCCTTCATGGCCTCATAAATGGCATTTATGCCCTTTCCCGTGGCTGCATGGGCACTTGATCCAAGTCCCATCCCATCGATCACCATCAGCCCTTTTTCGGCCACTGCCATTTGATTCATGGTAGGTTCTCCTATGATGCCCAGGTCAATTTTGCCCAGGTCATTCAGAATGCATGCCACCCCTATATCCCCGGAGATCTCTTCTTCCGCAGTGGCTGCAAAGATCAGGTTATAGGGCAGGTCCTGCCGGCCGGCATTGTTCAGGAAACAGGCCAGCAAAGACACCAGCGGACCGCCGGCATCATTGCTCCCCAGGCCATAGATCCTGTTCCCTTCCACCTGTGGTACGAACGGGTCCCTTTTCCATCCGTCCACGGGCTTCACCGTATCCAGGTGTGAATTGAGCAGGATATTCGGCTTATCATCTGAGACCCGGTGTTCTGTCCACACATTATGATGTTTGCGCCGTACCGTCAGATCATGCTTTTGCAGAACCTCTTCCATGAGGTCTGCAGCGCGTTTTTCTTCCCGGCTTACCGAAGGGTTCCTGATAAGCTCCTTCACCAGGCCCACCGCCATATCCTGACAGGCATCCAGGTCCATACCGGTGTTATTTCAGTTTTTCGATTTCGTTGTAGGAGGTGATGATCCCCTTGATCACCGCTGAGCTGAGACCGAAATGCTCCATTTCGTTCAAGCCGGCAATGGTACATCCCCTGGGGGTGGTCACCTTGTCAATCTCATCTTCCGGATGATTGCCCGATTGCAGCAGCAGTGAAGCTGCTCCGCGTGCCGTCTGGGCAGCGATGATCTGTGCTTCATCGGCATGAAAACCGACCTGTATACCTCCCTGCGAGGCAGCGCGGATATAACGCAGGAAATAGGCAATACCACAGGCACCCAGGATGGTGGCTGCACCCATTAGTTCTTCCCTGATCACCATGGTGCTGCCAAGATGCTCAAAAACGGCCCTGACCTTCTCCAGGGCACCGTCACTGCCTTTATGGGTCGCCAGGCAGGTCATGGATTCCCGTATGGCTATGGCCGTGTTGGGCATCACCCTGACCACGTCGACCGGTTTGCCGATTAATTCCAGGATATCACTTATCTCATAGGCAGCGACCACATAGGCAATGATCTGTTTCCCCGGATCAATCGTATCCTTGATCTCGGCTATCAGATCTGTAACCTGGGTTGGCTGAACACAGAGAATGACAATATCCGATGCCCTGACCGCCTTATTATTATCTGTTGTCAGATTGATCCCATCCTCTCTCAGATCATCCAGATAATGTAAGTTCAGGTCGGTAACTACCAGATTTTCTGCCGGATATTTTCCGGATGCAAGGAGGCCTCTGACTATGGCTTTTCCAATATTGCCCCCTCCCAGGATTGCAATTTTTTCCTTCATTTTCTACCTTTTTCAAGATTTGTAAGGATGAATGGAATGATAAAGCCTGGCAGGATTGCTCAGGATCCGTGTGAATCCTATGACATCCTCACCGCTCCATCCCACATTCATCTCGCCGTAAGTTGCCCCCGAAGCTTTCATCAGGTCATGTTCCGATTCAATCCCATTCACCTGGAAGGTATACGGACGGAGCGTAAGATACACTTTTCCAGAGACAAACAACTGGGTATCTTCCAGAAATTTTTCGATATTCCGCATGACCGGGTCAAGGTACTGTCCCTCATGCAACATCATGCCATACCATTCAGAGAGTTGATCTTTCCAGTAGGCCTGCCATTTACCCAGGGTATGTTTCTCCAGCTCCTGGTGGGCCCGGATGATGATGGCCGGGGCAGCGGCTTCAAAACCAACCCTCCCTTTGATCCCGATGATGGTCTCACCTATATGAATGCCCCGGCCTATGGCCAGGGCAGCGGCTTCCTGCTGGATACGGCGGATGGATGCCACGCCACCCACCAGTTCTCCACGGTCGAATTCAACGGTCAGGTCCTTTGGCTTAACCTCCTTCAGCTGTGAGGGGTATGCCTCTTCCGGCAATCCCTGTCCGGAAGTGAGCGTTTCCTTCCCACCCACAGTGGTTCCCCAGAGTCCCTGGTTGATACTGTAAGCATGTTTTTCAAAGGATTCGTTGAAACCGGCTTTGCGGAGGTACTCAACCTCAGCTTCCCTTGACAATTCCAGTTCCCGTATGGGGGCCAGTACTTCCATCTCAGGAGCGAGGATCTGGAAAATCATGTCAAACCTAACCTGGTCATTACCGGCACCGGTGCTTCCATGGGCCAGTATACGGATCCCCCGGTCCTGTGCGTATTCTACAACGGCCATGGCCTGAAAGATCCTTTCCGAGCTGACGGACATGGGATAATGGTGGTTCCTCATCATGTTGCCGTAGACCAGGTAGCGGATGCATTTCTGGTAATATCTCTCTGCAACATCGATGGTCTTATGTGTTGCCACACCGAGTGACCTTGCCCGATTCTCTATTTTTTCCTCTTCCTGCTTGCTGAAGCCACCCGTATTGATGAATACCGAATGTACTTCCAGGTCCTTCTCCAGGCTCAGGTATTTTACACAGAATGATGTGTCCAGTCCACCGCTAAATGCCAATGCAACTTTCCGTTTCATCCTATTTAGATTTTAGTTTGGTTTTCATCTTGACAACACGTTTGCCGTTCTTTTTCAAAAGTTTACCTTTGAGCGGTCCGGATTTTTCCTTTTCCGGATCATATAACATGGCCGTACACAGGCAGTGTGTCCTGTTGGTCCGGAACAGGATATCATAATACGAACAGCTGTGGCAACCCTTCCAGAACTGATCATCATCGGTCAGTTCGGAGAAGGTGACCGGTTTATAACCAAGGGCAGAATTTATTTTCATGACAGCCAGGCTGGTGGTCAAGCCGAACATCTTGGCGCCCGGGAATATTTTCCTGGACAGTCGGAAAGCCCTGGCCTTGATCTTCATGGCCAGCCCGTTACCCCTGTATTTTTCGAGTACGATCAAGCCAGAGTTGGCCACGAATTTTTCATGCCCCCATGATTCAATATAGCAGAATCCTGCAAAGTCACCACCCTCCGTGATGGCAATGACGGCCTTACCTTCCTTTATCTTCTCCGTGAGGTATTCGGCAGAACGTTTTGCCAGTCCGGTCCCCTTCACACTGGCAGCTTCCAGTATGGCTTTCTCAATATCCGGGACATGGTTCAGGTGATCCTCGCCCGCTTCCGTAATAATAAACTTTTCCATATCAATCTTAGCTATAATTGTTCAACCGGGAATAACAATGCCAGCGCATTCTTGATATCTTCCTTGCCTACATCATCACGAGGGATCAAAAGGATGGTGTCATCTCCCGCAATGGTCCCCATAATCTCATAGGCATCCATTTCATCTATGGCAGAAGCAATGCTTTGTGCATACCCGGGATGGGTTTTAATAACAGCCATATCACGGGCAAATTCAATGGATATAAATCCGTTCAATGGGAAATTTCCCATACTTGCCGAATGCCTTTTTTGTAGTTTCCCCCGCGGCAGCACGTAGATATATCCTTTCTCCTTGTCAGGGATCTTCCCTGCCTCAAGGAATTTCAGGTCTCTCGACAATGTTGCCTGCGTTACCTCAAATCCTTCGTGCTTCAGGATGGACAATAATTCATCCTGGCTGGTAATGGCCTTCTTTTCTATGATCCGGCGAATGGCCAGTATACGCTGGGTCCTGGATTTCATAGTGTATATTTATTCATTTATTTTGCAAATATATGCATTTTTTGCAATTTACCATATCTTTCAGTAAAATATTTATATTTTTGTGCGCATATGAAACAGGAAATCCGGAAGGTAGTAGTACTCGGATCAGGAGCCCTGAAGATAGGTGAAGCCGGAGAATTTGATTATTCAGGATCCCAGGCACTCAAGGCACTCAGGGAGGAAGGCATCACCACCGTTTTGATCAATCCCAATATCGCCACCGTCCAAACCTCCGAAAAGATTGCCGATAAGGTATATTTCCTGCCTGTTACCCCGGGTTTCGTTGAAAAGGTGATCGCCCGTGAAAAACCCGATGGGATCCTGTTGTCTTTCGGTGGACAAACAGCATTGAATTGCGGTATTGAACTTTACAGGCAAAAGGTACTTGACAAATACAATGTGAAGGTGCTTGGGACACCCATCCAGGCCATCATTGATACGGAAGACAGGGAGCATTTTGTAAACAAGCTAAAGGAAATCGATGTCAAGACCCCTCACAGCCAGGCCGTGGAATCCATCGAAGCAGCAAAAGCTGCAGCAGCCAGACTGGGCTATCCCATCATTATCCGGGCAGCATTTACGCTTGGGGGACAGGGGAGCGGGTTTTGTGCGAACGAGGATGAACTGGTAATACTGGCTTCCAAAGCCCTGTCATATTCCCCGCAGATCCTCATCGAAGAATCACTGAAAGGATGGAAGGAGATTGAATATGAAGTGGTAAGGGACTGTTATAACAATTGCATCACGGTGTGTAACATGGAGAATTTCGATCCCCTGGGTATACATACCGGTGAAAGCATTGTTGTTGCTCCTTCGCAGACCTTAACCAACAGCGAATACCATAAACTAAGGCGCCTGTCCATTGATGTGATCCGTCATATTGGCATTGTGGGTGAATGCAATATCCAGTACACCCTGGATCCGAATTCAGAAGATTACCGGGTGATTGAGGTAAATGCCCGCCTGTCAAGATCCAGTGCCCTTGCATCCAAGGCTACCGGTTATCCGCTGGCTTTTGTGGCGGCTAAACTGGGACTCGGATACGGACTTCATGAACTGAAGAATTCAATTACCAAAACCACTTCTGCCTTTTTTGAACCGGCGCTTGACTATATTGTATGCAAGATCCCGCGCTGGGACCTGAATAAGTTTATTGGTGTCAGTAAACTGATCGACAGTTCGATGAAAAGTGTCGGGGAAGTGATGTCGATCGGACGGACCTTCGAGGAGGCCATCCAGAAAGGAATCCGCATGATCGGGCAGGGCATGCACGGTTTCACCGGGAACCGGGACCTGGAATTCGACGAAATTGAACGTGACCTGACCCAGCCTACCGATATGCGGATCTTTGTGATCGCTGATGCCTTTGAGAAGGGATTTACGGTGGACCAGATTTTTGAATTGACAAAGATCGATAAATGGTTCCTGGTAAAACTGAAAAATATTTTTGACCATAAAAACCTGCTTGAGCAGTATAAATCCCTTGATAGTCTCCCGGACGAACATCTGCGCAAGGCCAAGATCCTTGGTTTTTCAGATTTCCAGGTGGCCAGGCATGTCATGAACCCGGATGCCGGGATCATCCAGGAAAAAATGCTTGAGGTCAGGTCCCACCGCAAGGCACGGAATATCCTTCCCGTTGTCAAACAGATTGATACACTGGCTGCAGAATATCCGGCCCAAACCAATTACCTGTACCTGTCCTACAGCGGGGAGGAGCATGATATAGATTTTGCAAAGGATGGCAAATCCGTCATTGTCCTGGGCTCAGGGGCTTACCGGATCGGGAGCAGCGTGGAGTTCGACTGGTGCAGTGTGAACACAATTTATACCCTGAATGAACAGGGATACCGGTCCATCATGATCAATTATAACCCAGAGACTGTAAGTACTGATTATGATGTCTGTGAACGCCTGTATTTTGATGAGCTTTCCTTCGAGCGTGTCATGGATGTGGTTGAGCTGGAAGCACCCAAAGGGGTGGTTGTTTCCATGGGGGGACAGATCCCCAATAACCTGGCCATGCGGCTGCACGGCCAGCAGGTCAGCATCCTTGGCACATCTCCTGTATCCATCGATAAAGCCGAGAACAGACATAAGTTTTCCCTGATGCTGGACAAGCTGCATATTGACCAGCCCAGATGGAAGGAACTGACGAGCATTGAAGACATTTATGAATTCATTGACCTGGTCGGATTCCCGGTATTGATCCGTCCCTCCTATGTCCTTTCAGGGGCAGCCATGAATGTTGTATCCAACAAGGATGAGCTGGAACACTTCCTGAACCTGGCAGCCAAGGTATCCAAGCAGTATCCTGTCGTGGTTTCCGAGTTTATCGAGCAGGCCAAGGAGATCGAGATCGATGCCGTGGCAAAAAATGGTGAGCTTGTGGTCTATGCCCTGTGTGAACACGTGGAGTTTGCAGGAGTGCATTCCGGCGATGCCACCATGGTTTTTCCTCCACAGAAGATTTATTTTGAAACGGTACGCAGGATCAAGAGAATATCGCGTGACATTGCCAGGGCGCTGGATATCACCGGTCCCTTTAACATGCAGTTCCTTGCCAAGGACAATGATATCAAGGTCATTGAATGTAACCTGCGGGCTTCGCGCAGTATGCCTTTCGTATCAAAGGTCCTGAAATCCAATTTCATCGATATAGCCACCAAGGTCATTCTTGATCTGCCTTATGATAAACCGGACAAATCCATATTTGACCTGGATTATATCGGGATCAAGGCCCCGCAGTTCTCCTTCTCCCGCCTGAAAAAAGCCGACCCTGTGCTGGGTGTTGACATGTCTTCTACAGGGGAGGTCGGCTGCATCGGAGAGAATTTTTACGAAGCCATCCTGAAATCGATGCTTTCGGTCGGGTATACCATCCCCGAAAAAAACATCCTCCTGTCTACCGGTCCCATGCGCTCCAAGGTAGAACTGATCAACAGCTGCCGCATGCTGGCCGAAAAAGGGTACAACCTTTTTGCCACCAAGGGCACGGCTGATTTTCTAAGACTCAACAACATTGAATCAACAGTGCTTTACTGGCCGGATGAGGATAAGAAGCCCAATACCCTGGACTACCTTCAGAACAAGATGATCGACCTGGTCATCAATATCCCCAAGGATCTTACCACAAATGAACTAAGCAATGACTATTCCATCCGCCGTAACGCGGTCGATTACAATATCCCGCTGATCACCAATGCCAGGCTGGCCAGTGCTTTTATCATAGCCTTCTGCAAAATAAAAGAAGAGGAGATCGCGATCAAGCACTGGGCGGAGTATTAGGCGGCCAATATCAGCCTTTCAAGGCTTCCGCACCCGATACGATTTCCAGGAGTTCGCTGGTAATGGCTGCCTGGCGAGCCTTGTTGTAATTCAGGTTTAATTCCCGAAGCAATTCTGTGGCATTGTCTGTGGCCATATGCATGGCCGTCATCCTGGCCCCGTGTTCAGCCGCATTTGAATCAAGCAAAGCCTTGTAAAACTGGATCTTTAAGGATCTTGGGATGAGTTCCCTGACAATGTATTCTTTGGAAGGTTCGTATATATAATCAGCAATGATGCTGTCCTCGTCCGTTTTTTCCGGTATCAGCACCGGCAGGAATTGCTCCGTGGTAAGGATCTGTACAGCCGCATTCTTAAACTGGTTATAGACCAGCATCACCCGGTCATACTCCCCGGAAATAAAATGATCCATGATTTCTCCGGCAACCGGCATTACATTGTCAAATGTAAGGTCATCAAAAAGCTCATTCTTCACTCCGGCCAGCGGGTATTTTTTGTTCTGGAAAAAGTCGGACCCTCTTTTGCCAATGGTGTAAAAATCCACTTTTTTTTGCCGCATCAGGTTGGGGTAGTCCTCATGCGCCACCTGCATGGCACGTTTTATGACCAATGAATTAAAAGCACCGCAAAGTCCACGGTTTGATGCAATCACAATGATCATTATTTTCTCCAGATCCCGTTCAACTGAGTATGGATTATCTTCATCTCCCCTGATTGAATCACTCAGGTTGGTAAGGATGGTATGCAGTCGGTCAGCATAGGGCCTTATCCGTATTATGGCTTCCTGTGCCTTTCGTAATTTTGCTGCCGATACCATTTTCATGGCACTGGTGATCTTCCTGGTAGAAGTTACCGAGGCAATGCGATTACGTATTTCTTTAAGGTTTGCCATTTAAGCGGTCTCCTCGTATCTGGATGCGATCTCTCTGGCCACTTTTTCAAGCACCTTTTCTTCTTTGTCCGTCAGGATACCCTTTCTCAGTTCTCCCATTAAATCTTTGTGCTTAAACTCCAGGAAATCAAGAAATTCCTCTTCAAATTCCTTTACCCTGGTTACCGGCACATTCACCAGTAAGCCATGCGTACCAACAAAGATAATGGCTATCTGTTTTTCAACCGACATCGGGGAGTACTGTCCCTGTTTCAGGATCTCCACATTCTTGGCTCCCTTATCCAGTGTTGCCAGGGTAGCTTTATCAAGGTCAGATCCAAATTTGGCAAAGGCTTCCAGTTCCCTGTAGTAGGCCTGGTCGAGTTTCAGGGTGCCGGCCACAGATTTCATCGCCTTGATCTGGGCTTTGCCACCCACCCTGGATACAGAGATCCCCACATTGATGGCCGGTCGTACTCCCGCATTAAAGAGGTTTGACTCCAGAAAGATCTGTCCGTCTGTAATGGAAATTACATTGGTCGGTATATAGGCCGAAACATCACCTGCCTGTGTCTCGATAATGGGCAAGGCTGTCAGGGATCCGCCCCCCCTGACGACAGGTTTCAGCACTTCAGGAAGATCGTTCATCTGGCTGGCAATCTCATCAGACTCTATGATCTTTGCAGCCCGTTCCAGCAACCTGGAGTGAAGGTAGAAAACATCACCGGGATAAGCCTCTCTTCCAGGCGGTCTTCTCAGCAACAGGGATACCTCGCGATAGGAAACGGCCTGTTTTGAAAGATCATCATAGATAATAAGGGCAGCCCTTCCTGTATCCCTGAAATACTCTCCGATGGTACAACCTGCAAAAGGGGCATAAAACTGCATGGCGGCGGGATCCGAAGCCGTGGCAGATACGATGACCGTGTAGTTCATGGCACTGAAATGCTCCAGTGTAGTAGCGATATTGGCAACGGTAGATCCCTTTTGCCCTATGGCGACGTAGATACAATATACCGGTTCTCCCTTCTCGTAAAACTCCCTCTGGTTTATGATCGTGTCAATGGCAATGGCTGTTTTACCGGTCTGCCTGTCGCCAATGATCAATTCACGCTGTCCCCTTCCTATGGGGATCATTGCATCAATGGGTTTGATTCCCGTTTGCAGGGGTTCATTCACCGGCTGGCGGTATATCACACCCGGGGCTTTTCTTTCCAGCGGCAACACTATCTTTTCCCCCTTTACAGGTCCCTTGCCGTCAATGGGTTCGCCAATGGTATTGATCACCCTTCCAAGTAACCCTTCCCCGACTTCAAGGGCGGCGATCCGGCCTGTTCTTTTCACCAGGTCGCCTTCCCCGATCTCTTCGGAAGACCCGAGTAGCACAGCACCGATATTATCCTCCTCCAGGTTAAGCACCATTCCGACGACACCATTCTCAAACTCGATCAGCTCGTTTGATTGCACATTGGTCAATCCGTATATCCTGGCAATGCCGTCTCCGACCTGGAGGACGGTACCTACTTCTTCCAGTTCTTCAGTTGTTTTAACTCCCTCGAGTTGTTTCTTAAGTACTTCAGATACCTCAGCAGGTTTTATTCCAGCCATTGATTAATAATTTTAATATGTTCTGCTAATTTATTTCTGTAATGCTTTCTTTATCCTTCCCAGTTTCCCTTTGACACTGGAGTCAAGCTGCTTGTCTTCAACACGGAGCAAGAATCCCCCTATAAGGTCTTTCCTGACTTCCTCCTCTAATTCAATATCCGCCTTGAAGGCCCTGGTTATAATGGTAATCATTTCCTGCCTGAGTGCTTCTGTAAGGGGCCTTGCAGTCTCAATGTGGGCCACCTTTATCCCTTTTTCCTCTTTGTATAATTTGATATAGTGCCGGCATATGGCGGCAAAATATTCTTCCCGGTTATTGCCGGTTACCAGGCGGATAAAATCCAGGGCCAGGGCACTTACCCTATGCTCAAAAAGGGATACCAGAATACTTGTCTTTTTCCTGGTTTCCACAACCGGGCTTTCAAGCAGGCTAATAACCTCTGCCATATCAGAAACAGTGGCAAGGATCAGTTCCATGTCTTTCCGCACAGTATCCAGGACCCCTTGTTCCCCTGCACTCAGGAACAGCGCCCTGGCATATCTCACCGCTATCCTGCCTGCTTTCATCCCTAGTTCATTTTAACATCTTTCAGAAGCTTTTCCATCAGCTCCTGCTGGGCTTTATCATCCTTCAGTTTCTCCTGCAGGATCTTCTCAGCGATCTCCACGGATAAGGCCGCCACCTGGTTGCGGATATCTGCGATGGCAGCATCCTTTTCATTCTCTATTTGCACCCTTGCAGATTGAATGATCTTTTTTGATTCTTCTCTGGCCTTATTCTTTGCCTCACCCAGGATGTTTTCACTGGATTTTTTGGTCTCCTTCAGCATTTTGTCTCGTACCTTCCGGGCTTCGGCCATGATCTTTTCATTGTCGGCCTGGAGTTTTTCCATCTCTTTTTTTGCCTTGTCAGCGGAACGCAGCGATTCCTCAATGGATTGCTCACGGTTCCTGAGGGCATTCAGGATCGGTTTCCAGGCAAACTTTTTCAGGATTACCAGCACGATGATAAACATCAGCAGCATCCAGAAAATGGTTCCAATATCAGGGGTTACAAGTCGCATATGTTTGTGTTTTTTATTTCAAAACAATCCCGATGGGAGAGGCCAATCGCCACTCCCTTCGGGAAAAATCCCTTTATGCCATAAAAAGGATTAACAGACAGACCACGATAGCAAAGAAAGCTACTCCTTCTATCAGGGCGGCGGAAACGATCATATTTGACCGAATGTCACCGGCAGCTTCCGGTTGTCTGGCAATGGCTTCCATGGCAGTACCACCGATCCTGCCGATACCCAGTCCGGCACCGATGACAGCGATTCCTGCACCCAGGGCTGCACCCAGGTTTCCGAGTGCAACTTCCAAAATAACCATCAGTGTGTTCATAATAATAACTATTTAATGAATAAAAACGGATCTTTTAATGATGTTCTTCCGTAGCCATCCCAAAATAAATGGCCGAAAGCAAGGTAAATACATAGGCCTGGATCAGGGCCACCAGCAATTCAATCATGGTCATGAAAATCGTAAACGCCAGGCTCACCACCGAAACCCCCAGTCCAAGTCCCACGCTCATCTGTCCGAAAATAAAGATCAGGCTGAAAAACCCGAGCACGATGATATGTCCCGCTGCAATATTGGCAAAGAGACGTACCATCAGTACAAAGGGTTTGGTTATCATGCCGATGATCTCTATGACCGGCATCAGTGGAACCGGAATCTTCACCCACCAGGGAACACCCGGCATATTGAATATATGCTGCCAGTAATTCCGGTTCCCGCTGATCGTCGTGATCACGAAGGTAAACAATGCCAGCAGCATGGTAACAGAAATGCTCCCCGTGACATTGGCCCCCCCGGGGAAAATAGGGATCAGCCCCATCATGTTATTGAACCAGATGAAAAAGAATATGGTCAGCAGGAAGGGCATGAAGCGTTCATACTTGTGCTCTCCTATAGAAGGCTTGGCAATGTCATCACGAATAAATAAAATGATCGGTTCCAGCAGGTTCTGTAATCCTGCCGGGGCCTTGTCCGGATGTCTTCTGTATGCTTTTGCCACGGAAAGAAATATCCACAGCAGCAATATGAGGCTTATCAAAATGGCAAGTACATTTTTGGTTATTGACAGATCCAGCCGCGGCAAGGCCGTAGTGCCATCTTCCATGATCTCAACGATATTCCCCTTTAGTGCTCCTTGGCTTACGAACCTGAACCCCCTGTAATCATCATGCCCGTGATGGAACCGGCTGAACATAAAAACATTCAGTCCCTTGCTGTCACTGTAAATGATGACCGGGAGCGGAATGCTCAGGTGAAAATCATCATAGCTGAGGATATGCCATTCGTAAGCGTCAAGAATATGATCGAAGATAAAATCTGGAGGGTAAAATTCTTCCTCTGCCTCGCCATGTTCCACCTGTTCATCATGTTGTTCGGTCGCAGCCTTTTCATGGGCGGGTTCAGGCTGCCGGACAGTCTTGGCAGATACCAGAACCAGGAATAAGAGTCCCCCTAAGATATATGAAACGGCTTTCCTCTTCAATATGTACCCTTGCTTTAAGGAGCCAGTAAAAATAATAAAAACATCCCTTAATATTAGAATTATTTATCCTTTTTCAGGAAATTTAAAATGGATATGGCCTCGTACAATGTGAAGGCCGCATACGTTACAAGAAAAATTATCAGGAAGGGCACTGCGCGGGTGGTGTCAACAAACAGAAAAACCACTATGAATAGAAGGTAAATAAACATTTTAAGGCCCGTGGCCCCAAGGTATTTCGAGGTAAATTTTCGTGGATCGTTTTCACTGGCTTTGATCAGGTAAGCATGCACCAGGATGGTTACCATCAATATGAAGGCAGGAATGGCAGGAAAATAGGGGAAATAGTATTGCGGGACAAGAAAAAGGAAGAGACCATATCCGAGGGCAGTGATGAGAAGGGCGATGAACAGCACTGTAAAAATGAATTTTCTGAGTGATGCATACATTGGCTGGTCTATTTATTCCGGATAAGGTCCTTTACGGCATAATACATGGACATGAATACTGCGAGAATTGTAAGAACCAGTGTAAAAACCGGGAATTCCCATTTGACAATCTGATCCAGCTTGATCCCACCAAATACCCCCGCCAGAATGATGGCAATCATCTGAAAAGCAAGGCTGGAATACCTGCCATAATCACTTAGCGCCGATTTCCGGTTTTGCTGTTTTGTCGTTTTGGATGATGGTTTCTTCATTTGTCTGGCTGCCGGCATTCATATCACAATTACCGGAAAACTGGCATCCTGGTTCAATGGCCAGCTTGGCCGCAATGATATCTCCCTTGATCTTGGCCTTGGTCTTGAGTGACAGCAATTCTGTAACTTTTATTTTACCTTCAATGGTTCCTTCAACATCAGAATTTTTGCAATTTATTTCACCGTTTACCTTACCGGATTCCCCAATCACAACCTTCCCTTTCGTGATCAGTTTTCCTGTAAGGCTTCCGTCGACCCTGATATCGCTGTTCGACTTCACATCCCCAGTAATCTGTGTGCCAATTCCGATGATATTGATGGCATTGGTTTCATGTTCGCTATAAATCTTCGCCATTAGATTGGATTTTACACGCTGTATTGATTAATTTTTTAATACTTATAAAATTATAAAAAGCTGTGGGATTGTTCAAGCCTTATGTGCCCCATCATAAGCCCACTTCAAATAGATAGCCCCCCAGGTAAATCCTCCGCCGAAAGCTGAAAGGATGATCTTATCTCCTTTTTTCAGTTTATCCTCCCATTCCCATAAGCATAACGGAATTGTTGCGGCTGTCGTATTTCCGTACCGCTGAATGTTGATCATTACCTGGTCTCTCGATATCCCCATCCTCCTGGCCACGGCTTCGATGATCCGCATATTTGCCTGGTGCGGTACCAGCCATGCAAGATCATCAGGGGAAATATCATGCTTTTTCATCATCTCCACCGAAATATCCGCCATATTTGCTACAGCAAATTTAAATACCGTCTGGCCTTCCTGGAAAACAAAATGCTCCTTGTTCTCAACTGTTTCTTGGGTGGCTGGCCGGAGAGATCCCCCGGCTTTCATATGCAGGTGCGGTCCGCCAGACCCATCCACATGGAGCATCTGGTCTATTACCCCGTTCTCATCCGTGCTTGGTTCAACCAGCACACAGGCAGCAGCATCCCCGAAAAGGGGACAGGTGGTCCGGTCCGTATAATCAACAATGGATGACATCTTGTCCGAACCCACTACGATCACTTTCTTATATTTTCCGCTTTCGATAAAATTGGCAGCAGTCTCCAGGCCGAATAAAAACCCCGAGCAGGCAGCTGCCAAATCGAAGGTCCACGCATTTTTAAGCCTGGTTTTATGGGCTATCAGGTTGGAGGCCGTCGGGAAAAGCATATCGGGGGTAACGGTTGCCGTAATCAGCACTTCGATTTCATCAGGGGATGTGCCGGTCCGGGTAAGCAGGTCCTTGACCGCCCTGGCCCCAAGATCCGAGGTTGCTTTTCCCGGTTCTTTCAGGATCCTTCTTTCCTTGATACCAATGCGTTGCATGATCCACTCATCCGTGGTATCAACCATGGTACTCAGCTCATCATTGGTAAGTACATAGTCAGGCACATAACCTCCAATGCCCGTAATGGCAGCTTTTATCTTGGTCATTAGTGAAATTTTTCCTTGATTTTTCCAATAATATTTGATTCAATAACATCACGGGTTTGCAGTATCAGTGTTTTAACTGCTTGCCCGTTGGAAATTCCATGCCCGATCAGGACCGTTGAAAGTATTCCCAGGATTGGGGTGCCACCATAGTGTTCAAAATTAAACCGGTCAGTAAATTCATCCTCAATCTTCCGCCTTTTTAGCATTGCATAAAAAGCCTCCATTTCCTTCACCAGGACATTCCCGACAAAGCCGTCACAAACCATGACGTCCACACCGTTGTCGCGGAAGAAATCATTTCCTTCTACATTACCAATAAAATTAAAGTCTTTGGTCCCTTTCATGGCCTGGTAGGTTGCCCGGGTCAGCAGGTTCCCCTTTTCTTCTTCCTTTCCGATATTCAAGAGTCCCACTTTGGGATTGGATATGCCATGCACCAGTTCAGCATACAGGGATCCAAGGATCCCATACTGGTAAAGTACATCCGGCCTGGAGTCCGGATTCAGTCCTATATCCAGTAATATGGTCGGTGTTCCATGATCATTCGGGATGGGAATGGCCAGGGAAGGCCGTATAATCCCGGGAATGGAATTAACGATCTGCACGGACCCTACCAGCATGGCACCTGTATTGCCGATAGAAGCGAATCCATCCAACTCTCCCTTTTTGAGCATCCTGAGTCCCATGGCAATACCCGAATCCGGTTTGTCGGAGAATGCCCTGGCCGGATGATCCCCCATCCCTATGGAATGGGGTGTATGAAAAACAGTAAACCCGCTTGGATCATATCCTTCGCGGGTCACAATATCTTCGATGGCATGCTGGTCCCCGAACAAGACCAGCTCAACATCATCAGGGAGTTCTTTACGTGCCAGGGCAGCGCCCAGGAGGGTCGCATCAGGTGCATAATCACCACCCATAATATCGACACCAATACGCATGAAATTTTAAACTTCTTCTTCGATTACAAGCTTTCCTTTATAATAGAGATTTCCTTCTACATAATAGGCACGGTGGTATTGGTGCACAGTACCTGTAGAGGGACAGGTAGCCAGGGTAGGTGATTTGGCCTTGTAATGGGCCCTTCTCTTGTCTCTTCTCTGTTTGGAAGTCTTTCTCTTTGGATGTGCCATATCGATTATTTTTTAATGAGTCCTTTTAATTTTTCCCACCTGGGATCTTCTGAAGCATTTTCCGGATCATCAGCATGGTGAGCATTCAGTTTTTCCATCATCTCCGGATCACAGCCTGAAATACCATCGAGCTCAGGATGAATACGCTGTATCGGGAGGGCCAGGTGGATATATTCATATATCAGTTGATCCAGTCGAACCTCATTTTCCGAATCAGCGAGTATCAGTAAATCATCCGACTGCTCAAGGGTTTTCTCACCAAACCTGACATAAAGCATGTCCCTGTGCATTATCTTGATAACAAATGGCTCCAGGCACCTGTCACAATCTACTGTGATCTTCCCGTAGAGGTCGAATTGAAGCTCGAGGAACTGTATGTGCTTGATCAGCTCAACCTTAACATTTACTATCCCCCTTTTAACTTCTGATGATTCGAAATGCTCAAAGAACGAATTGTCAACAACAAAATGATAATCGTGCTTTCCTTCCTTTAAACCCTTAAACGGGATCGCATATTGCCTCAAACCTCCCACAGCACCGAAATTTTGTCGTGCAAAAGTATAAGAAAATAATCAAATTACAAAAGTTTTTCGGTTCTGACTTCTACTGTCGAAACTAATTGATTGTTAGGGGCTACTGAAGCTTTTTCCATGGCTGGCGAGAATCCTGAATTGAGTCATTACGAAACAGATCCTACTTCTGCTTCAATGGTCTCGATCAGTGTATCTATAAAATAATCGTCTTTGGAGATATATTGTTTGGCCCCGCTCTGTATGAAATCTGCGATGATATTTTCATCTTCCTGACCGGAAAGCACAAGGATGGTGACATCCTTGTCAATTTCCCTGATTTTCCTGACCACCTGTAGTCCGTTGATCTGTCCCCTAACCCCGGTAAACATATGGTCAACCACCACCAGGTCAGGCTTTAACTGCATGTGGTCCAGACACTCTTCCCCGGAGAAAAAGGTCTTTACCCTTATGCCGCCTCTGCTCTTGAAGGTATATTCAAGCAGGTTCAGGATCATTTTGTCATCATCCACAAAAAAAACCAGTTTGCTGGGCATATCTGAGAAGCGAAATTCGGTTCCCTATACGTTGATATCCTCCAAAAAGTTACTTTAATTTTAATGCAACATTTAAATAATTTGCTCGTCTCATAGAAAATCCTTCCCATGTTTAAGATCCATATCCTGAGCGCTGTCCGGAAACTCCTGAAAGACAGGTTTTATTCCTTGATCAATGTATCCGGACTTGCGATCGGGCTTGCAAGCTGCCTGTTGATCATCCTCTATATCCAGGATGAGCTATCCTATGACAAATTTCATCAGAAATCCGGCCATTTCACTCCGTTACGAATAACACAATGGGATTGGTTAAGTGGGTATAAGGTAATCTGTGTGAAATCGTCATTTTATTACTATATTTACTCTTACAAAGAGTATTAGAGCCATTCCCCATGTTGCTGAATTTTCTTAAAACAACCCTGCGGAGCCTTGTCAAGGACAGGTATTACTCCGCAATCAATATTCTTGGCCTTGCTGCTGGCCTCACCGTCACAATTCTGATCATCCTTTTTATTTACGATGAACTGACCTATGATAAACATCATCAACTGCATGATCGCGTTTATCGTCTCGAGTCAGATTTTACACTGGATAACAAGAACCATAAGTTTGCGGCAACCCAGCTTCCCCTGGGACCGACACTGAAAGATGAGTATCCAGAGATTATTGAAAGTGTCAGGTGTGCCCCTGTCGGGACCTTGTACTTTGTGGACGAAGACCGGGAATTCCAGGAGGACAGTATCTGGTTTGCTGATTCTACATTTTTCCTTCTGTTTACACATTCTTTTGTTCATGGGAATCCTGACATAGCCCTCTCACGACCGAATACAATGGTGATAACAGAGAGTTTTGCTCACAAACATTTCGGAAATACAAATCCCATTGGTAAAAATCTTACTGATATTGATAATAACATTTATGAAATCACAGGGGTTATCAGGAATCTTCCGGGAAATTCACATATGAAATTCAACGGGCTGATCTCTACCGAGACCCTTGCCGAACGAATTGGATTTGAGCGGTTTAATGATCGCAGCGCAGGATCTTTCTGGAACATTGGAATATTCAGTTATGTACTTCTGGCAGAGAACAGTAACATACAGGATGTGCTGGATAAATTCCCGGGATTCTACGACAAATACATGAAAGAGATCGGTGACCAGATCAAAGGGGGCTTTGAACTGATGGCTACGCCGTTGGCGGATATCCACCTGAATCCCACGGCCCTGGAATACGACCAGCCGAAAGGCAATCGTTCCTATGTCTATATTTTTATTTTTACCGCCCTGTTTATCCTGGTCATCGCCAGCATTAACTATATGAATATGGCCACTGCCCGGTCTACCCGTCGCGCCAGGGAAGTTGGCATGCGAAAGGTATCCGGATCTTCACGCGGCATGCTCATCAGGCAATTCCTGGGAGAATCGGTATTTATCACATTGATATCATTCATATTATCCCTGATCCTGGTCAAATTGCTTTTGCCGGCCTTCAATGACCTGTCTGGGAAATCCCTGAGTTTCGGGATACTGGCTATGAAAGAAATGGTGTTCCCCAGTTTGCTGATAGCCCTAATCGTTGGCATGGTTTCAGGATTTTATCCTGCCTTTTACCTTTCACGGTTTAATCCGGTGTCTGTCCTGAAGGGAATTGTTGAAGGTGGCACTGGTGGCGGATCGTTCAGAAAGGCCCTGGTCCTGGTTCAGTTTGCCATCTCTGTGATCATGATCATCGGGACCCTGATCGTTTCAGGCCAGCTGAAATTCATGAAAACCACGGACCTTGGATTTGACAAGGATGACCTGATGGTCATGACGGTGCGCGATACCACCCTGCGCAGAAGCTTTGAATCTTTCCGGGAAGAGATCATGAGCCATCCCGAGATCATGGGTGCCGCACAGTCCAGTTCGAATCCAGGCAGCAATGTCGGTATAACTGTTCAGCGAATAGAAGGGGAAAACGGAGCGCTGATTGACAAGGCAGTGAACCGGTATGGAGTTGATTACCATTATACTGACCTGATGGGAATTGAGATCCTGCATGGACGCAGTTATGACAAATCAATGGGTACAGATATTGATAAAGCTTTTATCATCAATGAAGTAGCTGCCAATGAATTCGGCTGGGGTGAGGACGCACTGGGAAAACGCTGGCAGCTGGGTATCCAATTGGATGGACCGCCCCAGCGGGATGGTGAAGTTATTGGCGTATTCAGGGACTTTCATTATGCTTCCCTGCATAACAAGATTGAACCCATCCTACTTGTACTACAGGATAATCCACTGGTAATGCCCCTGTTCAATATCCGGACCACCGGTAATAATACGGAAGAGGTGATCGCCTTTATTGATGAAAAAAGGAAGGAATTCGGGGATCATTATCCATTTGACTACCAATTTCTTACAGAAAACCTCGATGAATACTACCGCGAGGAAGCCGTAATCGGCCAGATATTCAGGTATTTCATCATTCTCACGATATTCATTGCTTCCCTGGGACTATTGGGACTATCGGCTTTTATGGCACAGAGAAGGACCCGGGAAGTAGGGATACGCAAGGTCATGGGTTCAAGTGTAAATGGTATTGTGTACCTGTTCATCCGTGAATTTTCAAAGTGGGTCATCATCTCCAACCTGATTGCCTGGCCCCTTGCCTGGTATGGAATGGATAAATGGCTCCAGAATTTCCAGTACAGAATAGACATCACCGTCTGGATCTTTGCCCTGACATTCGGATTGTCCCTGGCCGTAGCCCTGATCACTGTATCCTGGCAATCCTTCCGGGCTGCCATCATCAATCCGGCAGTTTCTCTCAGATATGAATAAAACGGCAAGTTTGGGGGAGTGAGTGTGGGTATGTATTAAAATTCCTACATTTGCGGGCGGTCATGAAGGAATGCGCCCGGCCATATTTTATGCTTGACAGGGAAGTCAGGGAATGCTCCTCACTGGATGAGAACCTCATCCATAAGGGCACTTCATTATATGAAGTAGTCAGGCTGATGGAAGCTAAATTCCTGTTCCTTGAAGATCATCTTGCCCGGCTCTTTAATTCCCTGGAGATGGCAGGTATTCAACCCTGGGTCACCACGGCCGCCATCCGTGAAACGCTGCAGATCCTCATAGAGAAGAACAGGATCATAAGGGGCAATGTCAAGATTGTCATAACCAGGGAGTGAAGGTAATTACCTACCCCTTTGAACGGATTGATCCCAATAAGAAGATATGGAGGCCTGAATTTCGCAGGCATGTGGCAAATACACTGCATGATGCGGGGGTGTTCGAGGCACTTTTAATGGATTCCGGAAAATGTATCACCGAGGCCAGCAAAGCAAATGTATTTGCCATTCGCGGTGGTCATGTCATCACACCACCGGAGGCTGTTATCCTGCCTGGTATAACCAGGCACTATGTGCTTGGGATCTGTAATGATTTGTCCCTGAGGGTGATTAAAAGAAAAATCCCCCTGGGGGAAATACCTGAACTTGAAGGATTGTTCCTTACCGGGACATCCCTGCATGTACTTCCTGTTTCTTCGGTGAACGATCACCCCCTTCCGGTCAAACATCCGCTTATGACAGAGATTATGAATAATTTTCAACAGGTAATAAATAACCATCTCAAATAAAAAGACAGATCCATGCAATATGATATCATCATCATCGGGGCGGGTATCGTGGGACTCGCCACAGGGTATAAGATCCTCGGTCAAAAACCGGGCTTGAAACTGCTGATCCTGGAAAAGGAACCGGGAGTTGCCATGCACCAGACCGGGAACAACAGCGGCGTGATCCATTCAGGCATATATTACAGGCCGGGAAGCCTCAGGGCACTAAACTGCATCAACGGTTACAAACAATTGCTGGAATTTGCCGACAGGGAAGGTATCCCTTACGAACTATGCGGCAAGATCATTGTGGCCACCAACCAGCAGGAAGAGGCAATACTCGGATCGGTACTGGAAAGGGGTAAACAAAATGGCCTTGATAAGGTCAGGATGATATCGGCAGAAGAAATGAAAGAAAAGGAACCGCATGTCTTCGGGGTCCGTGCCATCGATGTCCCCTATGCCGGTATCATTGATTTCAAGGCGGTTGCCGAAAAACTCGCTGAAATCGTTATCCGGAAAATGGACGGGAATATCCTATTTAACCAGAAAGTACAGAATATCTATACCCGGAGCGGCTTTTCCGAAGTGGTAACCAATCAGGAACTTTTCCAGACCAAACTGGTGATCAATACAGCCGGATTGCATTCTGATGAGATTGCTTCGCTTACAGTGCCCAATCTCGATCTCAGGATCATCCCTTTCAGGGGAGAATACATGACCATCAAAAAGGAACGTGAATACCTTGTGAAAAATCTTATATACCCGACTCCCGATCCGAACTTCCCCTGGCTGGGAGTACATCTTACCAGGATGATCAAGGGAGTGGTAGAAGCGGGACCCAATGCAGTATTTGCATTTGCCAAGGAAGGATATAAAAAATCTGATGTGTCATTTCACGACCTGGTACGTTCACTGGGATTTGCCGGGTTCCAGAAAGTCATGTTCAAGTTCATGAAATTCGGGATCGCCGAATATTACCGGTCTTATAATAAGACGGCTTTCACAAAAGCCCT
>LJUP01000035.1 GCA_001303955.1 Bacteroides sp. SM23_62 | reverse complement strand
ACCTCACGGGCGATCTGAAACTGTGGTACAGTTCTAAAATATCATTAAACAAGAGTGTTCCATCTATGGAGGGAGCCAATGCTATCTTCGGGTCTATGGGGTGGAACCAGAAATATTCTTTCACTTTCTCCGGACTTAATTTTGCCACCGCCCTGCCTATGCTTAATTCTGTCCCGATATCTCTTTTCAATTCACGGGGACCAAGAATTTCAGCTACTGTACCCGTGGCCTGTCTTCTCCAGATCTCAAATTTAAATAGCCGGTCCCTCGCCGCACAATATCCCTGAGCCAAAAATAAATCATGCTGGTTACTTGCATAGATATGGTTGATACCTGCTTCATCCCTGATCACTTCCACCTCATCAAGGAGGCCTTGTATCCGGATTTGATGATGATACCCACCGTCCTCATTGCACGAAATGAAAAATACAAGAAGTGGCAGGTATTTTATCAAATTTTCCATCCCTCAACGGATTATTTATCCACCCTTTGCTCGGTATATGTCGGGCCATCTGAAGATATGGAATTTTCATCGAAGAAAATCCGGTCGATCCTTGGGTACCTGGCTGTGAAAGCAGTATCCCATCCGTGATAAATGATCCAGTCTTTCCCTTTTTTATCCGAATACATAAAGTGGTGTCCCGGACCCTTTACCATTTCGTTGCTAGCCAGGATAGTATCAGGTTGTTCAATAAATGGTCCTGTTACAGAGGGACCAATGGCATACCGTATATGATACGTGTGATCTGTCCATGCACCGCAGCTGTATGTCAGGAAATATTGATTGTGCCGGTGTTGTAAAAAGGGTCCTTCCTGCCAGGGGTGATGACTGATCATCAGTTTTGGCTTTCCGGCAACCTCAGTGGGAGAAAGCATGAGATCCTGATATATATGACCTGCCCTTAAACCATCCTCATTAAGATGTTCAATGGTATAGAATATGTACATCGTGCCATCTTCATCCACAAAAACATGTCCATCAATAGACGCATGAGGTATGATCACGCCAAAATCCTGATAGGGACCTGCAATATCATCCGCAACGGCCAGTCCGACCCGGTTACCGGAGTTACGGGGAGAGTGGCTGGGTGAGGCAGTGTAATACAAGTGCCATTTACCATTTAGTTTGATCACTTCAGGGGCCCAAAAATGTTTGTAATTCCAATCCCTTTCACTGCCTCTCTCCACGGCTCCACGGATAAATTCCCAGTGTACAAAATCTGTGGTCCGATGTATGGGAATAAACCGTCCATCATCTGCCTTGCCGGTTGCGAATAGATAATAGAACCCATTATCATACATCATACAAGGATCTGCGAGGTACTTATCGATGATCGGATTGGTATAGGTCAGCACACCTTCTTGACTGGCATTCGTTTTTTCCTTCGATCTCCCGCTGCATCCGACCATCAGGATCAGTATTGCAATGACAAGCTGGCTGCGATATAGCATAGTAATACAATGATAGTAATATTATTATTGCTTCACAATAAACACCGGTTTTTGCCAGGCTTTTCAAATAGCAAAATCTGCTTATATGCCAGTTTTACACGCTTCATTTATTGTCGGGGAAAGTGCTTATCAATCAATCCTGTAACTTCATCCAGCCATGCCTTCCTCTGATCTGCATCACTGGTTACAATGATCCTGAACATTCTTCTCTCAAATCTCCTTACACCACATAAATCAAAGATGCAATTATTCCAGATCAACTCAAGGGGATCTTTAAATACCGTGTACTCTCTGTCAGCGCTGGTGTTGGATGTATTGAAAACCAGTGCTGTTTCAGCCCTGAGTAATCCCACAGGAATCCCTTCTCCCAGGTCTCCATCTTCAAATTCATAGGCAATACCCGGTCTGAAGACCCTGTCGATCCAACCTTTTAAAATAGCGGGAGGCTGTCCCCACCAATTCGGATGAACGATGATAATCCCATCACAATCTGCCAGTTCAGCACAATACCATTCTATCATGTCATCAACCTTCCCATCCTTGGGAATTTCGTTTTTATCCAGTAATGGATCAAATTTTTCCTGGTACAGATCATGGAAGATAATATCATAACCATTATCTGACAGCCTTTTCAGGCAGGTATCAGCAATGGCATGATTGAAACTGTTTTGATCCGGATGGGCCAGGACAATTAAAACCTTCATGTTTTCATCTGTTCCCCTAAATGAGTATTGCGAACCCGGTATCCCTGCCGCTCAATCAGATCTTCCAGTGTGTTATTTACCTCCTTGATGAAATTGTTGCTGAACCTGTATTTTCGCGATGGGAAGTCCCTGCTGGCAGCCATGTAATCCTGCACCTCTGACAGGTTGGCCTTCACGCCGAGATCGAGTCGTTCTGTTACGGCTGGTATGACTTGCGCAGGATGCTTTGTTAGCTCCTCGTAGCTGAGCTCGATCAATTGGTCTGAGGGGATAAGGTTTTTTTTCTCGAGGTAAGCACCGATCATCCGTTTATAATTCCCGAGAATGAAGCGGTCCACCTCCCGCTCTTCGTAATCCTGCAAGGAGATTCCCTTCAGAAGGGACTTGAAGAAAATCATAGATGACTGCAGGGTCTCGTAAGGATCCCTTTTAAGGTATATGAAACGGGCATCCGGGAACCGATCTATAAGGACTGCTATCCTTGCCGTGTTGGCCGGATTCTTTGAGATGAAAACTTCTCCACGGGTGTTTAACTGGCATCTGCGGATGTATTCCATGTAGTGCTGCTGGAATTTTTTTGACCTCATGCTTTGCGGGTCATCCAGGTACATGAATTCATCGGCAAGGTTTTTCGCCTGTCTTGGAAAATAAAACCAGTAGTAGAAACTAAAGAACCGTTCCTGACCTAGGGCTAGTTCTTCCTCCTGTGGAAGGTCAGGATGCATCTTCATTGCATCAGTGGGACGCATTCGCGGCATGAACACCCACATAAAGAACTTTACCAGACCCTTGAATGCAAAGAGGTTGTTTGGGAAAGCGGCATGGTATGTGGTTGTGTAAGCGGCCGGATAAGCCCGGCATAAAAGATTATGAAGAAAGGAGGTTCCGCTTCGCCAATGCCCGATAATAAATACAGGTGGGACAGCCAGGGATGCACGGTGCCGTATTGTCCGGTAACGGATCAGGTCGAACCGGGCCAGTTCATGCAGGACCCGGCTAAGTATTTTAGACCGGCTGTATTTAACCCGGTATTCCGGGTCCACGGAAAAGCGATTCTCGATTTCCTTCAGTACATCCGGCTTGCATCCTATCAGCGGATTCACCAGGTATTGAAATCCTGCTTTCATTAAACGATGGAGTCAAGGTTTGCGGAGATACAATTATTCAAAGGCAAAGGAAATAGTACTCCGCTGAGTTGAAGTTATGAACTCTCGTGGATCGATTAAAGCATTTTTCCATTTAATAAAAGAGTTTGTTGTACAATCCGCGCGGCTCGTACTATGGAGAATTTTTAGGGCACCTTATAATGTCTCCTTGCTGGTTTATGATACTTTCCCGCCGCAGCTACAAAGAAGACACAGTATTAGAAATAATATTACCCTCATGAAAAGTTCCTGATCAGGTGTATATTATCCCGCCTTGATGTCCGGGCATCTTCACTGATAAGATATTGATCCTTTTACCAGGAACGGTTGTAAGATTGGTTTTGGTACGACCGGCCTCCGAAAACTCATCAGGGCCCGGATTAGGTTCCTGGCTACAAAAACGGGGTATTGAAAAAACACCCCATAGTACTCCCGACGGGATTCGAACCCATGACCTACGGCTTAGAAGGCCGTTGCTCTATCCAGCTGAGCTACGGGAGCATAAGCGCTGGCAAAAATACAAAAATACATGGATTTTAAATCTCCTCAAGGGAATTTACTGAAATCGTTCTCATTCCGTTTTCTATCTCCTGGACCATCCGGGTCAGCTTGCCGTTCACCGGTGTTTTCACACCATATTCTTTCCCCTTTGAGGAGATATAACCATTGAAATAATCAATCTCGGTTTTTCTTCCACGTTCAAGGCTCTGCAGGCTTGATGATTTCAGCTTCCGGTACTTAAATCCGATGACCCGTATGGTCAGGTGTCGTTTGAATGAAGCCATCATTCCTGAGCCCAGGAATTGGTAATAATCCAATTTTCCGGCGTATGGCTTTACATTAAGGTCCATGGCATCCGCCACCGCCATAGCTTCCCTGATGATCTCAATGAAAATGTCACGTATATAACGTCTGGCCAGCATCTTTCCCAGGCCTAAGCCACTGATCGCTCCCAGGGTAGTGATACAAGAATTAATGATAAGCTTGGCATAAAGATGTGAGAGGATCTTATCGCTTGTTTCGGTCGGTAATATATACCGCAGGATCCCGGCCACTTCTTCCAGTTTTTCATCTTTTTCCCGGTTCCAGTTTCCGATCACAAACTCTCCGCCTGAAGTCATTTCAACCTTTCCCGGGGCAACCAGGGTCGCACCCCAGCCGACAACACAGCCTATCGTTCGCAATGTGCCGACAACTGAGGCCAGGGCTTCTTCACAAATCCCGTTCTGCATCGATACCACCCTTGTTTGCTCATGCATGAAAGGCAGTGTTTCCCTGGCTGCATTTATGAGAGAATCGGCCTTCGTGGCCATGAATACATAGTCAAATTTGCCGGTAAGTTCAGCTGGTCGGGCAACCGCAGGCACTTTCATGCATAGATCCCCGCAATAACCGCTGACCTCAATCCCTTCATTACTGATTTTCTCAGCCAGTTCCGGATATTTGGCAACCAGCCAGATATCATAATGCTCACGGGCCAGGATAGCCGCTGTAACTCCCCCGACTGCACCTGCTCCGACCACAAGTATTCTCTTGGTTTTTTCCATTGAAAAACGCTTATGACTCCCTTATCCAGTTGACCAGGCCCTTTTTCCTGATAATATCCAGCAATTTCCCGGGCAGGGGTGAATACTGGAAAACCCTGTCATTCAGTGTTATTCTGCCTGATTCCAGGCTGACGGACACCTTGTCGCCGGACCTGTAACCCTCAACCACTTCCGGTTGTACGATAAGTATCAGCCCCTGGTTCACACTCGACCTGAAAAAAATCCTGTTCACTGATTTTACGATCACGGCCCTGACACCGGCATGCACCAGTCCAACTGCCGGATGTTCACGGGAACTGCCGCACCCGAAGTTCTCACCTGCCATGATGACATCCCCCTCCCTGACCGTTGCTGCAAAGGCAGGATCAAATCCTGCAAACAAATGCGGAAGGATAGCTCCCGGATCGGCGCTGGATACGCTATAGGTCAGGTTACCGGCAAACATCTGGTCCGTATTCAGGTTATCCACGTCCGCATAGTTCCAGACCCCGTTTATCATTCTAGAATCCCCCACGCTTATTTCACTAATGCCCTCTTTCTGATCCGGCCTGAATTTTTTTATCTTCTGCTCATAAGCAATCCGGGCGGTGATTTCTCCTGTTATGGCACTGGCAGCAACAGTTGCCGGTGAAGCCAGGTAGATCTCCGCTTCCCGGTTCCCCATTCGCCCTTTAAAATTACGGTTGGCAGTGGATATGACTGTAAAGCCATCGGCCGGAATACCCTGCCCTGTTCCCAGACAAGGACCGCAGGAAGCACTGAGCACATTGGCCCCCGCTTCCAGGAAAGTGGTGATCAGTCCCTCTTCAATCGCATGCATATAGATATCCCTGGATGCGGGTACAACAAGCAGCTGGAACCCATCCGCCACCATGCGGCCTTCAAGGACGGCTGCAGCCTCCCGCAGATCTTCTATGCGGCCATTGGTGCAGGTGCCTATTAATCCCTGCTGAACCCTGGTCCCCCTTACCTCTGCCACCGTCTTGATATGATCCACATGATGTGGAGCGGCAACAAGCGGTACCACTTCAGACAGGTCAACGCTGATTTCTTCCACATAGCTGGCATCGGGATCAGCCCAAAATCCTTTGAGCTTACCTTTGCCATAAAATGCCCTCAGGACTTCGTCCGGGGGAAAGACGGCATTTTTGGCTCCCATTTCTGAGGCCAAATTGGCAAGGGTCATACGTTCTGATATGCCCAGGTTCCTGACACCATCCCCGTGATATTCGATGGATTTGTAATTGGCACCGGATGAACCGATCAGCCCGATGATCCATAATGACAGGTCTTTGGCATAGACACCATCGCGCAGTTGTCCTGACAGGTTGATCTTCATGGATTCAGGGACCCTGAACCAGGTTTCCCCCTGTTTCCATATACCGGCTGTCTCCGTACGGTCAATCCCCGTTGCCATGGCATTGAAAGCACCTGCTGTACAGGTATGGCTGTCGCTCCCGACAATGATCATGCCTGGCATGGCATGACCCGCCATGAGCTGGTGGCAAATCCCCCTGCCTGCATCATAGAACCTGTTGATGCCCTCGGCATTGACAAACTCCCGCATCCCCTGATAATCTGTGGCGAGTTTGGCACTGGTAGGCGGGGCGTTGTGATCAAGGACGATCAGCAGCTGATCGGGATCAGCCACATTCTTTCCATTCATTTTTTCAAAGGTCTTCCGGATACTGGCAGTATTATCATGTGACAGTACAATGTCCGGTTTCCGGAAAACAATGCTCCCGCACGTTGCATCAAATATCTTTTCTACAAAAGTCTTTCCCATGATCAGAATAATCCACCATTTTGATATATCTCCATCTGTACTTCTGAAAACGGATTGGCCTGTATGCGTTTCTGGTTGCGCAAATTAATAATTTTTCCATTGCCTGCATTGACAGATACCTGATCACCCGTTTTTAGCTCAAGTTTATCCAGCTCGTCTGAAATCAGGATCGGAAAAGCGGCATTGATGGCATTTCGCTCATAGATAGATCCAAAGGATGCCGCAACAATACAGCTTACCCCTAGAGATTTGAAGCAATCCACAGCCTGTTGCCTCGAACTTCCCGCCCCGAAGTTCTTACCGGTAAAAATAATGTCGCCTTCCCTTGCCTGGCCGGCGAATGATTCAAAACCCTCAAGGTTCCCGAAAGCATGTTCTCCCATTTCGTTGATATCAGTGATGGCAAGGATTCCTGTGAGGGTAAGGGCACCCGTTCCATGGGAGCTACAGAGATCTGGTCAGGAGAAGTGATAAAGCCTGATACTGCACTGGCTGCGGCAACCTCAGGGGAAGCCAGGTAAACATCTCCCATGCCCTGCTTCCCCGGGAAGTTCCGGTTCCCTGAACTGATGGAAACCTCACCCGGTCCGTTCTGTCCAACCTGGCCGGCAGCACATCCTGCACAACCCGGATTGGATACCAAGGCCCTGGCATCCTTGAATATCTCAATCAGCCCTTCCTCAAGGCACATGTTCCAGACCCTGTCGGTGCAGGGAACTATTTTCAGCACCACCCCGTCAGCCACTTTATGATCTTCCAGCACTGCGGCGGCGGCCCGCATATCCTCTATCCTGCCGTTTGTGCAACTGCCGATGAAGACGGAATCGATCGGGGTACCCCTTACCTCATCCAGTGGTATGGCATCATGTGGTTTCCCCGGACGGGAAACCATCTGGGTGAATTCACCAGCCTCTATTTCAATCTTCTCCGCATAGGCTGCATCATGATCCGCAAGGACCGGTTCGATCCTCCGGCAGATCCTGGACTCACAGTACCGGATCACTTCCTGGTTTGGAGGGATCAAAATGGTAACGGCGCCCATTTCGGTTGCCATCGAGGCAATGGTGATCCGCTTGTCAAGAGAGAGGCTTTCAATCTCTTTCCCGCATAGTTCAATGGATTTCCCCAGAAACGTGTTCGCTCCAAAACGGGCGAGAAGGCAAAGTATGATATCCTTGGCACTTAACTTTTCGGGGATTTTCCCATTGATTGTCAGCTTGACGGATTCCGGCACCTTGAACCAGATCTTCCCGCTGCTCCAGGCAGCGGCGATATCTTTGTCCCCCATTCCCTGTCCAAAGGCACCGATGGCGCCAAGTATGTTGGCATGTGAGTCTGTTGAGACGGCTGTAGCACCCGGATAGACCAATCCTTCTTCAATCATCAGATGTGTACCGATCCCCCGGTTGATATCATATACCTTTATTCCGTTTTCTCGTGCAAACACCCTGCAGATCTGCTGGTTGGCCGTATACTTCTGGTCAGAGCCTGTAGGATTACAGTCAAACGTAAAAAAGGTCTTCCCGGGGTCATCAATCCCCAGGTCATGATCCCGTATATGCTTCACCACATTGGCACCTCCAAAATCCCGCGCTACCCTTGCATCAATTCCAACATCAAGGATGTCTCCGGGTGTTACTGCCTTTGCCCTGCCATGATTGGCAATGATTTTTTCAATGATGGTCCTGCCCATGTCTTGATTTTTTCCTGTTCTGAACAAAATTACTGGTTTCAACGGATAGTTAAATAACATCCCTGGCATGATTGCCTGAAAATCGTATTTTTGTAAATCTTCAAAAGGGTATGAAAAGAACCACCAGAGCCAATATCTGGAAACTTTATATTATCAAGATCTCAAAGTGGTTCATGCTTTTCATGCCCTATATTATCCCTTTCTACCAGGAGAATGGACTTGACATGCACCAGATCATGGTGCTGCAGGCCATTTATTCTGTTTCCATCGTAGTGCTGGAAATCCCGTCAGGATATATCGCCGATGTGATCGGACGGCGCCGAACGCTCATCCTAGGGGTGATCCTGGGCACCATCGGAATGAGCATATACAGCATATCCTATGGTTTTCTGGGTTTTCTCGTTGCAGAATTGATACTGGGATTCGGACAAAGTTTCGTCTCGGGTGCCGATTCGGCCCTGCTCTATGATTCCCTGCTGGATAATCAAAAGGAAAAAGAATATATCAAATATGAAGGCCGCATGGTTTCCATCGGTAATGTTGCAGAAGCTTTTGCTGGCATTGCAGGGGGACTGCTGGCACTGATAAGCCTGAGGACCAATTACTATGTCCAGACAGGTGTGGCTTTTCTTTCGGTGCCGGCTGCCATCCTGCTGATTGAGCCCGGAAGGCATATGCGCCTGGGGGTGTTCAATTTCCGCACAATCCTGAATGTTGTCACGGATTCGCTGTTCATCAACAAAGAACTCCGGACCAATATTTTTTTATCGGCCATTATCGGAACTGCCACACTGACCATGGCCTGGTTTGCCCAGCCGTATTTCGAATTTGTAGAACTTCCGCTCTCCCTGTTCGGGATCATGTGGACATTGCTGAACCTGACCGTGGGATTTGCAGCCATGCTCGCCTACCGGGTCGAACGAAGACTAGGTGCCAGCTTTACTGTCCTGGTATTGGCCTTAATGATCCCTGCAGGCTACCTGGCATTGGGACAACTCAGCTCAATCTGGGCCATCAGTATCCTGTTTTTCTTCTATATAGTCAGGGGGATTGCCACTCCCGTGCTGAAAGATTACATCCACAGGCTCACCTCTTCGGAAGTACGTGCTACCGTGCTTTCCGTAAGGAACTTCATCATCCGGATCTGTTTCGTGCTGGTCGGTCCTGCTATGGGTTATATCACGGACAAAACAAGCCTGCAGACGGCCCTGACTTTCGGGGGGACCGTTTTCCTTGTATCAGGCTTGCTGCTTGCCTTTCTTTTCAGTAAATACAGGTCAGATCTCAAGGCTTAGACCATCCCAGGCAAATGATACATCTTCCGGTAATCCGCGTTCTGTCTCAGCATGCGCTCCCATCAAATGGGACACATGTGTAAGGTAAGCATGTTCAGGTTTTACCAGTCTGATTACATCAAGGGCCTCTGAAAGGCTGTAATGGGATATATGTTTACGCTTTCGTAGGGCGCATATGGCAAAATACCGGGTTCCCTGTACCTTTTCCAGCTCCTCAGGGGCAATAAAATTCGCATCCGTAATGTATGTGAAATCCCCTATTCTGAAACCTAAAACCGGCAATCGGTAATGATATGCCCGCACAGGGATGATTTCCAGTCCCCCTACAGAAAAAGTTTCATTCCCGATATGGTGAAAATTAACCTGTGGGATCCCGGGGTATTTTTTCTCGGCAAAGATATAAGGAAAGGTATGCTGAAGTGCACGCAGTACACGATCCTCTCCGTACACATCCATCGGTCTGTCCTGCAGGTAATTATAAGCACGTATATCATCGAGTCCCGCAATATGGTCCCGGTGTTCATGGGTAAATATCACTGCATCCAGCCTATCCACCCGGGCGGATAACATCTGCTGCCTGAAATCCGGTCCGGTATCAATGATGAACACCGTATCCTTGTGTTCCACAAGGACCGAGGCCCTCAGCCTTTTATCCCTGGGATCATCCGACTGGCAGGCAGCACATTTACAGGCGATGACGGGAACGCCCTGTGATGTACCGGTGCCAAGAAAGGTGATCTTCACAGGATCGAAATTAATAATAAAATGATGATATGCGCCCAAATGCCTTTTTAGATTTCATGCCCGGGATGATTTTAAAAATGTAAATTTACAGGGATAAAGATGATTTTATAATGGCTGGAACACTTTACCTCATTCCCGTCACACTGGGTGATTCACCGGTTCAGCATGTCATCCCGGAATATGTACTGGAATTGCTCAACCGGTTTGATCACTTCTTTGTGGAGGATCTTCGCACAGCCAGGCGATACCTTAAAAAAGCCGGCGTAACAAAGGCCATGGATGATCTTTCATTTTATCTGCTGAATGAGCATACGGAAGCCCAGGCCTTGGAAGCATTGCTGGCAGTACTGACGAATGGCAATGATGCGGGTTTGCTGTCTGAAGCAGGTGTTCCGGCAGTTGCGGATCCGGGATCAGGACTGGTGGCATTGGCACACCGGCAAAGTATCAGGGTGGTCCCGCTGGCCGGTCCATCTTCCATCCTGATGGCTTTAATGGCTTCCGGGATGAATGGCCAGTCATTCCGATTTCATGGCTACCTGCCGGTGAAAAAAAAACTGCGACTGGGAAGCCTGAGGAAAATTGAAAAAACAGCCCTGGAAACAGGTGAGACCCAGATTTTTATGGAAACCCCCTACCGTAACATGAGCCTGCTTGAGGATATTGTTTTCACCTGCAGGGAAAATACATTGCTGTGCATTGCGGCAGATATCAGCCTCGCCTCTGAGACCATTAAAACAAAGACCGTGCATGAATGGAAGGGCAATCTTCCCGACATCCACAAACGGCCTGCTGTATTCTTGCTTTCCGGTTAGGGACCGGAACCCATTCCGTATTTTACGGGGTTAATTCAGCCTCCATTTCGTAAACCAGGGTCATATAGGGCGGGACCACAACACGGCCATACTCATCATAACAACCCTCCGCACCATATCCAAGATGGTAGGGAATGATTAAAATGCCCTTTTCCTGATCCCTCATCAATTTAATACCTTCCTGCCATCCCTCAATAATATAGGAACCTGGCACTGAAAAAGAAAATGCCTCTTCGGTTAGATTACTGTCAAATACCCTTCCATCCAGGAATTTACCGGTATACCACACAGTCACATTATCACCGTCAACGAACAATTCCCCGATACCTGCCGTTTCCTGGATATAATAAAGGCCAGATTCCGTGGAATCAACATTTTCGAATGCACCCTCTTTCAGGTAGGCCCATATTTTTTCCTGCTCGTGTTTTTCCGGATCATCAAATGCCTCTAATAGCTCAATGGTATAGATGAGTGTTGAATAGGCAGGGACGAGTCCCGATGCAAATCCTCCCATACCCAGATCGGAGGGCAGGATGAACTTCGCCTTCCCGCCAACTTTCATAAGCTGGATGCCCTCATTCAGTCCCGCAAGGCCAATGTTTCCCAGTTGCAACCTGGAAGGTCCATAGAGATAACCTTCATCATGTATATCATTCATTTCGGCCGTTTCCTCGATACTGGTTGAAAATACAGTACCATCAATCAATTCACCGGTATACTGGATCTCGATCCAGGTCCCCTCATCAGGCGATATGCCCGTACCCTCCTTAATCGGGATATAATATAATCCGGAAGCTGTGGGTTCTACAGTAATGTTGTTGGTTTCCAGGTATTGTTGCAACAACTTCATTTCCTGTTCTTTCAATTCCTGGGAGTTATCCTTCACACATCCGGTCACCATGATGGCAGCCAGAATGCCAAGCATCCCAAATTTATATTCTGATATCTTTCTCATACTATTATCATTTATAAGTTCAGATGATTATACCCACCTAAGGGTTGCGTTCATATTAATCAAACGAAAAAAAAATGAAATTATGTGATTTTACTCCGGACTTCTAGCTTCCACCAGTTCAACGTCGTAAATAATAATGGAACGGGCAGGGATGCGGTCCTCATCACCCAGCAATCCATAGGCCAGGTGCGGGGGGATGATAAAACGTGCCTTTTCACCTGCCCGCATCAAGGCCACACCCTGTTCAAGTCCGGATATCTCCTGACTCTTGCCCAATTTGAAAATCTTGTTCCCGTCTTCTTCAGAGCTGTAACACAGGGTACCATCCAGGAGGCTTAGTTCGTATTTCAGGTTAATGATATCACCCTGCTCAACTTTCTTACCCTGAGCCGGTTCGTAAATTTCATAAAACAAGCCTGTTTCTGAAAACTCCATGTTCCAGCCATGCCGTTTTGAATAACTCTCAATTAATTCAACATCTTTCTGTACCAGGAATTTATTTACGCGAAGCAGCATTTCTTTCTCTTCTTCGGCCGTCATTTCAGGAGCCTTCTCGGAGGCTGCTTGTTTCCTGCAGGAAAGCAGCAATATGACCGGGAGTGCCATGAGGAATACCCGGATTATATTATGGTAAACGGTTGATTTCATCACTGTAATGTTCGATCAAATTTTCAAATTTTTTGAGGGTATCTGTGAGCGGTTCATAGGATTCGCCCCCGGCAGCATTTTTATGTCCACCCCCATTGAAAAATTGTGCTGCAAAAGTATTAATGGGAAAATCCCCTTTTGACCGGAAAGAAATTTTGATATGATCTTCCCTTTCAATAAAAAGTGCGGATACACGAATATTTGATACCGAGAAGGGATAATTCACAAACCCTTCGGTATCACCCTGAGCATGGTTGAACCGGTCAAGTTCATCACGTGTCAGGGAAATATAGGCGGTCCTTTGTTCCGGCAGGATGACCAGCTTTTGCTCAAGGCTGTAACCCAGAAGGCGCATTCTGTCTTCTGAATAATTATCGTAAACCAGGCTGAATATACGGTCCTTATCAATTCCCCGAAGCAAAAGTTCACCGACAATCTCAAAAGTACGTGGCTGGGAACTGTTAAAGCTGAAACAACCGGTATCTGTCATGATTCCTACATATAAACAGGTGGCAATCAAGGTATCAACCAGCTCCAGCTCCCCCAGGCCTTCTATCAGCTGATAAATCAACTCGGCGGTAGAGCTTACCTGCTGGACCGAGATTATGTAATCTGCTTTACATTCCGGTTCAGGATGATGATCCACAAGGATCCTGGTGACATCGAGACCCTCAAGAACCGGCTGGATCTCTCCAATCCTTCCCGGCTCATTAAAATCCAGATAAAATACCAGGTCTGCCTTCTGAAGAACTTCCTTCACCTGTTTCTCCTGTCTCGAGTAAATGAGAATCCTGTCGGTCCCCTCCATCCAATCAAGAAACCGCGGGTATTCGTTGGGGATGGCCATGCTGACCTGGCAACCTTTTTTCTTCAGGAACCAGTACAATCCCAGCAGGGACCCAATGGCATCCCCATCAGGATTGATATGTGTCAGCAGTGTAATTTGAAAGGGTGGAGCCAGTACCTTTTTTAATTTCCCGTATAGTTCTTTCGGAAGCACTTTCAACTTCTTATTTATAATGGCTTAAAACGAATGGGCAAAGTTATGAATTATTAGTATATTCGCCCGGTTCGAATAAAAAAATCCAAAATATGGCCGGAAATATCACCCTTACCATGATCAAACCCGAAGCTGTAGCTAAAAATTATATCGGTCCCATTCTGAACATGATCAATGAAGCTGGTTTTAAAATTGCAGCCATGAAACTTACAAAATTAAGTACCAGGCAGGCCGAAGCATTTTATGCCATTCACAGCGACAAGCCCTTTTATGCCGATCTGGTGGATTTTATGTCATCCGGACCCATCGTAGCTGCTATCCTTGAAAGGGATAACGCTGTTGAGGAGTTCAGGAAATTAATCGGGGCTACGAACCCGGAAAATGCCGAAGAAGGTACCATCCGGAAACAATATGCAGAATCCCTGCAGAAAAATGCAGTACATGGATCCGACAGCGATGAAAATGCACTGGTGGAGGCTGATTTCTTTTTCGCGAACAGCGATAGGGTTGATTACATGTAATGGCTACTTGAGGATAATTTCCTTGACCATTTCCTCCCCGGCAGCTTCATTGAGCTTCTTCAGGATCTCTTCCTGCAGCATGAAAAGTTCATTGCGGATTACCGAAGAGCTGAGGTAGACGAATAGTTTGCGGTCCCTTATGAATATCCGGGTGGTTGCCCTGGCAACTGACCTACCGAGCAGGGTTTCCCAAGACTGGATCAACTGTCTTTCCTTCAAAGGTTTATCGAGTCCCGATTCCTTCAGGTATGCCCTGATGACATCTCCAATATTCTGTGTATTGCTTCTCTCCACCGGCTTGTATGTCAGGATTGTTCATTTACACCGTTCCAGCCAACATAGAACAATTTATAATCAATGGTCAGTTCATTCAATATGTTTTTGATACGCTCGGGATTGGTGTCAGTAATGAAAATCTGTCCGAATTCATGCTCTGCCACCAGCCTGATGATCTGTTTGACACGATTGGCATCAAACTTATCAAATACGTCATCCAGCAATAAAATGGGGTAAAAACCATTCACCTTGCGGATAAAATCAAACTTGGCAAGCTTCAGGGCTACCAGGAACGTCTTTTGCTGCCCCTGGCTACCGATCCTCTTGATCGGGTATCCAGACAGGGTCATTTCGAGGTCATCTTTATGAATCCCGGCAGTCGTGTATTGAAGGATCCTGTCCTTTTGCTCATGGTCCTTCAAAAGGTTCCGAAGATCCTTTTCCAGTAGCTGGGATTTATAAACCAGGCCAACCTGCTCCTTAACTGCTGAAACAGATTCATAGTATTGTTGAAAGATCGGCAGCAGGTCCTTTATGAACTCAACCCTTTTCTTATGTATATTACCACCATGCCGGATCAGCTGTTCATCCCATACTTCCAAATGCGCTGGCTGGTATGAGCCGGAACGGTGAAAGTTCTTCAGCAGCATATTCCTCTGTCCGAGAGCCCGGTTGTAACGCAGCATGCTTTCAAGGTATTCCGCATCAAACTGGGATATTACCGCATTCATAAATTTTCTCCGTTCATCTGATCCTTCAGTGATCAGGCTGCTGTCGGCAGGCGATATCATGACCACCGGTAAAAGGCCGACATGTTCTGATAGCTTGGTATATTCCTTCCTGTTCCGCTTGAATATCTTCCGCTTGTTCTTCTGTACGCCGCAGAGGATCTTTTCATCCAGTCCCTCTCTCTCAAACTCCGCCTGTATAAGGAACTGGTCCTCCCCGTGACGAATGTTCTGGGAATCCAGGGAATTGAAATAACTCTTCGTCAGGGAAAGGTAGTATATGGCATCCAGGAGGTTGGTTTTGCCTGTCCCGTTATCACCGACAAAACAGTTGATCCTGTGGCTGAAATTCAATTCCAGCTGGTCATAATTTTTAAAATTGATAAGCGAAATATGAGACAGGTACATGATCTGAATCTTATTTAACAAAAATAGAAAATCCGGCGCGATTGCCTTATTTTTTTATTCAATACAAAACAATTACATTTGCGTTGTTTTTTTTCAGAAACACTCAGGAAGTAACACCATGGCAAAGAAGAAACAGGGTTCTGCCGGGATAGAAGGCGTTGAAGGTGCATTGACAAGAACCGAACAGTTTATTGAGGATAACCAGAAATGGATTGTCAGGATCATTACCGGTATACTGGCCATTGTGGTCATTTTTATAGGTGCTAAAAGATTTTACCTGAATCCCCTCGAGGAAGAAGCTCACGGACAGATGTTCGTGGCTGAACAGTATTTTGAGGTTGATTCCTTTTACCTGGCCCTCTATGGCGACGGAAACTATTCAGGTTTTCTTCAGATCATAGATGACTATGGTATAACCAAAGCAGCCAATCTTTCCAGCTATTATGCAGGCATATCCTTTATGAAACTTGGCCAGTTCAATGATGCCATCGAGTACCTGCAGAAATTCAAATCCAAGGATAAAATGGTTGCCCCCATTGCCACAGGAGCTATCGGGGATGCCTATGTCGAACTGGGTGAGACCGAGAAGGGACTCGAACATTACCTGAAAGCCGCTTCATTGTCTGATAATAATTTCACCGCACCCATGTTCCTGATGAAGGCCGGCCTGATCTATGAAAATCTTGGAGATAATAAAAAGGCCCTGGATGTCTATCAGCGGATCCGGAAAGATTATCCAGAGTATTCCAGAAGGAACAATATAGAGAAATATATCACACGGAACAGGATATCTTCCTGACCCGACCATGGCAACCAGTCTTAAAAACCTTTCCGGCTACGACCCGGCAGATATTCCGCCTGCCAACGGAATGAAGATCGGGATCGTGGTATCCGAATGGAACCGTGAAGTCACCCAGGCACTGCTGGAAGGTGCTGCAAAAACGCTGATACGGCTGGGCATCAGCGAGGACCATATCCGCGTCCATTACGTTCCCGGAAGTTTTGAATTGACATTGGGTGCCCAATTCATCGCCGAGTATGAAAAACCGGATGCTGTGATCTGTCTGGGATGTGTGATCCAGGGTGAAACCCCTCATTTTGATTACGTATGTCAGGGAGTCACTCAGGGCATTACCGATCTGAACCTGAAATACAACCTTCCATTTATTTTCGGAGTACTGACAACCGAGACCCTGGAACAGGCAAAGGACAGGGCCGGTGGTAAGCATGGGAACAAGGGAGACGAAGCCGCCGTAACGGCGCTTAAAATGGCCCACATGAAAAACTCCCTGAAATAAAACCGGAATGATCCTGCAGATTCATCTTGCGGACATGCCATGCTTCCGCCCATTATTTCTTTTTCTTGGGTGGATTGTACCCCCGTTGCTTGGCCATGTTTTCCAGCCGTTTCTGGAAACTGCTCTGTTTTTTTGCAGAAGATTTTTTCTGGTTACTCTGCAGTTTCTTCCTCAGTGCATCCTCGTCCACGAACCGCTTTGAAATCTGGTTCTGTCCGAATGTGATGATGTTCGCCAGGAAATAGTAATAGGTCAGCGCCGATGACCAGTTATTCAGGAGGAACATGAACATGATGGGCATAATGTACATCATGCCTTTCATGCCTGGCATCTGGGACTGAGACATATTGGCCTGGTTACTGATCCGCATGGTGAGGATGGTTGATGCGGTCATCAGCAGGGTGAAAAGGCTGATGTGGTCTCCATACATGGGGATGTTGAACGGAAGGTCCAGAATGGAATCATAGGTCGAAAGGTCATGGGCCCATAAAAATCTTTGCTGTCTCAACTCGATGGAGGTCGGAAAGAACCTGAACATGGCTATCAATATGGGCATCTGCAGTATAACGGGCAGGCATCCTCCCAGGGGACTTACCCCTGCTTTCTTATAAAGTGCCATGGTGGCCTGCTGCCTTTCCATGGACTTCTCCTTTGGTATTTTCGCATTGATGGCATCAATCTCGGGCTTAAGCGCCCTCATTTTGGCCATTGAAAGATAGGAGCGATAGGTCAACGGAAAAAGGACCATTTTGATCAGGATGGTGAGGATCAGGATGATCAGACCATAACTATTTATGAAGGAACTCAGAAAATTGAATACGGGAATGATGGCATAACGGTTGATCACACGGCTCATCAATCCCCCCAGTCCGACAAGATCCTGCAGTTCCATGTCATAACTTTTCAGGGTGTTGAAATGGTTCGGACCAAAGAAAAATGTCATTTTCTGTTCCTGGTCCGGACTCGGCTCGAATGGTATTCCAATCTGGGATTCAAATATTTTCAGGTATTTGGGATCCTCTTCCAGCTTTGTTGACCTGACCGTGGCATTGACAAAGTAATCTTCTGCGATCAAAACGGATGAGAAAAACTGCTGCTTGAAGGCGATCCATCTCATCCTGGTTGGAATATCCTTCTCCATCACCGCTTTCTTGGTCCGCATATTGAATTTCTCCACCTCGTCCTGGTAATGTTTGAAAAAGATGGTGGTGTAATTCATCTCGTTCATCCTCCCCATTTCCTGTCCGGGTACATAAATGCTCCATGTCAGATCGATATAATTGTTATTCTGTGCCATGACCTCATTCATGTTCACAAATCTCACAGCGAAGCCCACCCTGTAATCACCCGGCGACATGGTATAAACATATTCGATATAGCGATCCTCACCGGCAGGAAGTTTCATCGATAGGGCGACCGGATTACTGCTTGCATCAAGATGTGTCTGATCCGTACTTGGTGTAAAAAACAGTTCATTGGTATTAATACTCCGGTTCTGGGCGAAAAAGCTCATCCCGAAAATCGTGGAATCTCCATCAAACAGCACCAGGGGCAGGGAATCATATGTTTGATACTTTTTCAGTTCAACGGAATACGGCCTGCCACCGAGGGTGGAAACGCTCATCTTAAGCAGGTTGTTTTCCAGTGTAATATATTGCCTTTCACCGACTGCGACCTCACCAAATACACCATAGACATCCTTGTACTGGTCCATGTCGACGGCATCATCTGCTGTATATTCAACCTCGTCCTCTGTTTGCACAGGACTGATCACTTCTTCAGATGGCTGGGCCTGCTGTGCTTGCTGCTGCTCCTGCTGCAGGATCAGTTCCTGTGCGATGCGAATGGAATCCTGGATCCGCTGCCTTTCCGCTAATTCTTCCTTGGTTGGACGCGTGAACAATGAGTAACCAATCAAGATCGCTGCGATGATTAATAATCCGATGATCGTATTCTTATCCATTTGTAATTATTTACGTGCCAGGACTTCCTTTTTGCCTGATTGTTCAACAGAATGATTCAGGGCAGATTTTACAAATTGTATAAACAGTGGGTGGGGTTTCATGACAGTGCTGCTGTATTCAGGATGGAATTGTACGCCAATGAACCAGGGATGTCCAGTCAGCTCCATGATTTCAACGAGATTGCTTTCAGGATTGATACCCGATGCAATAAAGCCGGCCTTTTCAAATGCCTCCAGATAAGCGTTATTGAATTCATATCGGTGCCTGTGTCTCTCACTGATATGGGTTTTATTATAAGTTTGGTGAACCTTGGTGCCTTCCTTGATTTTGCAATCCCATGCACCCAGCCTCATGGTACCTCCTTTATCAGTAATTTCTTTCTGCTCTTCCATCAGGTCAATGACCGGATAGCTGGTATCCTCATCCATTTCGGTGGAATGGGCATTCTTATACCCCAGCACATTCCTTGCGAATTCAATCACGGCACATTGCATCCCAAGGCAAATCCCGAGGAAAGGGATATCGTGTTCACGGGCATACCGTGCAGAAAATATCTTCCCGTCGATACCACGGTCTCCGAATCCAGGAGCCACAATGATCCCACGCTGCTTTCCGAGGATCACATTTACATTTTCCTCGGTGATCTCTTCCGAATGAATGCAGGTTATTTCAACCTTGCACCTGAAGGTCGCTCCAGCATGACTTAACGATTCAATGATGGACTTATAAGAGTCTGCCAGTTCCACGTATTTACCTACCAGTCCTATCTTTACTGAACATTCAGGATGTTTCAGGCGGTCCACGACCTCCGTCCACGGTCCGAGATCCGGTGTTTTTGTATTTTCAAGTTTAAGTTTCCGGATGGCGATCTCATCCAGATTCTCCTTCTGCAAAAGCAAGGGAACCTCGTAAATCGTAGAAACATTCACCGATTCTATGACAGCATCCATTTCAACATTACAGAAAAGTGCCACTTTGCTGCGGATGTCACTGGTCAGGTTTTTCTCTGCACGAAGGACAAGGATATCAGGTTGTATACCATTTTCCAGGAGGACCTTTACAGAATGTTGGGTAGGTTTGGTTTTTAGCTCCCCGGTAGCCGACAGGTAAGGTACCAGGGTAAGGTGAATGAACAGGGTGTTGCTTGGTCCCAATTCAAATTTCAACTGCCTGACTGCTTCAATATAGGGCAATGATTCAATGTCGCCAACGGTACCTCCTATCTCGGTCAATACAACGTCATACTGGTCTTCCTGTCCGAGGAGCATGATCCTCCTCTTGATTTCATCGGTGATATGCGGGATGACCTGAACAGTCTTGCCAAGGAAATCACCCCTGCGCTCCTTATCGATCACCTCCTGGTAAACCCTGCCGGTTGTAACGTTGTTGGCCTGTGTTGTGGGCACGCCGAGAAAACGCTCATAATGGCCCAGGTCAAGATCTGTCTCTGCCCCATCTTCCGTAACATAACATTCTCCGTGTTCGTATGGATTCAGGGTGCCTGGGTCAACGTTGATATATGGGTCCAGTTTCTGAATGGTTACGGATAAACCCCTTTCCTGCAATAACATGGCAAGGGAGGCGGATACTATTCCCTTACCCAGTGAAGAGGTAACACCCCCGGTTATAAATATGTACTTCGTAGAACTCAAAGTGATTCTCCCTTGCTATATGTGTCCATATTATCAATCATCTCGATCTTTTGTTCGAGAAGTTTAATTGTCTCCTTGGCATCATTGATCTTGTTCTGGACCTCCTCTATCATTGATTCTGCGTTCTTTGAACTGGTAAAAAAGCCAATGTTATTCTCCCAGAGCACGATGTCATTTCTCAATTGCTGCAATCTGTTCATGAACCTTTCGCGTTCCTGATGTATCTTGGCATCTGCTTTTGGTTTTTGACGCATGTTGTTCAGCTTGTTCTTGAATTTCAACAGATTCCTTTTTCCATCGTTGATATCCAGGTTATCAAAATGCTTATTGATCGCCTGTCTGAACTTTTCCTGCAGATCGTCTTTATCCTTGAAAGGTACAAATCCTATTTCAGACCATCTGCGCTGGAATTCATTGATTACCTTGAAGTTCTCTTCAATGTTGTCGGTCAGCATAAAGGAATTTACCTCTTTCAGCAGTTTTTTCTTGGCTTCAAGATTCTGGGAATAAGCCTGGTCTATATTCTGGTAATGGTCAGATTTCCTGTTAAAGAAATGATCGCAAGCCGCCCTGAACCTTTTCCATACAGCATCTGATTGCTTCTTTGGAACCGGACCGATCTCTTTCCACTTTTTCTGGAGGTTGATCAGATCTTCGGTGGTTTTTTTCCATTCGGAACTATCCTTTAAAGTCTCTGCCTGGATACATAGATCAGTCTTCAGCTGCAGGTTGTTTAACTGATTTTCCTTATTTTGTGCATAAAACTCACGCTTGCTGGTAAAAAAGTTATCACAGGCTGATCTGAACCGCTCATAAATCTTGTTGTTGTCCTTCTTCGGCGCAAAACCTATCGTCTTCCAGACCTTCTGTATCTTGATGATTTCCTTGGACTTTTCATCCCATTGTTTATGACTCTGAAGGACCATGTTACAGATCTCTTCAACCTGTTCGCATAACAGGGTTTTTTGTTCCAGGTTTTTCTTCTGTGCTTTTTTCAGTCCCTCAAAATGTTCCTGGTGTTTCCTGTTGATCTTTGATGTGGCTTCCTTGAACCGCTCCCAGATCTCTGTTCTGAGTTCAAGCGGAACCGGTCCGATCTCTCTCCATTGTTCATGATACTTTTGAAGTATTTTAAAGGCATTGATTACAGAAGGTTCCAGCAGGAGTTCCTCAGCTTTCTCGCAGAGCTGGATTTTGAGTTCAAGGTTTTTCTTCAGATCAAGATCCCTTAATTCTTTGTTGATCTTGATGTAATCATAAAACTTCTCGACATGGTGATTGTATGTATCCCAGAGATCCTTCAGGTTTTGCTGGGGTACAAGGCCTAAACTACGCCACTCATGCTGAAGGTCCCTGAATTCATGAAATGTCTTATTGATTGATTCCTTTGAATTGATCAGTTCCTTTATTTTCTCTATGACTTCGTACTTCTTTTTCAGGTTTTCCTGTTTTTCAGCCTCAAGGTTCCTGTTATATTCAGCCTTCTGGTTCCTGTACCGCTTGAACAGCTCCTTGATCCTTTCTTCCAGAGCGTCAGCCTGGACCTGGAAGTCTTCGATATTGCCACCCTCCTCAACGAATCTCTTCCGTTTCTGTTCGATTTCAGCCTTATTCTTCTTGTAAAAATTGATCTTAATATGATCAACATCATTTTTTATCTCATGTACAGATTGATTATCGAGCAAAATCTCCAGCCGATTTACCAGGTCTTCACGGGTCAGGGTAGAATAGTCAAACTCGACTATGGTTGATCCCGGAGCCTCAGATACTGGTTCGGGTTGGGCCTCAGTATCAGGTTTTGCTATGGCTTCGGTCTCGGGTTCGGGATCGGTCTCGGATTCGGATTTTGTTTTTGGATCAGGTTTGGCTTCTGCCAGGGATTTGGCTTCCGTCCCTGTCCTGTCACCAGGTGACTCTGAAACAGGCGTATCCTGGCCCTTATCCCTTGCAGCTGGAGGTGCAGCTTCCGGGGTTTCCGGTTTGTCTGTTGTTTCTTCCTTGCTGCCGGAAGTAACTGAACTGGAGTTTTTATCCTCCTGGGTAGTCTCCTTCTTAAAATCACCGGAATCTCCGGCGACTGGTTCATCATGAACCTGATCGTTATGTACCATCATCAATCAATGTCTGAACAAGCTTGATCCATGCAATTACCTGCGAAAATAGCCAAATATGCAGTATGGTCAAAGTTTTTTTAAGTATGTTCACTATTTTTACAAAAAATCAGGATCAATGAGAATCGACATCATTACGGGTGTTCCGGAACTCCTGGATAGTCCGGTAAATCATTCCATTATCAAAAGGGCCCGTGACAAGGGCCTGGCAGAAGTGCATATCCATAACCTGCGGGATCACTCAAAGGACAAACATAAAAAGATAGATGATTATGCTTTCAGCGGTGATGCTGGCATGGTGCTGAATATACAACCCATTGACGATGCCATCGATGCCCTTACCAGAGAACGTGAATACCAGGAAATTATATATACAACTCCGGATGGAGCACCATTCCGCCAGCATACGGCCAACCAGCTATCGACCTGTGAAAATCTTATTTTCCTGTGCGGTCATTACAAGGGTATCGATCAACGGGTAAGGGACCATTTGGTTACCAGGGAGCTATCCATAGGGGATTATGTAATGACCGGTGGAGAACTTGCAGCTGTAGTGATGGTCGATTGCATCATACGGTTAATTCCCGGTGTACTTTCTGATGAAACCTCGGCACTTACAGATTCATTTCAGGACGGACTGCTGGCCCCGCCGGTATATACACGACCGGCTGACTACAAGGGATGGAGAGTGCCTGATATACTTTTGTCAGGCAATGCCGCTGAGATTGAAAAATGGAAGTTTGAGCAATCCCTGGAACGAACCAAGAAGCTAAGGCCAGACTTACTGCATGATCGCCCTTAGGTCTCTTTTCCTGTATACAATGATCAGTTTATCTGTGACATATTCCCCTGTATGGACAGTTCCTGCAATTTTCTTCCTCGGCTGTCTGCTGAAAGGGTACTTCCGGGTCGTAAAGGGCTGAGAGCAAGGCCCGCAAATGCTCTGTAAAAACCTCATCAAAATTTGAGTAATCCTCTATGGGGATATGTTTTCTCGGGGGCCCCATCCGGAATATGTAATTGAAATCCTGGCTATAAATATCCCTGATCAGGTAAATGCCCGGCATTATTTTAGCCTCCTTCATGCCGATGTGGGACGCAAACACCTTTGCATACAGGAATGTCTGGAAAGCTGCCCTGTTCCTGTTCTTCTGTTCCCCTTCAAAGAGATCCTGTATGGATTCGAAGGTCATTTCACCGGCACCGGTCTTATAATCAAGCACCCGGTACATCCCGCCGGATTCATCTATCCTGTCTATCTTGCCCCCTATTTTAACCGTATGGTTTTGCCCGGATGATTCGAATGCCAGTCCAGTAAAATAAGGTTTTTCAAGGCTGTATATATTGATCGGGCAGTATTCCTGGTCCCTTTCCATGATCTTCTGGAGGTAGGTGAAGATGATTTCCCTGATGACAAGGTTCCTGCCTTCCGGTTCAACGCCTGTCCTATTTTTATACCATACCTCTGCAAAGGCTTCATTGATGGCCTTTCTTACCCCTTTGGCATCCTTAACGACAGATTCAATATCTGCCTTTTGGATAGGATTTTCCAGTCCCCCGTAGATCTTCCTGATACTTTCATGTAAAAGGGTTCCGAACAAGGCCGGGTCAACCTCTTCCTTTAACTCATCCGGCTCTTTGAGTCCGGCAATATACCTGAAATAAAAGCGCAAAGTACAATCAATCAAGCTATTCAGTGCACTGGGCGAAAAATAATGTCCATTTTCGACAGCGGCAGCATAATTCAGTAGTTCATCCATGATCGGTCCGGTCTTTCTGACATGAATCGGAGGGATCTGCCCGGACTGCAGATCAAAACCGGCGGAATATTCCCGGACCTCAAATGCCGGTTCATACCGGAGTTGATGGATATATCTCGATTTCTCTCCGGTATTCAATCCCTCGTTTTGATTATTATAGACCAGGGATATTTCCTGTGCCCTGTGAATCAGCCTGTAAAAATAATAAGCATAGATGGCATCCTGGTATTCAAGGGTTGGGAGATTAAATCCGAATCTCAGGTTATGGGGGATAAAACTTGCACTGGTACTGGTCTTTGGGAAAGCGCCTTCATTCATGGAGAGGAGGATGATCCTGTCAAAATCCAGGACACGGGTCTCCAGGACACCCATTACCTGTATCCCCGAAAGCGGTTCACCTGAGAAAGGTATGCTTGTCCGCTGGAGGATCTTATGGAACAGTCGCAGAAATGTAGGCAGGGTGAAACTAAGGTCCAGGCGGCTGATCACATCTTTCAGGCGTTTGATCCTGGTATATACCCTGTAGATGAATTCCAGTTCAAGGGCAGGTACCGCATTACTTTCCCCATCATCCGAACGGGTTATGTATTCCAGGATGCTCATCAGATAATCCGCGATATCTTCAGGGTTCCCGAGTTTTTTGAAGACATGGATAAACAGATCATTCTTTTTCAGGTCCCCGGTACTGAGATAGATCCTGTTTTTTTCATGGATCTCCTTTACGATCACCCTTACATCTGCGGGCTCGCACGTCAGGATGTATTGATGCTGCAATACAGCCAGTACATCCGCATAATAAAACCTGATGGTATCATTTTTCCATTCCCTGATATTTCGTTGCAGTGCAATAAGATGTTCGATCAGGCTGAAAACAGGGGCTGCTTTCACCGGAAATCCCATGGTTACATTGATCTCCTCCAGGTTTTCAGGCAGGGCATGCAGGACAGGGATGAGTAATTCCTCATCCGCCAGGATGATGGCCGTTTCTTCCCCTGGTGCTTTTGATTGCCGGGCCTGCCCAAGAATGCGATGTATCAGCTGTGCCTGTCCGCTACCGCCCGGCATGGAATATACCTCTATCTGCTTACCGGACTTCAGCATATTATCATGGCTGATCCGGTGCCCTGAGTCTTTGTATTTATCGAGGTTCTTCCTGATAAACCGGCCAGCTTCATGCATCTCATTCTCCAGGTAGTAATTATCAAAATCCCAGTAAAACATTGCTTTTCCAGCGTCGGCAAGGGATCTGAACAGGACTTCCTCACATGGATTCAAGGCATTGAAACCGATAAACACGATGATTGATGCGGGCAGGTTGAGGGTTTCCCCTTCCTTTATCCTTTCGGCGACATTCCGGTAAATCATCCCTTCATAACCTGTCCCCTTCCCAAGCAGATTTTCTCTCAGCCGGTCATAGACCGGATGGAGAATATTCCATACTTCAATGAATTGTTTCTTCTGTTCACTCTGCCGATCAGTTGAAAAATGTCCCCAGAACCGCTGAATCAGCTCTATTTGCTGTTCCGAAAGGTACTGGAAGCCATCCTCCATCTGCTTCAGGTCGGCCAGGTTGCGGAACAGATCAGCGGCCCTGACCATATACTTGTCAACATCATCGAAATCAGCAAGCATCACCTCTCCCCAGTAATAGAAATCATCAAAGCTCTCCTCCCTGCCCCGGACCCCGGTATAGACCCTGAACAATTCACTGATCAGTTCCAGTTCATCCGCATAAGCCAGATCGGAAATGCCTGCCATCAGGTCCTGTATGGTATATATGGAAGGAGACCAGACGGGTCCTGTGAGACATCCCCCGAGGTATTTATTGAAAAACAAACCTGCCCTGCGGTTCGGAAAGACCAGGCACAGCTCCTCCATCCTTTCACCATACAATGTGAATAATTCTTCTGCAATTTCCTTTAAAAATGGTTTCATGGGCTAAAACGCTTTCCCTGCCAGGTATCTTCCGAAGCAAGCATCTGTTCAAACTTATTCAGTACCTGGTCATATCTGAGTCCCCAGGAGGGACTCAACAAATATCCCGGATTCGATTCCCCAGCAATCCTTTCGACGACAAATTCCGGATTGAGCAGTTCCAGGATCATTAGCATCAGCTCAAGGTATTCTTCCAGCTCAAAAATCCTGAACGCTTCCGGATCCATCCTGTACTGCCTTGCCATCATGGTATTCCTGACGATCTGCAACTGGTGGAATTTAATATTATTGATGGGCAATCTTGATATGGTCCTTATCCCGGCCAGGATCTCACCAACCGATTCACCCGGGAGGCCGATAATGAAATGGGCTCCCTGCCTGATCCCCCTTGATGCGGTCATCTCAATGGCCCGCAGGGAATCCTCGAAGGAATGTCCCCTGTTCACCCGTTCCAGGGTACTGTTATAGCAGGATTCAATGCCATATTCAATAACCACATAATGGTCCTTCGTCAATGACTTTATATAATCAAGTATCTCAGCATCTACGGTATCAGGCCGGGTACCAAGGACCAGTCCGATCACCTCATCCCGCCCGAGGGCCTCCTCGTACCTTTCCCTCAATACCTCAATTTCAGCATAGGTATTGGAATAGGCCTGGAAATAGGCCAGGTATTTATCGGTTCGCCGGTACCGTTTTTTATGAAACTCAATGCCTTCATCGATCTGGACCGAGATGGATTTTTCCGGCTGGCAGTAAGCCGGATTGAAGGCATTATTGTTACAGAATGTACAACCACCCTTGCCCTTGCTCCCATCCCTGTTAGGGCAGGTAAACCCGGCATCGAGGGAGAGTTTCTGAACCCGTCCGCCGAATTTCTTTTTGAAATATTCGGGATAGCTGTTGAAGCGTCTCTGGTGTCCCCAGCTATATGTCCTGCCTGCCGGAGTCATACTTCCATCACCTCCCCAAGGTTCACATACCAGATGAATCCCTTCACCTTTCCAACATTCATTTGTTTCAGCATATCCACATATTTCCTGACCTGGGTCCGGTGGCCGGCGGATTGCTCTTTACCGAACTTGTAATCCACTACGATTACCTGATCGTCCTTCAGCATGACACGGTCAGGCCGTTTTAATGCTCCCCCCGGGGTAAGTATATCCTGCTCGGCAATTACCCTCCAGCTTCCATCAAACCAATCCCTGACATCATTGTTTTGGATCAGTCCGATTATTTCTCCTCTCAGTTTTTCAGCATCAGCTGTTTCAATCATCCCCGCCTTCCTGACGGCCTCAATCGCTTTGTCAATATCACTGGATGACCGGATCCTGGAGAACAGTTCATGCATGAGGTTCCCCTGGTGAATGCGTTGTTCAGCCCTGGTATCGAAAAAACTTGTTCCCCTGTATTGCAGACGAAGTTTGCTGCTGAATTCATGGCTGCAGAGTTTCCGGATCAGTAATTGTGCTGCCTCTTCCCTTTCTCTTGTCCTCCCCATGGTGTCAAAATCTCCCCATGTCCACGTCGGGCCTGTGTCCTCCATTTGAACTCCTGCAGGCGGATCATCCGTATGGCTTCCGAGCACATTATGCAGCATGTCAGCCGCATCCGTCAATTTCTCCCTGGCGGGCAATGGCGCAAAAATGAATAATCCCTCCATCGCCCTTGTAAATGCCACATACATCAGGTTCAGGTGGTCGACATATACACGGAAACGCTCTGCATGGTATTCCTGCTCGAAATAGGTATCCCTGAGGGACGAGGAGTATTTCACCGGCAGGAGGCTTAACTGGTTGAACGGGGACTCCTCCGGCTTGCACCAGAGGATCTGCGTATTCAATCCCCGGTGATCAAAGGACCAGTGGCAATAAGGAATGATCACCACGGGGAACTGAAGTCCCTTGGCCTTATGAATGGTCATCACACGGATGGCATCCTGGTCCTCCGACACGGTCAGCGCCAATTCCTCTCCATGCACATCCCACCAGGAAAGGAATGAATTGATATCCGCCGGATGATTCCGGCTGTAATCCAGAATGATATCCTGGAACGCAATGAGATAGGGTGTTTCCTCCTCACGGTCATGCAAAGAGAAAAGGCGGATTATCCTTTCAATCAACGCTGTAAGGGTCAGGTATCGCAGGGTGTCAATATTATCCTTAAATGCTCTGGGCAGTTCAGCGGTCCCGGTCCCTGAAAAATCAAATTCGGCAAGATGACCCTCAGTATACCGCCGGTACTCATAAACCAGCTGGGCGAGGTTGATCAGGTCACCAGGCCGGGTGAGATATTTCAGTACACCGGTAATGATCCTTACGGATAAGGAAGTGATAAGAAACAATGATTCATTGGAGATCATGTCATACCTGTACCCCGATCCCGGGTGCAGGCTTTTATGCCGGAGTATGGCATCCGAGATCTCTTTTCCCTCCTTTTTGGTCCTGACGAGTATAGCTATATCGGAAAGGCCAAATCCCCTGTCCTGCAATTGTTCAACGAGCCCTATTACCTTTTCGTGAACAGTGGATTTCCAATCCCCTCCCTTCTCATTCCGTATCATGCTTGTCCTGACACAGCCGCCTTCCTTATCCGGAAGATCAGGCACCAACTGGATCACATCCGCATAAGCCCTGTCAATTTTCTGCGGATAGCGGTCACCGTACTCACTTTCCGTTCCGAAGAAATCCTTTAGTACCTCTCTGGATGCGGTGAAAAAATCATTGTTAAAGGCAACGATGTTGCGCCGGCTCCTCCAATTATGCTGCAATTCCTTTTCTTCCGTTTGAGCGGGATTGAATGCCCGGGGGATCACTTCACTGAGGATCTCCCAGTCAGAATTCCTCCACCGGTATATGGACTGCTTTACATCACCCACAATCAGGCATCTATGGTTGTAAGCCAGGCTATTGTCAATAAGGGGCTTGAAATTCTTCCACTGGAGTCCGGATGTATCCTGGAACTCATCGATCATAAAATGAAGGAAATAATTGCCCACCTTCTCATAGATAAAAGGTGCTTCATTCTCTGCAATGATCCCGTAAAGAAACCTGGCGGAATCAGACAGGAGGAAAATCCCCTGTGACCGAGTATAGTCCTGCATCCTGGCAGAAATATCCGTCAGTATGCCCAGGGTGTACAGGAATCTCCCGACAGCATCGGCTGTTTTGTAGCGGCGGAAATCACGCTCATACTGATTGACTGCCTGTTTCAGCAGGTCATTCATGCCCCTTTCATAGACCGTCAAAATGCTGTCCCTGGCCTCAGATCCCTTGGCGTACCAATTCTCGGGTGTATCCACAGCGTTTTTGATGGTGTTTGAGGGCACCCGGTAATCTCCTCGCAGGATCCTGCTGAAAAACCATCCGACTCCATATGCTCCCTTGAAATCACTCACGTCCAGTTGCTCCTCTTCCATTATTTTCAGGGCATCCCTGGCAATGCAATCAAGCCCTTTTTCAAAACCTCTTCTGATGGTATTCAATGCTGACCGGAACCTGTTGAAGCCGTCCTTATCAGATAACTGCGCAACCAGATCCGTACTGTTTTCCTGGAACCGTTCATTGTTCAATTCCGCACCCAGCACCAGCAGGTCATTTTTCAGGTTCCAGTGTTTGCCCTCCAGCACCTTGTCCCTGGCGAAATCCACAAACCATTGCTGCAATTCAGGATCCTGGTCGAGGCCATCCAGCATCATGTCTACCGCTTCTGATAATATACGGGGTGCATCCAGCTCCAGCTCATACCCTGCAGCCAGCCCTATTTCCCTGGTAAAGGAACGTATGGCACGCTGGAAAAACCGGTCAATGGTCTCAATATGGAAGCGGGCGTAATTATGCAGGATGGTTTCCAGGATGATCCTTGCCCTGGCACTGACTTCCCCGCTTTCCAGTTTTTGCTGCTCAATGATTTCAGTCCTGATGGAGGAATCCACCCCGGATGCCAGGCGGTATAACTCCTCCAGGATGCGGCTCTTCATCTCATCTGTGGCTTTGTTGGTAAAGGTGACCGCCAGTATATGCCTGAATATTTCAGGATCCTGGATCACCAGGCTGATATAGTCCTTTGCCAGGGCAAAGGTCTTGCCTGATCCTGCCGATGCTTTGTATATGGTTAGTCCCGACAAAATGCTTTGATCAATCCTTTAAAGATACGCAAAATACGGCCCTGTGTGAAAGCCAGGATCTTTCCCGCTTATTTGCTGTCATATCAGATATTTAGCGTTTTTTTGGCTTGAAATTTGAGGTAGATTAACAGGTAAATTCAAGACTCGAAACCAACCTTAATGCAAACCGCTCATGAGAACATTAATATCTGCATCCACCATCATTTTTATCAGCCTTCAATGTTTCTTCGGGCAGTCCAATTACAAAGGCATCGCATTAAAAAATATCAACGGGTACAGTGCCGGGGATACGGTAGATATTTTCGGATTCAAAAAAAACTCGTATGGCAAGTCATTTTATCTGATTGGCACCGGATTCAATGAAAAATATGTTTCTTCTGCCAAGTTAGCATTACTGGATGATGATTTAGATTACTGGCAGGTGGTCTGGCTGGAGAACCAGTCTTCCCATATCAATGCCACAGGATGGCAGTCAGATCTCCGGTCAACCTTAAGGGACGACTTCTATGAGTATGCCTCCCAGATGGAGATCAACGGCCTGGTTTTCCGGGATGAATACCTGGAGGACTACCTGCGGCAGCTGATGCTGATTGTCCATCCAAAGGCCCTGATAAAAGAAATACCATCACGGCTCAATATCCTGATGATTACGGCCATCAAACCTGAGGTTTTTACCTTTGACAACGGTACGATTGTGATCACTACAGGGATGCTGGCCAAAACCAGGAGTGAGCAGGAATTATTGACCATATTGTCGGAACAGACGGCTCATGTGGTACTGGACCATAACCTGATGAACCTGACCATGGAGATCCGCAACGAGCGCTCCGCAGAGTTCTGGACAGCCTTCGCAACCATCGCTTCGGCAGTTGCCATGGAATTCAGCAATATCAGGTATGGTACGGATTTTCATACCGCGGACCTGGTATTAACGGGACTTTCGGCTGCGGCCATTTCCTATGCCATCGTGCAATCTACCGGTGCTGATTTCAGCAGCGAACAGAAACAACGGGCAAAAGACCTGAGCGAAGCATTCATGTATGCATTACAGCAACGGGAAGATTTTGAATTTCTTCCGGACAAAGAATATATGATCAACATATCCTCAGCCCTGTCGTTGACCGCCTGGCAGGAATATCATCACCATAACTACGACCAGGCCATGAGGTATATGGACCGGGTATTCGGGCTGGGGATAGCCAATGAGGAGGATTACCTGCTCAGGGCCAAGCTGACAAGGACACTGTCAAACACTTATCAGAGCAATGCGGAGACTTTGCGTCTTATCAATACGGCACTGGCCATGCATGATTTTGATTTTGTGGAGGCCCTGGCGGAAAAAGGACTGATCCTGATCCGGCTGGGTGAAGTAGCCGAGGCCAGGGAAGTCTTTGTCACCTACAAAGAAGCTGTATCGGAAATGTCAAACATGCCACCCGGCAGGAACCTGACCTGGGCCAACCGCATGCTTATCAAATGTGACCAGCTTATGCAAAAACGCTGATACTTACCTTATTTTTAATAAATTGCAGGTATAAATCCTGCTCACCATGTACAGACTTTCAGCGTCCGCATGGATCAGGACCTGGTGGATGGTCCTGCTTTTCAGCGTTGTCAAATTGCTCCTTCATCTCCTGACCAATACCAATTATGAATTGCAGCGTGATGCATTCATGTACATTGACCTGGGAAACCACCTGGCCTGGGGGTACCATTCAGTACCGCCATCGATAGCCGTGTTTGCCAATATTGCCAGGTTTCTGCTGGGCGACACAACTTTTGCCATAAGGCTCT
>LJUP01000271.1 GCA_001303955.1 Bacteroides sp. SM23_62 | reverse complement strand
GGCTGCCTCCTCTACTGCCTCCTGTCTCCTTCTCCTGCCGGTGGTCTTCTGTGGTTCCCGGTAATAGAATTTCAGGGTATCACGGTAAGTTATGATATGCTGAAGGGAGTCGGTAGCAGGGTATTCGGCCAGGAATTGCAGGCTGTCTATTTTATATACCAAGGAATCCCTTAACCAGTAGTCCAGTGTATCCTTCATTACATGCTCTTCCAGCAGGTACCAATCCCCTTCCGGTTCAAAATTGTACGGTTCAAGATGAACCTTGTCGGTGAGCTCCCTGTTGAAATAGAGGCTGAGTTTACGCCTGTCATCACGGGCATAATCTGCCAGATACTGTGGTTTATTGTCTTCCTGGAATAGAAAAATATCAACATACACCGAATACTTGCCAAGTTCAGCCAGCATTAATGAATCAGAGACTTCTACGATGAGGGTATCCTCCATGCCAAGACCGAGAGTGTCCTTCAGGTCAATGTCCAGAGAATCCACCAACACACTGTCTGGCTCGGGAACAGTATCCGGCTGCTTATACTCGAACATACCAGGATCGAGCAGGAGGGTTGTGTCGATGAATCCAATCATTTCCTCCGGGACATCATACTTGTAACTGCGGTTCATATCCTGCAAAGCGAATAACCGGTAAGTTCCGGGCCGTACATTATTGATCAGAAAGGCCCCCTGCGGTGTGATTTTACCAACATAATCCGGAATTTCAAGCAGGGGGGCAGAATCACTCAGGTTTTCATACAGCATCACAAAGACGGGGTCTTTTGTCTCCGGGAATTCCAGGTTGAAAGCCTGAACAGCCATCCCCAGTACTCCCAGGGAATCAAGTTTTTCACCCGTAGAAAAGACAAACTCAAAGTTCCTCAGGATATTTCCTTCGTTAAGGTCCTTGATGGTCTCTCCAAAACTCAATGTATAAGTTGTGTTTTGCCGGAGGCTATCCAGGAATTCAATGACCAGTGTTTTGCCTCGCATGCGGATCTCAGGCCGTTTTTCCATGGGGGGTGAAACCACCAGTTCCTGGCTCATTCCCTGAGCATTGATAAACTCGTCAAATGTGATTTCTATTCGCGAGCCGGTGAAATGGGTGGACCTGTTAAGGGGTTTTGATTTCAATATTACGGGTGGGGTGATATCCCTGGGACCGCCACTGGGAGATCCGATTTTTGCACATTGCGCTAAGATAACCAAGACCAAAAAGGATAAGGGGATATGAAATAATCTATTCAACTTTGCTTATCTTTAGCGTCTTGCAAATATAAACGAATAATCCATGATTTTTGGTGCAATAAACTGGGATATGAATCCCGAGATCTTTCGGATCGGCAATTTCGCCGTTCGCTGGTACGGACTGTTGTTTGCTTCGGGTTTTTTCTTCGGCTATCTGATCTTCCTGAGGTTTTTCAAAAAGGAAGGGCTCTCCGTCGAGCTGCTTGACAAGCTAACCATCTATATGGCCATCGGTACAGTGATCGGGGCCCGCCTCGGGCATTGCCTTTTTTACGAGCCTGAATATTACCTGAAAAACCCGGTGGAGATCCTGAAAATATGGCGCGGTGGACTGGCCAGTCATGGGGCGGCTATCGGGATCCTGGTGGCGCTCTGGCTTTTTATCCGGAAGTACAAAAAACCCTTTATATGGATCCTTGACCGGATCGTTGTCGTGGTGGCCCTGGCCGGGGCCCTGATCAGGCTGGGCAACCTCATGAATTCCGAGATCTACGGGATAGAGACCAGCCTGCCATGGGGATTTGTCTTTATCAAGAATCTTGAAACTGTACCCAAACACCCAACCCAGATCTATGAGGCCCTGACCTATTTCCTGGTCTTTGGCCTTCTGCTGACAATATATATTCGGTCAGATGCGAAATTCCGCCCTGGTACACTTTTCAGCTGGTTCCTGATCCTGGTCTTTGGCATGCGCTTTCTGATAGAGTTCATCAAGGAGGACCAGGTAGACTTCGAGGCGGGGATGACCCTGAACATGGGGCAATGGCTAAGCATTCCGTTTGTACTTCTGGGTATTGGTTTGCTGGTCTTTTACAGGCCGAAGCGTGTAAAAACGTGACAGCTTACCAGATAATAATCGCAAAATTGTGTTGTCATGGAAGAATCAGTACTCAAGCAATTTGAACTGGAACTCAGGCAGGGGGTTAAAGGAGAAGTATCGTTCGATGATTATACCCTGGGCATCTATGCTACGGATGCCAGTATATTCCAGATCATGCCCCTTGCCCTCGCGCTGCCCCTTGATGAGGAGGATGTAATCTCTGCGGTGAAGGTTGCCCGAAAATTTAATGTGAGCATTGTGCCTCGCGGAGGAGGCACCAGCCTGGGCGGCCAGGCCGCCGGTCCATCCCTGATCATAGATTTCACAAAATACATGAATCATGTGCTGGAAGTAAACGTGAAGGAAAAATGGGTCAGGGTTCAGCCCGGCGTTGTACTGGATGAGCTGAATGCTTTTTTGCAACAATATGGCCTGCATTTTGCACCTGATCCCGCTACCAGCAGCCGTGCAACCATTGGCGGGATGATAGGGAATAATTCTTCCGGGACAAAGAGTATTATATACGGAATAACCCGAGACCATGTACTTGAAACAAAGACGCTTCTGTCTGACGGGGACATCTTGAATTTCAAGGAATTCCCTGTTGAAAAGTACCTACAGGAATCAGCGGGGACAACCAGCAGGGAATACCAGCTGATCAATGATTTCAAGGAGATCATCGAGGAAAACCGGGAGGCCATAAAGAAGGCTTATCCAAAGATCATGCGCAGGGTTCAGGGGTATAACCTGGATTCATTCATAGAGACCGATAGATGGAACCTCTCCAGCCTGATCACAGGTTCCGAAGGCACTCTCGGGGTGATACTCGAGGCGAAGCTGAAACTGGAACCATTACCCACCCATAAGATCCTGTGTACTGTTCATTTTAATGATCTGTTAGAATGCATTGGCACAGTGGAGCCCATCCTTCAGCACAAACCTTCCGCGGTCGAAATTATGGATGAGGATGTAGTCATCAGGGCAAGAGAAAATCTCAGCATAGCACCCCTGACCGAATGGATCGAAGGGAATCCAAAAGGTATACTGGTGGTAGAATTTTTCGGTAATTCCCAGGAGGAAGTCCGGCAGAAAGCCGGGGGACTGGTAACTGACCTGATGGAAAAGAAAAAGGGATATGCCTGGCCGATCCTGTCCGCACCGGCAGCTCAGGGAAAGGTCTGGGCTGTGCGAAAAAATGGACTCGGACTCATGCTGGGTATCAAGGGAGACCGTAAGCCCATTCCTTTTATTGAAGATTCATGCATTCCGATCAAACACCTGCCGGAATATATCAACCTGGTGCTGAAATTCTGCAAGGAGAGGGATGTGCCGGTGGCTATGTATGCACATGCCAGTGTGGGACTGATCCATGTAAGGCCTGTGCTGAACCTGAAGGAACAAAAGGATATCGATAACATGAAAGCCATCGCCAGGCATTCCTTTGATCTGGTCAAAAAGTATGGCGGTTCAATCAGCGGTGAACACGGTGACGGTAGAATCAGGAGTCACTTCCTTGAGGAGTATTTCGGACCGGCAGTCTATGGTGCTTTTAAACAGGTTAAAAATCTTTTTGACCCGGCCGGGATCATGAATCCCGGGGTCATTGTTGATGCCGGTCCCATAGATGCAAACCTGCGCTACGGGGTGGACTATAAAACCCCGGATTTTCCCACAGAATACAAATTCAGGGAAGATGGCAGCTTTGCTGCAGCCGTGGAAATGTGTACGGGCGTAGGGGACTGCAGGCAAAATCTTGTGGGACTGATGTGTCCGTCCTACCGGGCCACGCGTGATGAGGAACATTCCACCAGGGGAAGGGCAAATGCTTTGCGACTGGCCATGACCGGGCAGATGGGGGCGGAATGGCTGATGAGTCAACGGCTCTTTGAGATCATGGACCTCTGCCTGTCCTGCAAGGGATGTAAGTCTGAATGCCCCAGCAATGTGGATGTGGCAAAACTCAAAGGCGAATTCCTGCAGCAATATCGGGAAAAGAACGGCACCACCCGCAGGGACAAATTCATTGCCCGCTCTGCAACCCTTGCCAGAAGGATGTCTGGCTGGAAGGCTCCCATTGTTAATGGAATACAAAAAACAATGTTTTTCCGCAAGACCATGGAGTGGTGGGCCGGGATCGACAGCCGGCGCATATTGCCCTCTTATGCCCGTAAATCCTTTCATAGCTGGTTTGACAGCAGGCCCGGCGCAAACGGGCAACCCAGGGAAAAGGTGGTACTTTTTGATGACACCTATATGAATTATCATGAAACCAGCGTAGGCATTTCGGCGGTTGAACTGCTTGAATCATGCGGATACCAGGTAATCCTTGCCAGGGCTGGCTGCTGCCAGCGTCCCAGCATTTCCCACGGTTTTTTAAGGGAGGCAAAGGCCGAGGGAGAGAAAACCCTTCGGAATCTTAAGAAGTTTGTGGATGAGGGACTTCCAATCGTGGTCTGTGAACCTGGCTGTGCATCGGCCCTGACCGATGACCTGCCCGATCTGATAGATGATCTGGAACTGGGCAATAGCGTGAGAGAAAATATCATGATGATTGATGTTTTCATTGAAAATGAAATTAATAAAGGGAATATCAAGACAGATTTCACTTCTGCATTCAAAAAGCTCCTGATCCATGGACATTGCCATCAGAAATCCCTGTATGGGACAACTGCCATGGAGAGGGTGCTTAGCAGGGTTCCGAATCTGGAAATAGAGGTCCTGGATTCAGGCTGCTGCGGAATGGCAGGATCATTCGGATATGAGAAGGAGCACTATGATCTCTCCATGAAGGTAGGGGAGGACCGCCTGTTGCCAGCCATACGTGGAAAAGAAGAAACAACCGGCGTGGTGGCCTGCGGATTCAGCTGCCGGCACCAGATTGCCCATGGGACAGGTGTCGAGGCAAAGCACTGGGCAGAAGTTATCCGGGGAAAAATATCCTGATTGAAACATACACGTTAATCCCCCGCAAATCATTATCTTTGCATTTATTTAGACTAAATTGAAACAAGCTGGAATTTTTTTTGGATCATCTTCCGGGAAGACAGCAGCCATTGCTTCCAGGATTCAGGACAAGATGGGATCAGACAAGGCTGACCTGTGGGATGTGGAGGTATCATCTCCTGAAGAGCTGCTGGGCTATGAAGTACTGATACTGGGTATCCCCACCTGGGGGATAGGAAAGGTACAGGAAGACTGGGAGCATTTCATGAGCCGCTTGGAGGATTTTGACCTTAGCGGGAAAAAGGTGGCATTATTTGGACTGGGAGATCAGGAATCATATCCGGAGACCTTTGCAGATGCGCTGGGGAAATTATATGAGGTGCTGCAAAAAACGGGATGCAGTTTCACCGGATCGTGGCCCGTTGCCGGATATTCATTCGAGGGATCGGCTGCGGTGAAAGGAGGCAGGTTTGTGGGACTGGTACTGGATGAAGAAAACCAGCCGGATTTGACGAACGAACGGTTAGATAAGTGGCTCAAGGACATATTTACCAGTACTCCTAAACAAAATGTATACCATGGAAGGTAGCGTATTATTTGCATTTGGATTGACACTATTTGCCGGACTCTCAACCGGGATTGGAAGTGCTATGGCTTTTTTCACAAAATCCACCAATACCCGCTTCTTGAGCACTGCCCTTGGATTTTCAGCCGGTGTTATGATTTATGTGTCTTTTACCGAGATCCTTGGCAAGTCAATACAGCTGTTGCGAGAAAGTTACGGGATGACTGCAGGAAGCTGGTATGCCGTGCTTTCATTTTTTGGGGGAATACTGGTCATTGCCATTATCGACTCAATGGTGCCTACCTTTGAAAATCCACATGAGATAAGGCGTGTCGAGGATATCCGGCTCCATGGACAGAAGAACCAGAAGAGCAGTTTGTTACGGATGGGGCTTTTCATGGCCATGGCCATTGCCATGCATAATGTTCCTGAGGGACTGGCAACATTTGCAGCAGGGATGGCTGATCCGACCATCGCTATACCGATTGCGGTTGCCATTGCCATTCATAATATCCCGGAAGGGATTGCGGTATCCGTTCCCGTCTATTATGCTACGGGGAAAAAAAGAAAAGCATTCTTTCTTTCCTTTGCTTCCGGATTGGCGGAACCGATCGGAGGTATCCTTGGATGGCTCTTCTTGTCAGCCGTGTTTAATGAATCCATCATCGGGGTCCTGTTCGGTGGGGTTGCAGGGATCATGGTATTCATCTCAGTGGATGAATTACTTCCGACCGCCAGGGAATACGGACACCACCACCATGCCATTTATGGATTGGTCGCCGGGATGGCGATCATGGCAGTCAGCCTGCTTTTGTTTATATAGAAATCATAAATTTAATGCACAACGGTGAGCAAATATCAGGACATGCAGGGCATGGACATCATCATTCAACGTCGGGGATCAGCGAGAAGAACCTCCTGGCAGCTGTTGTACTGAATTTCACCATTACCGTTGCCGAAATCATCGGGGGCATTGTTTCAAACAGCCTGGCCCTGCTTTCAGATGCCATCCATAACCTTGGTGACGGGCTGGCTGTCCTGCTGGCCTACATCGCCCACCGCATCAGCAAGAAGGATTCAAACCAACGTAAAACCTTTGGTTATAAACGGATTGAGATCCTTGCAGCATTTGTCAACTCCATCGTGCTGGTGGCCATATGTATTTTTCTCATCTGGGAAGCAGTGGAACGCTTCCAGCACCCGGCACCCATTAAGGGGATTATCATGTTTTCCGTGGCTGCTATAGGACTCCTGGCAAACCTGATAGCCGTTGTTTTACTGCAATCTGATTCAAAGAAGAATATCAATATCCGGGCTGCCTACCTGCACCTGCTGGGAGACACACTTTCTTCCATTGTGGTCATTATCGGGGGAATACTGATCTGGCAATTTGAAATATACTGGATCGACCCGGCCATCACCATCCTGATCAGCCTGTATATCATGAAGGAGACATACCTGCTATTAAAGGATTCGTTCAATATCCTGATGCAGTCATCCCCCAAGGAGTTGAACCTGGATGACATTAAATCTGAAGTGGAAAAACTCGAGGGGGTTAAAAATATACATCATGTTCATGCCTGGAGCCTCAATGACCAGCAGGTACATTTCGAGGGACATATAGACCTGGATGAAGATATGCCTGTAAGCAGAACCGATGCATTAAAAAACAGGATCCGGAGCCTCCTGCACAATAAGTTCCATATCCAGCATACTACCCTGGAAGTGGAGTTCGGATGCTGTATTGATGATGAGCTGATAAATGAGAAATAGATATGCCGGGTATGATGGATTATACAATACGGTTCCTGTCGGCGCTTGTCGACATTTCGCTGGAGATGGCACCCTATCTTCTGCTTGGTTTTTTGTTTGCCGGGATACTGTATGTCTGGTTCCCGAAAAAAAAGGTTTATAAATACCTGGGGAAACCCAATTCTGCATCCGTGATCAATGCTGCCCTGATCGGGATTCCCCTGCCCCTTTGTTCCTGCGGGGTGATCCCGACAGGCATCTCCTTCTATAACAGCGGGGCTTCGAAAGGATCCTCGGTTTCTTTTTTAATATCCACCCCGCAGACCGGCATGGACAGCATCATGGTCACCTATTCCCTGCTGGGATTGCCCATGGCCATAGTAAAACCGGTTATTGCACTGTTCACCGGGTTCTTCGGAGGTTTTCTCACCAACAGGTTTGACCGCAGTGGCCACAAGGAGGAAGAAGCCAGGCAGCATGAATCCGGAAACAATGAGAAGGAGGACCGCTCCCTGCCGGGCATGCTAAGATATGCATTTGTGGAATTCCTCGAAGACATTGCCAAATGGCTTCTGATCGGATTGCTTCTGGCTGCATTGATCGAGGTGCTGGTCCCCGAAAGCTTTTTCACAGCCTACCTGGGCAATGAATACCTGGAAATGCTGTT
>LJUP01000270.1 GCA_001303955.1 Bacteroides sp. SM23_62 | reverse complement strand
CTGTGGAACTTGCATATCCGCCTTTTTCTTCAAAAGAAGCATTCCCTCCGGTATACCACATATGAAAAATCGAATTGGTTTCATCATAGATAACCAGTGGAAAATAGATATGATTCTCATCCCAGCTACCTTCCGGACCCGTGTTCAGCACAGGGTTTTCAGGATTTCCAGTCCATGTCAGTCCATCATCCGTAGAGAAGGCATGGCCAATACCTCCGCCTTCCCCGGTTGTATTAGATCCTGCATACCACATATGAAGGGTATCATTGATATCCAGTACGCTGGGCATAAAAAGAGACTTATCATCCCATGTTCCCGCTTCACCAGGCTCCAGCACAGGATTGCCGGGATGTTTCTTCCAGTGTGCCGCCTGGCTGAATAAACTCAATGAGAAAATAGACAACAGAAATATGAGTCCTATCCGTTTCATGACTTTAGATTGTTGGTTTACTGCAAAATACGATCATACAGAAGCGTATATCTACCCAAAATGATGCAGATGCTGCGGTAAATGTTGCATCTGTTGCATTACAGGGTTCAATTCTCTTTGATGTATTCTGAAGGTGTTACGCCGAATAGTCTCCTGAAGCATTCTGAGAAGTAGGAGGGGTTGCTGAATCCCATTATTTCTATTGGTTTTTAACGGCTTAATAAAAAACCCCCAAGCGTTAAGCCTGGGGGCTTCTAGCAATATGATGCTTCTTATTGTAAGATTAATCTATATGAATCATTAAATTCTTCTGTTTCTATCCGATAATAATAAATACCTGGACTATTAATTCCTGCATCCCAGATTTCGCAATGGCTACCAGATGCCCTGTATTCATCAACTAAAATCTCTATAAGTTGCCCAACAGAATTATATATTGCTAGTCTTATGTTCTGAGGTCGTTTAAGATGGAAGGTTATATTAGTTTGTCCGGAAAAAGGATTTGGATAGCTCTGTGAAAATATATTATTCAAGTTTTCATTCTCCTTTGCAGCCCGAATCCCAGTAGTATAGGTTGGTTGGTAAATATCATCAAAGGATTCAACAGATTTATAAACTTTACTACCAGTTGATATATAAAAGAATCCAGAGGGACTTATTTTCATAATTAGTATACTAGTTGTGTCTAATCCCTGGTTTAGTTGAACCCATGTATTCCCGTTATTATTCGTATAGTATACCCCGCTATCTAGAGTTGCAACAAACAGAATTGAATTTTCTTGACTGTAAATAGTCCGTATATCCCTCCCCTTCAATCCAATGTTAGTCCAAACATCATTTTCATCATTAAAATGAAATATTCCATCCTGCGATGTACCCGCTATAATATCTAGATTGTCATAAACTTCAGTGCATTGAATCTCATGTTTAAGTTCAAAAACTGTCCATGATAATCCTTTGTCACTAGATTTAAATAAACCTCTTGTAGTACTTATATAGTATTGATTTAATGTATCTATTTTTAATTCATATACTCCAAAAAATGTATTCCAATCATTATATAGTCCTTGACATCCACAATCAATATATTCCATATATTCACAATCACAGAGATCATCATCACAATCACAGAGATTATCCCACGTTTGTTCACCTGCTTTTAGTTGATATAGGCCACCCATATCTGTAATAGCAAGCAGGTCGCCTTGATAGTTCTTATAAACCTTCTCAATATGGCCACAGCCTGGTTCATCATTATAAAGATGCTCCCAGTCCACGCCATTTGGTGAGTAAAAAATCCCACCAGGAGGCTCATACCCTCCTACACCCCATTGACCTGCGCCAATATAATATTCACCGTTAGAGGTAATAAAAATATCATTTACTACCCCCGAGCTACCTACATTTATGTAATTCCAGCTTGTACCGTTATCCAAAGAACGAATTAAACTGTCCTCCCCAAATATACTTCCTACCTCCCCAAAACTTTCAATTACATAAATATCATTATCAGGTCCCATATCTATATCAGTAATATTTCCGACTGTTGGAACATTAACTACTTCCCAAGTAATTTGCCCAATGGTTGTTTCAATAGAAATAATACTCAGGAAAATGAAAGGAATGGGCGCAAGTTTCATGACAATTGGGTTTTTGGATTTGGTTTACTGCAAAATACAATATAGCAGAAGCGGATATCTACCCGAAATGTTGCAGATGCTGCGGTAAATGTTGCATCTGTTGCAGGATAGGTTTCAAATGCCTTTGATGTATTCAGAAGGTGTTAAGCCGAATAGTCCCCTGAAGCATTCTGAGAAGTGGGAGGGGTTGCTGAATCCCACATGATAAGCGACCTGGGCAATGTTGTGGTGTTTTTCCTGGAACATATGGACAGCATGCTTCAGCCTGATATTCCGAAGGAATTCAACAGGCGTGTAACCCGTAACGGCCAGCGTCTTTCTGTATAACTGGGAACGGCTCATCCCTATTTCCTCGCTCAATTTTTCAATATTGAATTCTGATTCTGACAGGTGATGGTTGATCGTTTCTGAGACCCGGTTCAGGAATTGTTCATCGGGTGGTGCAAACTTCATATCCTTAAGCCCGGAGATAAATTCCTTCCTGTATTTTTCCCTCAATTTCCTCCTTTGGGTGATCAGGTTTTCCACCCTGACAAGGAGCTCTTCTGCATCGAACGGTTTGATGATGTAATCGTCAGCTCCGGTTCCCAGACCTTCCAGTTTGCTCCTTTTGTCAGCTTTTGCGGTCAGCATTATGACGGGGATGTGACTCGTCCTTTCATCTGATTTCAGCTTCCTGCACATGGTAATGCCGTCCATTTCAGCCATCATCAGGTCACTGATCACAAGGTCCGGGATATGTTCAATGGCCTTCTCCATTCCTGACTTTCCATTATCAGCCTCAACAATCTGGTGGGAGGAGTACAGTATTTGGGAAATGTATTTGCGAAGATCAAAGTTGTCTTCAACGATCAGGATCATTGTCCCGTCCGGTTCCGCCAGCTCTCTAACTGTTCCAGATATTTCAGGGCGGTCCGTTATGATCCCGTGATCATCTGTCTCAGCTTCAACTGTTTCCTCTTCGAGGTTATCTGTTATTTCATCCTCGCTGAAATGTTCCCTGGCTGCCGGGAGCGAAACAGTAAAAACACTTCCTCTGCCGGGCACGCTTTCCACACTGATCTTTCCCTTATAAAGGGACACCAGTTCTTTGGTAAGGGAAAGCCCGATCCCCGAACCCTCTTCCTCCCGGGTGTCTGATTTATTTACCTGGTAGAACCGGTCGAATATTTTTTCAATATGTTCTTTGGAAATGCCCTTCCCGGAATCGCTGATGACCAGTTCCATGCGTTCAGGTATACCATTCACATCCGGATCAAGGTACTTCAATACTACTTTTATCCGGCCTCCATCCTGTGTAAACTTAAATGCATTGGAGATCAGATTATTGAGAATCTTTTCCAGCTTCTCCGCATCATAGTAAACCGAAGTGGATATATCCGGCAGGTCATAACTGTATTTGATTTTTTTGGTTTCAGCCAGTGATAGAAAGGAGAAAACTATCCTCTTCACAAAATCCGTAAGATTACCCTCACTGACCTGAAGCTTAACACTCCCAGTTTCGAGTTTTGACAGGTCAAGCAACTGATTGATAAGTCTTTGAAGCCGCTCTGCATTCCTTTGCATCAAACTGAATAAGGTGCGGTCCTCCTTTGCAAACCCGGGCCTGTTCTTCACAAGGTCGTTCAGCGGTCCAAGTAAAAGTGTGAGCGGAGTCCGGAACTCGTGCGATATATTGGCAAAAAACCTGGACTTCATCTGCTCGATCTCCTGGATCTTCTGTTTCTCGATCCTTTCAACCTCCAGGGCCGTTCTCAGCTTCGCACGGCTAATAAGGAACCTTCGGTAAAGCAGGAGCAGGGAAAGGATGAAAGAACCATAACAGGTATAGGCCCACCACCTTCTCCAGATCGGGGGCAGAAGCCTGAAACTGATTGTCCCTGTGTCCGATACATTGGCTTTCCATGTATGACCAATTGAAAATACCTTCGGATAGTCTTTGTAACGTATATTTTTTCCATTCATCCAGTCGCCCTGGATATCATTATTATATGCATTAATATATCCCAGGTTAGACTTATCATAGGCCGGATTGTCATTGTACAGCTCCCGGCTGCCTTCGGCTGATAAATCATTACGGAAAGTATTATTCAGTAATAACGGACATGCATTCCTATTCCGCAAACCTGATCCATCAAGTGCATAATTATCTGTGATCGCATTATTAATGATTAATGGGTGCGGACAAACCGGAGCATCCGGATAATCAGTTGTTACACGAATCAGTGATATTCCCCCTCCCCAATTCACTGAAGTGTTATGGCTTATGATATTCTCGCAGATAACCGGTGTTGGATGACGAGTGATGTTAAAACGGCCATCCATTGGTTCATAGAAAAATACATTTATACCGGCACCGTATGTATTACAATTTTCCATTTCGGGATTGCTATACAATTCATTATAGGCTATGACGTTTCTGCGGACCAAAAAATCACTGTTAGATGATAAAAACATAGCCAGGGTCATGCCTCCCCCATGAGCATGGTTTTCAACTGTCGATATGGCACGGTTATTAGTAATCCTGTTATACTCAACAATGATCTTTGCCCTGAAGGCATCTGCTACCACAATTCCGGCGGCATCAGCCTGCTCCTGGGATTGAACCGTGTTTTTCATGATCGTATTTCTTCTGATAACAAGATTGTGCTCCGCTCCTACACCTGCACTAATACCACCTCCTGTGACCGTACACCGATCATAATTAATGTGATTGTGCATAATGAGGTTATGTTCTATCTTTCCCCCAGATTGTCCAATATAGACACCCCCGCCGCACCTGTGAAAGACACCCCCACCTTGAACCAACGTACCTGTCCCTCCTGTAATACATAATCCGGAAAGGACAGATGTGGTATCTTCACCAGAGGTCATTTGCACCGTCGGTGCGTAGTCCACATTCAAAGGCCTGCTGCCATTAATGATGGTCCTTGATATATGCGTGGTGTCGCCGTCGATAATGAAGTGACTGGCAACGGTAATGGCTTTTCCTCTGAAGTTGATATTTTCAAAATAGGTGCCTTCGGCAACCAGGACCGTATCTCCATACCTGGCCACCTCAATGCCCGCCTGAATGGAAGGCTGGTCTGCCGGGATATTGATGATTTGTGCAGTGGCAGGAGAATCCAGAAGAAGAATGACCAATAGGAAAAGTCCAGACTTTTTCATTAAGGTTGACTTTCAGTTTTGAGAGGGTATGGAAATACTACTTTGGAAGGTGAGATTCAGGTCAAGCCAACTACAAGTTACTGTATTAAGATATATATATCAAGTATTTTGTTGGATTATAAGGGCTTAACGCAAAACCCTGGATCTCATTCTGGCTACTTGACCGGTCGGCCGAAATATATATATCTCCACCTGAATCCTCAAATATGGCTGAGATGTAATTACCTGCAAGCGAATAAGTATCGGCCGGATCATGAAGGTATCTGTCAAATGTATAGTAGCTTCCATCCTTGTTTTTTCTGCCTCGAAACAGTCCACCCCCCACACTGCCCAACCAGAGCTGGTTATTCTGGTCCACAGTCACCGTACTCAGTTTGTGGTAGTTCAATCCCCCCTCACCTCCGGATACTGGACCAATCTGATGAAATCCTTTCTTTTTCGCCACAATCTTCACCAGCCCTTTATCAGTACCCAGCCAGAGGATCCCGTCCTGATCATAGTACATAACCTGCTGGAAGAGATCCTCCTTCTCATCCACATGTCAATCCAAGAATATTTATCATTCCGTCACTTCAAAGATTTCCGGATTTCAGTTTTGATTGCCAGATTATCAAATACTCATTTTGTAATCCTTGAGAGAAGTTGAAGCAACATCAGATCAGCAATTTAACCTACATTATGCTAAAATCAAAGGCCTCAGAAATATTCCCGAGGCCCCTGTTAATACAACTTTACTATTTGTTTATTAGATGGGATTTACTTTCTTTTCTGTGGATACGATATTTTTCTAAAAGCTTCTGGTTAATGAGCTCATTACATGTTTAGGTCATATGACCATAGGTTTTATGCCACTTGGATCGTACATCCTGGTTGAAATAAGAACTGAATCAGCACCTGCAATTACAGCGTTCTTATCAACAAAGGTATAGTCTAACATGGGATAGAGGTCAAAGTGAGGTTCATACAGGAATAATGATTTCACATCATATGTGGCATTTGCATCACAAGTTGTTACTTCACCACCACAGACATATATATTGCCATTATAAGGTGCAATTCTGCACGGGCCTATTAAATTTATATTGGGAGTTATTTCTCTCCACCTATCGGCTTTAGGATCATAAAATTCGCCGCCGGAATACCAATCTGTACAGCTGCCATAGAGGCCTCCAAAAACGTAGATCATGCTATCAAGGCAGCAGGTTGCATGCCATTTCCTCGGAATGATCATATCCGTTCCTGTGATCCAGCTATCGGTTGCTGGATCATACACCTCCACGGTTGTCATGCCCAGATAACCTGTTGTTTTGCCCTGCTGCCCTCCAACTACATAGATCTTATCGTTCAGGGCAATCGCTGAGGCCGCTGTTCGGGGAGTTGGCATTTTAACCCCTTCGGTCCAGGTATCTGATAACAGATCATATATCTGAACATTGTCATAAGGGAAATCAGATTCTTCTGGTGCACCGCTAAAAACATAGATTTTGTCGTCCAATATGGTTGCAGCCTGCAATACACCGGCTAATGGGATGTCCGTGAGATGGCTCCAGGAATCGGAAACAAGGTCATATGCATCGATGGCACTTACAGGATTAAAGTAGAGACTTCGACTTCCACCAATAGCAAGGATCTTCCCGTTATATATGCAGGAAGTGAAATCGCACCTGTTGTTTGGCATGTTTGCTCGCAATGACCAGCTATCCTGCTCTGGATCATATACTGATACTGAATCAAGGGCATAATTCGTCTCGACACCGGAATAGCGGTCAAGTCCTCCCATTAAATATAATTTTCCATCAAATATGCAGGCAGAAGGATTGTACGCTCTGTAAAGCATATCCGCTTTCTGTGTCCAGGGCGATTGTGCAAAGCAAATAGTGAGATTCATAAAAATAACACCCATGAGAAAAATTATCGATACCTTAGATAGGTAAGTGACATAAGTTTTCATGATGCTTGATTTTAGGTAATAACAAGTTACCGCAAATACTAAGGTGCCACCAAGAAGTTTTCTGTCAAAAAGTTTAAATTATATTGCAGGAGGCGTGTCAGGCGCTGCGGAAGCGGAGCACCTGAATTGAATTTAGGGCAGATTTAATTCCTTGATGAATTCATCGAATCGCGGGTCATTATATAGGGGTTTCCACATCGGCATGACGGCCACCCATGGGATCCAGGCATGGGCCGGTTCATAGGCGATCCATTCCCATGCCTGATCCAGTTTTCCCAGTGCTCCATAAATCACGGCAATCCCCATGGCTTTCCAACTCGTCATGGTTTCATTCAGGAGCTCATCCAGGACTTTCTCCGCTTCCTCATGGTGATTGGTTATGGCCAACATATACCCATACCACCATTTCCATATGTGGTCAACCTCGGCCAGTTTTTTATGCACTGCTATGGCCTCATCTTCTTTGCCCATTGCCAGGTAGGTCTCACCCAGAACAAAATAGCCATCCGGGCAGTCCCTTTGGATTTCGAATGTTTTATGGGCCTCCCGGATCGCATCTTCATACCGGCCGAGGTACCCATATAATGCTCCGGTAAATGCGGTAATCATGGTATTGAACGGGTCGCACAGTGCTGCCAGTTCATGCTCAACAACTGCTTCCTCATTCCGGCCCAACAGGAAAAGGAGCCAGGAATAATGGTAATGGGCAAGGCTTAGATTGGGATTGATCTCAAGGGCCCGTTTGAAATACCTTTCACCGTCAGCAAACTCCCAGGTATAGTAAATACATAATTCAGCGAGGGCCA
>LJUP01000269.1 GCA_001303955.1 Bacteroides sp. SM23_62 | reverse complement strand
GGGATAAATTCGCCCGTCAGACCTTTGAACAATTTGGTGAACACCTGGCCTATGCAGTTGCCTGGGGGATCAATACCATTGATCCGGACATCGTTATTCTCGGCGGATCCGTTGCCAATGCGATGGATTTATTCGCACCCGCCATGGAACAGCATCTGCGTAAATATATTTCTCCTCTTCCTGCGGAAAAAACCAAAGTGGTCAAGGCCCGGTTGGGAGATCATGCCGGACTGATAGGAGCGGCCTGTCTTGTTTTACAGGCGAAAACCTAAATATACGGAAATTGCGTACCCCAAATGAAACATGAAGGAACAGGGATGATGAAAAGGATGTTATGGATTTTCTCGTTATGCTTGATTTTATATTCCTGTAAGGAACCATTAACCGAAGAGGTTCAGGCAGAGATCCAGGTAATTCCAAGGCCTCAAGTCATAACCGTTTTAGAGGGTACATTTGAAATGACATCCAAAACTTCGATAAAAGCAAACCGGGATCTGATGGTTCAGGCAGAACAGTTAAGGGATTATCTATCTCCAGCTTCAGGATATGTTCTTCCCATAAACAAAAGGCATACCGGAGGGAATTTGATTGAATTGAAGTTGTTGGATGAATTGTCAACATTAGGTGAAGAGGGCTATGAAATGACAATCACAAGCAAAAAGGTACTGATCACTGCCCACAGGCCTAAGGGTATAATCTGGGGCATCCAGACATTGCGTCAGCTCTTCCCCGTCGAAATACTGAGAGAAGCTGCCGTAGATGATGTTGCATGGGAACTTCCATGTGTAAACATCCTTGATAAACCAAGGTTTGAGTGGAGAGGATTGATGATTGATTACAGTCGCACTTTCTGGAATATAAGTCATACCAAAAAATACATAGACGCTCTTTCATACTACAAAATGAACAGGCTCCATATGCATCTTACTGACGATCAGGGATGGCGCATTGAGATCGAAAAGTATCCAGCTTTAACAGAAATAGCTTCCCAATTTGATACCGTTTATCATGAACCACGGGAAAGGGAGGGATATTATTCCAGGGAGGATATACGCGAATTGGTAAGGTATGCAGAGGCCAGGGGTGTTGAGCTCATTCCCGAGATAGAGATGCCGGGTCACACGACAGAGGTCTTTGCTGCATACCCTGAATTATCTTGTACCGGGGATACGTTATCCGTTCATCCTTTTTTTATGGGACCTGGCATCCATAATGAGATTTTTTGTGCAGGGAAGAAGGAAACATTTGAGTTCCTTGAAAATGTTCTTTCAGAAGTGAGTGAACTGTTTCCATCGGAATATATCCATATTGGAGGGGATGAAGCTCCAAAGGTATTGTGGAAGACCTGTCCCCACTGCCAAAGAGTGATAAAGGAATACAGTCTGAAGGATGAGGATGAACTTCAAAGCTGGTTTATCAGGCAGGTAGAAGGGTACATTCAGAGCAAAGGTAAGAAACTCATCGGATGGGATGAGATAACAGAAGGAGGGCTCAGCGGGACAGCTACGGTAATGTTCTGGAGGGCCGGTATGGAAAATGCCCTTTTAAGTGCTGTCGAGCAGGGGAATATGGTTATTTTAACACCGACTTCACATTGTTATTTCGATTATACCTATGATAGGATATCCACAGAGAAGGTATATTCTCTCGAATCAATCATTGATAAGATCGAAACGCTTAATCCGGGAAAAATATTAGGGGTACAGGCTAATTTCTGGTCTCATATTGACCGGACCGAACCAGGGATGGACCGGCAGATATTTCCACGGTTGCTGGTGCTGGCCGAGGTAGGATGGACAGAAGCTCTGAACAGGGAATGGGATCACTTCAGCCCAAGGCTTGAGCATCATTACCAATCATTGGACTTGCTGGATATTTATTATACTGACGAATAGACTTTTATCCTGCATGGTTAAACGCAACCAACCACTCCGAAAGTTCATCATAAATTTAAAATGGGATATGAGAACAATACAGGTACTTTTGGTACTGGTAATTTTATTAAGCCTTGCCTGCGAAAAAATCATAACGAATTCAATTCCGGATTCATCAGAGGGATTCTCCATTATTTTCGATGATGGTTATATCATAAGCCACGGTGATATTGACTACTATGATTTTTCAACTCACTTGATTTATTTGAGAAAAAACAACCCAATTCTTACAGATGTGAAAGGCATTACTGGTTTTACTGTCCTGGCTGATGGCCTTGAGATATATACCGGCCAGACCATTCCGGGTTATTCCTCCTATCTGCCTGCCGGACCTGTAATTCACTGCTGTCCTTCCTTCTTTCCGGAATATATTGTCCCCATAGACTTTATCGGGATCGTTGACTCCCTTGGAAATGTGGATCCGGATCCCAGAGGAGATATAAGAATCGTGGAAGCCTTGAAAAAATATGATCAGTTTCGTCTTGGACTAGGTTGTGAAATAAAATCTGTTGACTATTCATCGAATACAAATGTGACTATTACATTGAATGTATTTAATCAGGATTCCAATAATTATTATATTTTGGATCCTGATAAAATGGGAATCGGATTGTTCCATTACTTTACAAATGGATTATTCATTAGCGATGTAAGCAACAAAAAAACATATACCCATCGGATTCAGACAGTTCAGCCTGAGCCCTGGAACACCTGGGAATTTAAATGGCTCTCTCTTATTAAAAGTTTCGGGAGCAAAACATTTAACATAACCTATGAGGATTTTGAGGATATTTTACCTGGACAATACAATGCAGGTTTCGGGTATCCGGGACTTGGTTATCAGGTTGAAAAAGAAGACATACAACAGATCAATGGCAGCATATGGCTCGGAGAAATATATGTCCACAAAGATATAACCATAGAATAATCCGGCTTTTCAAACTTGCCATTTTATATGACCTTCTGCTTCAATATCTCTTAGACATTCCCTCAAAGTTAATCCCGCGACACACCTAACAATAAACTGTGCCCAAAAAGAAAAAGGTTTTAACCTTCTGGTTGATATTGTTACCTTAGTCCGGACAGTAAGGTCCCCAGGTATTCAATCATTCACCAGACACAAGAAAATGAAAACATACTTATTTGTCTTAATTCTTTTCTCACTACTGGCAGGACATGCTTTTGCCCAGGATCTGGAAAAAACTGCAGGCAGTCTGAAAAATGATGCCTTAACCGTTTATATAAGCGCCAGTGAGGAAGATCTTTCGACCGATTTTATCAGGAAAGAAATTCCAGTTATCAACCATGTCCGTGATCCAAAGGATGCCCAGGTATACATTATAGTCACATCCCAGCAAACCGGGGCAAAGGGGACAGAATATACTTTTTTCCTGATCGGCCAGCATGAATTTTATGGCTTGGCTGACACCCTGAAATATATCAGCAGTCCTGACAATACCCTTGAAAAGACCATGGATGCCCAGGTCCATACCCTGAAAATGGGCCTCATGCGATATATATTGCGCACGCCCCTGTCTGATTATACAGAGATCAGATTTAAGGACGGGATTGAAGAGCACATACTGGATGATCCATGGAATAACTGGGTCATCAGATTATTTTTGGGTGGCACGTTAAGAGGGGAGAAGTCTAATAAGTATACCAATATCTGGGGTGGTTTTAATATTGCGAGGGTGACGGAGGCATGGAAGATGGAGTTTTCTGCAGATTTCGGCCGTACGGTAGAAAAGTTTGAAACTGACGAGGGTGAAATAACCAGTTTAAACCAGATCAAAGTAATGGATGCTTTGGCGGTAAAAAGCCTGGGGGAACACTGGTCCATAGGGGCCAAAGCCCACCTTGGTTCCTTCACCTATAGCAATTACAGGTTAAAGTACTATGTTTTCCCGGGGATAGAGTATAATATTTTCCCCTATGCGGAATCAACCAGGAAACAGGTAAGGATGATGTACAGCACGGGACCCGTATTTCATCACTATTTTGATACCACCATTTATGATAAAATGAACGAACAGCTATGGGGCCACAGATTGGATATAGCTGCCGAAGTGATCCAGAAATGGGGTTCCCTTGAAGCCTACCTGGGATGGAAAAATTATTTCCATGACTGGTCGAAAAACAATCTTGCCTTTCGGGGGTCCATGAATATAAGGATTGCCAAGGGCCTTCAGGTACGATTCTCAGGGGGTGTATCCATGATCCATAATCAGCTTTCACTTGTCAAAGGCGGCGCATCAACCGAGGAGATCCTGCTGCGCCAGAAAGAACTGGCGACCCAATATTCATTTTTCACAGATCTTACCATTTTCTATACATTCGGGTCCATTTACAGCAGCGTAGTGAACCCGAGATTTGATGATTTGAACCGGTGGTGATGTTATAACCCAAATATCCAAACAATGAACAGAATATCAACCATAGCATTGCTCACTGTTGCTCTTGCTGCATGTTGCGCACCTCTGCCCCTTTTCGGATGTCCCGCAGGTGGTGAAGATGATCCCGGCACAAAACCGAAAAAATATGTAGCCTTCTCAACGGACAAGGAGGCATACTTCATGCCGAGGGATTTCGAACACTTTCAGGGCGAATATACCCGGCAGATAACAGAGGTATGTCAAAAATACAATGTCCCTTTCACCTGGCTCATTGTCGTGGACAAAGAACATATCGAAGCACGAACCAGTGCTGCGAAGCTTTTCCCTGACCGCCGGGATATCGATGAGTTCTCACTCCACGTCCACTTCAAGTGGTTTATTATGGATGATCCCGATGATTTCGAGTCGTTCAAAATGGTGGAAAGAAGGATGCAGTGGCTCGCGGATGCGAAATCTGAAATTGAAAAAGGCGGGTTGCCTATGCCCCGGAGTTTCAGGTATGGCGGCGGCGATTCAAATGACAGCCTGTACTATATTGAAGACTTTATTTTCCTGAGTGATGAATTTGGCATTAAAAATTTTCTTTTCGGTCCCGACCGCTTGAATGGGGTGATCGGCATTACCCGTTATGAGCATAAGGGGGACAATGTCTGGGTCATTGACGGCGGACGTGAAATCACATTGCTTTCTACCTGTGTTTATCTCGATGAAGATGAAAAGACCATATACTCAGCCATCGACCAGAGACTGCGATCAGCTGATTATGCAATCATTGGCAGCCATGATTACCGTGAGGCGGTTCCCGAGCACATGGCCATGGCCATCGAATACCTCAATGCCAATTACAACATCGAATACGTAACCATTGACCGCATCGGGGAATTGGTCCGAAGCAGAGAGATTTGCAATGACTGGTAATGTTCATAGACACTGAACTCCTGACACTGCATGTGATAATCTGTTCAATGGTGCTTGCAAAAAGCTTTGACTGGATCTAACTATTTAAATGGGGACGTCATGTAATCTTCTATATCCAGCCAGTGATCGAGCATGATTTTCCTTTTTTGTTTAAGGTTCTCAATCAGATCAGGGCCTAGTAAAAAGGTATCTTCAAGGGTTGGATCTTCAGCATGGTTTATTAGATCCATGCCCCCGTTTTCCAATAAATCAATCAATTCATTTGTATTATCCAGCTCATCACGCATAATCTCATTGAAATCAAGAAGATCCTGATCTCCTGTCCAGGTGGGGATTTTATTCGGCCTGTGAACCGGTCCCGAAAGGACTTCCTTGTTTCGGTTTCGGATCATCTGTGCGTCGTTAAAATTACCACAGCTCCTGACAACGCTGCTATAAATACGCAATGCCATGGCCATATTGTCCAGAAATTTTTGTTCAGGTGCATTTGTGATTTTTTCCATTGACGTGTATACTTTTTTTAAATCAGACAGAAAATGACCGGCAGCTCCCATAGGTATGGCATTGTGGCCTCCACCATGAATATCCATATAATCATTGCGGGCTTCTTCAAGGGATACATTGAAAACATGAGGTAGAAAATATGCTTCTTCCTGGGGACTGAGCCTCTCGGGAACAATGACAAGCGGACGGGTAATTTGTCGTGTTGACACCCCCCAGTATAATGTACTTAATCCCCCTATCGTAGCCTGTTTTAATTTCAGTGCCTCGTCCAAAGCAACAAATGCTTCGAACAAGCGGTCTGCCGATTCTTCTCCCGCCCATTCAACACAAAGTTTTTGTAGATTTTGCAATGCAGGGACCAATCCCTCTTCGGCAGGGTTGGCAAGATAATCTTCGATAATATCGACGACTTTTTCCACCGTTTCCAGGCGCTCAGTGCCCCGGTCATAAGCTCCACTAAAACCCAGGGAATATCTTTGCGGCATATTTTCACTGTTGCTATTCAGGGTTCTCAGGATGCCAAGAGGATTTATGATCCCGCGTACCGGATTAGCAGACCATGCCATACCTCCAACATTTTTCACCGGGGGGAAATTCCCCTTTTCCACCCCCCTGACGAAACAATTATCCGGTAAGTGACTTATAATATCGTCAATTTCGCTGTTTGTAAACATACCCCACATAAAAATGTCAATATCATGCCCGGTTTGTCCGGCCCCGTTTTTAAATAGATTAACCAGGTTTAATACCCTTTCACTCATGTTGAGATTTTTACAATTAACCGGACCATTCGGGCCGCTGTAAAGCCACTCCGCCCAGCAAAATCCCGAACCGGCATCGTTCATGTTGAAATGGACCGTATTGATCTCGGGTACATTTTTAAATAATGTGTTTACCATATGCTGATACATATCCCGTGTTTCTTTCTGGTGAAAGCAGGGTGAAAACTCCTTTTGCAGGCTGCGTCTGGGATGATCAACCCTGGGACCGCGCAGATGCGGGTAAGATTCAAAAAATGCTTTTGGCAGAAAATGAGGTTCATTGGCCCTATATCCTGCATTAAGTCCCAGATCCCTGATTATTTTTACTTTTTGCTTAAGGAGTTGACGGTTCTTATTCACCAGTTCTTCAGGAATAAATGGAGCGATCTTTTCATCAGGAAAGAACTTTGACAGACTCCGGTCATAGGCTGCATATTCATGCCATGGGCTTCCACCTTCCGGCATTTCAAAATCGGCTTTTTCCGCAGTCAGGTTGATATACATATCAATTCTGCCAAAGGGTCTTAAACGGGCGATCTGCTCAGCAAAAGCCCTGAACTTTTCAATATCACGGTATGAGGAATGAACAACAAATATGGCTTTTACCGGTGGAGCATTTTCTTTTCGGATAACAGATGAATTGTCTTGCCCGCTTGCCTTACCACTGACCAAACAGGCAGAAAGAATAAATAACATAACACTAATAGCATCTTTCTTCAGGTTCAACATGTTGTTTATATTTAAGTTTATATTGGTAAAGGTATTAATGTTTCAAAATGAATTATAGTCTTTTCTTCCAGGAATTGATATCCCAGTATTAATAAAGTTGTTAAATTAGGAAATGCCCAATCACAGGAATTTTTTATCTAAAAATTTATTAGCACATGAAAACAAATCGTAGAGATTTCATCAGGCTCGCCGGTTTGGCCGGAGTAGGCCTTGCAGGTACCAATTTCATAAAATCATGCAGTTCCGAAACGGTTGAGAGAAGGCCCGATCAACAATTCAACATGTCCGGATATGCTGCCCCGAAGCTTGAAACCGTGAGAATTGGCTTTATCGGATTGGGTCAAAGGGGACCCGGTGCCGTAGGCAGGATGAGCCATATCGAAGGTGTTGAGATAAAAGCCCTGTGCGATCTCCGTCCTGAAAGAATCGATGTGGCCAAGGAGCGAATTACGAATACCGCTCATGATCCTGCCAGTTACTCAGGTACTGAGGAAGCATGGAAGGAATTATGCGACCGGGAGGACTTAGACCTCGTATATATTTGCACACCCTGGGCCCTGCATGCCCCCATGGCCGTTTATGCCATGAACCAGGGGAAACATGTATGTGTTGAGGTCCCGGCAGCAGTGACCCTTGATGAATGCTGGGAACTTGTAGAGACGTCCGAACGTACCCGCAAGCATTGTATGATGCTGGAGAATTGTTGTTATGATTTTTTCGAATTGCTTACCCTGAATATGGCCAGGCAGGGTTTCTTCGGGGATATCGT
>LJUP01000268.1 GCA_001303955.1 Bacteroides sp. SM23_62 | reverse complement strand
ATCAAGGATGCCTATGCAAAGGAATATATCACCCCCAACGGCCGGCTGTCATCGAATACCCAGACCGCATACGTGGTGGCACTTTCCTTTGGTTTGATACCGCCCCCGCTGGAAGAGGTTGCGGCCAAAAGGCTGGCGGATGATGTGAATGCCTTCGGGCATATTACGACCGGCTTCCTCGGTGCGGCAGACATCTGCCATGTGCTGACAAAATATGGCTACCTGGATGAAGCCTACAAATTGTTGTACCGCACTGACTATCCATCCTGGCTTTATCCTGTCACACAGGGTGCCACCACCATATGGGAAAGATGGGATGGACAAAAACCGGATGGTACCTTCCAGAATCCGGGTATGAATTCCTTTAACCATTATGCCTACGGGGCGGTGGGGGACTGGCTGTACCGGAAGGTGGCAGGGATAGATATTGATCCTGAAGCTCCCGGCTTCAAGTCCATCATTATCAAACCACACCCGGGCAGTGGAATGAACAACGTAAGCGCCACCCATATTTCACCCTATGGAGAGGTTTCCTCGGCATGGGAGATCAAAGACGGGAATTTTATATTGAAAGTCAATATTCCGGTGAATACCACGGCAACCGTTTATGTGCCTTCTGCAGATAAAACCCTGAAGATGAATGATATGATGGTCCCTGCAACGGATCCTGTAAGGGCAGAGGGAGTTGATTATGATTATTTTGAAGTAAAGATAGGCTCCGGCCAGTACACATTTGTAAGTCCCTATCTGAAATAAATAACATAACTTTAGAAAGTTTTTAATGTTATTGGATGAAAGGGGAGAAATCTGTCCGTCCCAAAGCCGACGCTTTATTTATAAACAAGCTGAACAAGATCAAGGTATTGGGATTGATCCGCGAGACCGGTCCTGTCTCCCGGGCAGATCTTGTTAAGAGGACCGGACTGAGTGCACCTACTGTGACCCGGATCGTGGATGGATTGATCCATGCTGAAAAGCTTGTGGCAGAGGTGGGGATGGGAAGCTCAAGCGGAGGTAGACCGCCATTGCTCGTTAAGTTTAATAGTGAGCAGAACTATGTGATTGGGATTGATCTTGGGGCCACCTTTACCCGGGGAGCCCTGTCGAACCTGGACGGAAAATTCATCAATGAGATCAAGATACCCACGAGGCTTGAATCCGGGTTTGATGTTATCATGGAAGATCTGTCAGACCTGATCCACCGGTTGAGTAAAGGGAACCCCAAAGTCAGGAAGCAAAGGGTATTCGGAGTGGGTATCGCAGTCGCCGGCCTGATCAACAGAAGGAAAAACCTGGTTGAATATTCACCTGATTTTGACTGGTACAACGTGGATATTGTAAAAACCCTGGGGAAAAACATTGAATACCCGGTCATATTCGATAATGTCACCCGGCTCATGGCACTCGGGGGATTATCCTATGGGGCTGACCAGAAACTGCAGAATTTCATCTGTGTGAACGTAGGTTACGGGATTGGGGCCGGAATCATCGTAGATGGAAAATTGCTGATGGGGGCAGACGGGTTTGCGGGAGAATTCGGACATATTACTATCGAGACAGATAGCGATATACAGTGTTCATGCAAAAAGTACGGATGCCTGGAAGCCCTGGCATCGGGAAAGGCCATTGCGCTGACAGCCCGAAGCAGGCTCGCACGCGGGCAATCCAGCTTATTGGTTGAAATGTGTGGAGGCGATATCAATAAGGTTACTGCCAAAATGGTTGCGGATGCGGCCAGGAAAAGGGATGTACTTGCAAGCAATGTGTTTAAGCGGGCCATGGACTACATCGGTATCGGGATTTCCAGCCTTATCAATATCTTTAATCCCGAGCTTGTAACCATTGGTGGGGGTGTATCCCTGGCAGGTGATATCTTCTTTGATAATATCAGGGATTCCGTTGACAGGAATATCATGCAGCCGATATCGCGCAAAGTTGAAATCCTGCCGGTCGCCTTTGGTGAGAATGCCGCCTTGATGGGGGCATTTGCCTTGATATTGAACAGGGTTCTCAACATGGATATATAAAAAATACCATAACTTTGTAAAGTTATATTATAAAGTAATTATCTTTACCTATCATCATCATTATGAAATCATCAGTAAAAATCCCTGTAGCCATTCTCTTAATTGTACTTATGGAGACAGCTTGCACGCAAAAAGAATCAGAAACTGATAAAATCCCAAAGGCCAATAAAGAAGCTTCGGAAATCAAAAAGGGTGGGAATGGTGATCAAGTTCAAACCTGAGTGCATTGAAGAGTACAAGGCCTTGCATGCAGATTCAAATCCCAGTGTCCGGGATCTGCTGGTAAAGGCCAACATGCGGAATTTCTCCATATTCCTGCATCGGTTTGATGATGGGAATTATTATGAATTCGGATATTATGAATACCACGGTGATGATTTCGAAGCAGACATGGCAAAATTGGCGAAAGAAGATCTCAACATTGAATGGCTGAAGGTTTGCGATCCCATTCAGGTTCCACTTGATGGGTACGATGGCTGGGCAGAAATGGAACAGGCTTACTATAATCATTAATACATTCTTTTCACCCTATGGATTTGACTATCAAGACTATCGATCTGACTATTATAGTCGTTTATCTCGTAGGCATCCTGTTGGTCGGGATCCTTTCCGTGAGCCTCAGGAAAATGACCAGTGAAGGATATTTTCTACAGGGATGAATCAGGATGGAAACCTGCTTCATCAGCAAGGCCGGGATTAAGCCAGGTATTCACAATCTGGTTCCTGGAGACAGGGATATCTGAAGGTTTGGTTCCCTGAAGGTTTTTTTTGCGGTTTCTGCTGCCCAGGGTCCCTGTTCCCATGAAACCTGTGTCATACCGAAGACGGAATATGGCATCATAAAATCCTCACAAGTAATCAGGGGCACCTGTATGTGTTGGTCGATGAATTTCAAGGCTTCATTGTGATCCCAGTTTTTAATGGCGGCATTGGTCTGTAGGTAAATGATGTCGGGGGACCGGTTCCCTTCTTTAAAAGCTGCTTTCCAGCCTGTAAAATCATCCACCAGCTCATGTGTGGCTGAAATACCGACACGGTCAAACAGGGTGTACAGCAACTGTTTTATGTTCCGTGATGTAGTCGTATTCTCGTTTAGTACAAGCAATTTCCGCATCGCAGGCTCATGGGACTTCATAGTGAGTAGTGATTCCGCCACGGGTAGCAGCTCAAGGATGCCGGTAGTGTTGCTCCGCGACAGATCATATTGCTCTGCAGACCAGTTCACTCCGCAAAACACCACAGGCATGTCAATATCCTGAAAGTGTGGCTCAACCAGGTATTTCACTGCATTGTCATCCGATACGACCAGGAGATCCGGCTTTGCATCTTTGATAGAATCCAGTAATGCTGCTGCCCGGTTTTCGATATATTCGGGTGAAGGATTTCGTTTGGTATCCATGAAATGAGCGATAACCTCAAAACTGTCAGCAGGAAGGTTCTCTATCAATCCTGCCGTAATCTGGTCACTGGGGGGATGCCCACGGTGGTATGAATTAACGTAAACGATTTTCCTCTTCGATACCTCCTTTTCGTGGCATGACTGAAAGAAGGTTAGTAAAGCAACTGATATAAACCGGGTGCTGACAAATTTTCCGGATCTCATCTATTCAACTCATTTTCTGGGAATGGGTTCAGCATTGATTTCCGGCAGGTATTTTGTCATCTCCCTGATAATGTCTTCAAAATCTGCATCCTGTGCAAGATTTTTCCATTCGTTGGGGTCATCCTCCAGGTTATACAGTTCTTCCGAGCCGTCATTGTACTGAATGTATCTCCAATTGCGGAGGCGGACTGCATGCTTATCCTTTCCGTAAGTGGTAACAGAGGCGACTTCCCGGGCCTGTTCCGGGGATTCCAGTAAAGGCACCATACTGCTTCCTTCGTTTTTCGGATTGGGTGGTAATCCGCACAATTCAACGAGGGTGGAATAGACGTCAAGCAAGTTAACCGGACTGCTGCATACTGAACCGTTCCCGGGTATGCCAGGAGCTTTGACCATAAAAAGGGTCCGGGTAGTATTTTCCCATAGGGCAAATTTGCGCCAGTGCTGCTTCTCACCAAGATTCCATCCGTGATCAGGCCATAGAATGATGATTGTATTATCTTTGAATTCACTTTGCTCCAGGGCATCCACAACTCTTCCCACGAATTCGTCCACAAAATTGCCACTGGCCAGGTAGCCCTGAACGGCCCTGCTCCACTGATCGTATTTTTTTACATTTTCATGATCCCGGAACTTAATTAACTTTTTTCCGGCAAGAGGAATATCGGAAGTATCGTTTTCCTCAACAACCGGCGGTGATACGCCTTCAAGGGGGAACCTGTCAAAATATTCCTGGAGTACATACCAGGGCAGGTGGGGCCTGAAGAAGCCGCAGGCAAGGAAAAAGGGTTTATCATACTCTTTACCTAACTGATCGATCACCCAGTCGACCACCTGCCAGTCACCCATTTCTTCTTTTGAGGCGTCCACCGGTCCCCAGTCAAAATGAGCCGTATTCGGGATTCCGTTGAGTGGCCTGTTGACTTAAGTTCATGGAAACTGGTCGCAAAAGGTGAGGAGTGGGAGCTCTATGACATGGAATCAGAACACACAGAATTAAGAAACCTGGCATCAGTTCATCCCGAAACAACCCGCGAAATGATCAAAAAATATATGAACTTGGCAGCCCGGGTCGGCGTGGTGGAGTGGTGAGTTTATGACTTCCGCGAGGAGAGTTCAGCGATGGCATTGACAAGCTGATCGAGTTCCTTCATGGTTGTATAGACATTTGGTGTTATCCGGCACCCATGCACCCCTGCACCATTAATCCCTACGGTGTAGATATTGTACTTATTATGCAGAATCTCTGCCATTTCTTTAGGATTCATTCCTATGATCCCTGCATTGGCAATCCCGCATGAACGCGCCGGGTCGGCTGGTGTATTCACAAGAACATTGGGAAGGTCCCTTACTTTGGATGTCCAGTAGTTTTGTATAAACCTTAACCTGGCTTCTTTCCTTTCTCCACCAATGATATTATAGAAATCAATGGCATCGGCAATTGCAAGATCGGTATGTACAGGATGTGTCCCGGTATGGTTGAGCCTTGAAATATCATCCGGTTCTTTTTCTCCTGATGCAAGCAAGGGCCATACCTTTTCAATATTTTCTTTCTTCACGTATAATATTCCGGAACCCAGGGGAGCACTCAACCATTTATGAAGGCTGCTGCCGAAATAGTCGCAGTCAAGATCCCGGATAGAGAATTCAAAATGTGCATATGAATGAGCTCCGTCGACCATTACCTGAACCCCTTTCTCATGTGCCATATCACATATTTTCCGTACAGGTAAAATCTGTCCCGTAATATTTATCATATGGCAGACCATCAGAAGTTTTGTTTTATCCGTAATAGCTGATGCATACAGATTCACAATCTCCTCATCTGATTGTGGATGATTCGGAACCGATAGCACTTTATTTATAACGCCATATCTTTTTGAGACCTGCTTAAACATGTTACGCATGGTACCATAGTCCTGTTCAGCCAATACTGCCTCATCGCCTGGCTTCCAGTCTAGTCCCCCGATAATCATATCGAGCGATTCCGTAGTATTCCTAGTAATTATAAGCTCATCCGGAGAACAATCCGCAATGGCTGCAAGTTTTGAAGCTATCGCCTTTTTATTTTCATGCTGAACGGTACGCATGTAATAAGAGCCCTGATAGTTTACTTCTCTCACATGTTCAATGAACTTTTCCAATACCTGTTCAGGGAGAAAACAGTAATATCCGTTTTCAAGGTTGATATAATCGGGTTTAAGCCTGTAGCCTTTGCGTATGGAAGCCCAGAAATCCTCATCCCCGGCTAATTTGGTTGATGGCACAGAAGATACACTATTGACCATTTGTGCTAAACCATCAAGGCTGAGCATGCCGCCCAGGCCAATTAGACCTGCAGACTTTAAAAATGTCCTCTTATCCATGGCATTTTTTTATAAAGTTAGTGATCCGTTTGATTATGATGGATCAAATTGGCATATTTCTATGTAAAGTTAATACTAAATATTTACTCGAATTCTAGCAGGCCGGAGAATCGGGAAGCATACAAAAAGGTTAGATTCTGATAAAAATCGAGATAATGTACAGATTTATTCCAGGTAATTTTTAATAACAGAAAACAATGGCTTCAGAAGAGTTTCAGACAGGATAGAATTTAATTGCCAATTGATCGCGAATATGTTCCAATGATTTACTGATCTGGGTATTAACTGTATTAACCGAGATATTCATTTCTTCTGCTATTTCCTTGTATGTCAGGCCTTCATTCCGACTTAGCCTGAATATTTTGCGTCTTTTTTCAGGCAGCTCACTTATGATTCTTTCAATTTCAAAATTCAATTCCATAAAATAGATTACTTGTTCTACGGGCTGGGAAGTAACTTCAGGCTTTGAAAGGAGATAATTTATATATGTTTTTTCGTTTATTTTTTTCTTTAATTGATTTAGCATCATATTTTTTGCTATCCGGAAAATATAGCCAGCAAAGGACAATTCAGTGTTTATCTCTGAACGTGTTTCCCAGATTTTAGTGAAAACATTCTGTACGATACCTTCTGCATCTTCCTTACTATTTAAAATGTTTAAAGCAAAATTGTACAGTTTTTTGCTGTAACCAAAATATAATTTCTCAAATGCAAAGCTGTTCCCAGCTTTCATAAGAGAGACAAGTATTTTTTCCTTCTCTGGCATTGAGGCTTTAGGTAGCAATGCAAGTTATGGTAAAAGATGAAAAAAACAAATCTAAATAATCTCCGGTATGTGTATTATTTTGATTTCACCTCAAACAATCAGTTTCTATACCGAAAGACTTTTATCTGTTTAAAAAAGAATATCCCTTCACTGATCCGGTTGAGTTAATTGTATTAATTGTAAAGAGCAACTATTTTTCCGGTGAAAATATTTTCATAGGTTGGTTTGGAAATGTTGGTAGGGTTGAAATAAAAGTATCCGTACGAGGGTACTTTATTTCTATATCAACCAAAACTTACACAAATGTTCTGAAAAAATATATATATCTGTTAATTATCAATATCCAATGATATCCACTGAGCATATTAAAAGACTTCTCGAAGAATTCATTTCAGGTAAGATCTCACGCGAAGATGAAGAAGAATTGTTTGATTTAATAAACAAGCAGGAAATAGATAGTAAGATCATAGCCTGGTTTTACATGAGGTGGGATGAATCACCAAAACGATCCACCGGATTCCATTCAGAAGGGATTTATGAAAAAATCCGTAAAAATCTCAATCTTCCTTCCAAAAGTTCAAAGGAAGAAAGGGCCTATGTAAATTACGTCATTGAAAAAGAAAAAAAAACAAACCGTAAGTTAGTATTGAAATTATTAAATTATGCTGCTGTCTTTATTGTTGCTGCGGTCAGCTCCTATTTATTATTAAAGTATTCAGGTTCCGGCGAAGAGCTTTTAGAAGAAACATATACCGAAATCAGAATTTATAATGGATCAAAATCAACAATAGTTTTACCAGACAGCACTGTAATAAGGCTTAATTCGGGTAGTTTTCTTAGATATCCGGATCATTTCAAAGGAACGAACCGACAGGTATACTTTGAAGGAGAAGCATTTTTTGATGTAAGAACGGGACAGCCTTTCCCCTTTTATGTAAATACCGGTAATATTTCCATCAAGGTAACCGGCACAGAATTCAATGTGAAATCATTTCCTGATGATCAATTTATAGAGACTACATTAATTTCAGGCAGCATAATTATTGAAGAACTTGACCAGGAAAAGAATTTAAAACATCAAGTTGTATTGAGTCCGAATCAATCTGCTGTTTATAATAAGAAAACAAATAAATTGGAAGTAACAGATCTTGATATTGAAGAAGAAATTATATCTATTCAGGCTGTTCGTGTTACTACTGAACCTCCAATCATCAAAAGTCCTGAGATCAATACCGCCTGGAAAGATAACAGATTTGTGTTTT
>LJUP01000267.1 GCA_001303955.1 Bacteroides sp. SM23_62 | reverse complement strand
AATTGTTTTTCATGGATTTATTCAAGACCCCCGTTCAGGAGATTGTAAGTTTTTTCCTGGCCGGATTTTTCATCCCGATGGCATCCCCTGAACTCTGGCAAAGGGTTTATGCCATCAAGGATAAACAACACTTCAAGCGGAGCCTGTTTCTCTCATCTGTATTCTATTTGATCATCGGGTTTATCCTGCTGCTTATAGGCCTTGTGATCAGGGCAGATATTCCCGATATTGATCCCGATACATCGCTGATCGTCGGATTCAGCAGGTTATTACCCATTGGATTGGCAGGGCTTTCTGTCGTCATTATTTATTCTTCAGTCTCTTCATCGGCTGACACTTATATGTTTACAGCTTCGGCTTCGGTAACTCAGGATTTTCTGGAAAAAACGGGACTGACCAGCAAGGAGAAATTGAAAAGTTCAATGCGTTACAGCATGATCATGCTGATGGTACTGGGAATTTCCATGGCACTGATTCTGCGGGATATTGTCGATGCCACCTTTTTCTTTGTATCCCTGACCATGTCACTCGGATTCCTGGTACTGGTGATGTGGATCCATCCCCGGGTCAACCGCCACAGTGTTAATTTCTCCATATTCTTATGCCTGGCCGGGGTCATTATCCCTGCCATTGTTTTCGGGATTTCCACCTCCCTGGTAATATGGGCATTTGGATTCTGTATTGCCGGACTCATACTGGGTTACATCATGCATTTTATCCAGCCAGCACGTGCATGAGATATTTACTTCAAGCTTCGTTTGGTTATGGGGAGGGATTTTTACATAAGATCATTGAAAATGATGGTCTCTCGTATTCCCAGCTCACGGCAAACATATCTTGCTACATTCTGGTTCAACCAATTTGGCTGATGAGCATCAGAGCTTATTACAAATTTACGGTCAGGGACATATTTTCGTAAACGTTTCCGCCAGTTGCTCTTCCAAATGTACCTGTTGTTTATTTCAATGTAGCATTCATGGGGTATCCGGTCCAGATCGGTCCCCATGATCAGGGGATGAGCTATAATGACCGGTTTTCCGGTTGATATCAAATGGTAAAGTGCCTTATAGTCATCCCTGGCAGAGCAATGATAAACAAAGTAATCGCTGTTCGTTTTCACGGCCTCATGAACCAGGGCATATCCGCTGATCTCAATGCCTACCCTGAATCCTGCAGAACGAACCTCCTTTTCATAGGTACTGAAAGTGGCTTTATCTGTAAGATATTCATAGTGATCGCTGATTCCTATAGTATTGGCGTGCCTAACCTTCTTGATCAGGTCGATGGTTTGCTCTTTGACAACTACACTGTCGCCGATAGAGTAAACCGTGTGTATATGGAGATCTTGCGGTATCATTCCAGATGGTTTGTTGGTTTTCTCGCTGCAAGTATATTAATTATTTGTAAACATTTGTTGCAAAGGGTTTTTGTATCTTAGTAATCATATGCAAAACGGTAAAATATTATCTGTCCTTTCAGGGATATATCTTTTCTGTATCTTTCAAGTGTCATTTAGTCAGCCACTTAGCTTCGATCATTATGCAGTTGCAGAAGGCATATCACAGAGTGATATCATATGCATATTCCAGGATGCTGAAGGATATATGTGGTTTGGAACCCAGAATGGACTGAACAAATTTGACGGATATACTTTTGAGCATTATTTCTATGATCCTTCTGATTCCATCTCGATTTCAAACAGCTGGATATTCGACATAGCCGAAGACACAAACGGGTTTTTATGGATAGCCACCAAAGGAGGGCTGAACAAATTTGATAAGAGAACGGACCGGTTCACAAGAATCAACCTGTCCGGCGATAATCTCGTCACTGGGGGTAATTTCGTGTATGGGATTACTGCCGATACATCAAATATCTATGTTAGTCAGCCACCAGCCTTAACAGTTATTGATTTCAACACAGGGGTGATTGAATCTTACAGGAATAATTTTGAATATGAGGGGACACTCTACGATATTGGGTTTCCGATCATTAAAGACAGCAGGGGAATGTTGTGGATCGGATCAATGAATGGCCTTTCAAGTTTCGATCTGCATGAAGAAAAATTTACAAATTTCACAAGCAAAGCATCGGATCCTAACAGTATCAGTCACAACCATATTACCGCATTGTTTGAAAGTAAACACGGGGAAATTTTAATCGGCACGGAAAACGGATTAAACATTTACTGCCCTGATACTAAAAAAATAGTACGGTATTATCAGGAGAATACCCGGCCTCATGGTTTGAGTCATAATTATATCCATTCGATCATTCAGGATTATACAGGGACTTTCTGGATAGGAACGGATGGAGGGGGCCTGAACAAAATGACAGATCCAGGTTCAGCAGGGAGGGCTGCCTTTATTCATTTCAGGAGCGGCCCGGACAATACCAATTACTTGAGTCATGATATTATCCACTCCCTGTTTGAGGACCATTCAAACAATCTCTGGATAGGAACCATTGCAGGTGTTGATAAAACTGATCTGAAGAAGAAAAACATCCGGACATACAACAAATCGGATGACCCGAACTCCATTGATCTGCTCGATAACGTAATTGCATCGATATACCAGGATGATGACCGGAATCTCTGGATTGGTACCTGGGGGAAGGGATTAAATATATTAAACAGGAAAACCAGCCAGGTAATCCATTATACATCCGAATTATCGGGCAGGTTTCATATTCCTCAGAACCATGTCCATGTAATCTTTGAAGACAGTAAATCCAGGATATGGCTGGGAACGAGAAACGGGGTCAGTATACTTGACAATTACCAGCAGCTGTTTGTCCCAGTGCAGGAATATTTCGATGCACCGGATTTTGATTATTTCAATAACAACAGGGTATACTGCATGATCGAGGACTCGGAAGGTGAAATCTGGATCGGTACCGGTAATGGTATCTGTATTTTTGATGACAATAATAAACGGCCAAGGATCATCAGGGAAGAAAATGACAGTCCTCTGGCAGTCAGCAGTAACCTGGTTTACTCCCTGCTTGAGGACAGAGACCAGAATGTATGGATAGCTACCTCGAATGGTCTGGATAAGTATGTACCCTCTGAAAACAGGATATACCATTATGTAAATGTCCCTGGCTCGGCCAATACCCTATGCGATAATTATACCATCTCTCTCTGGGAGGATGATCTGGGACATATCTGGATCGGGACCAGTTCAGGGGTTAACAGGTTTGACAAGAGGGATTCAGTATTTACGCATTACACCATAAGGAACGGATTACCCAGCAATATTATCTACGATATCATTGAAGATGAGAATGGCAATCTCTGGTTCTCTACCGGAGGCGGCCTTGCCATGAAGAACCCTGCTGATGAAACACCGGAGACCTTTCAGGTGGAGGACGAATTGCTGGGGAAGGAATTCAATATAAAAGCCGTTTTCAAAGGCGAAGACGGTGAAATGTTTTTTGGCGGAATGGATGGACTGGTATCTTTTTATCCTGATTCACTCAGGGACAATGCATACATTCCGCCCATCATAATTACTTCCCTTGAGAAAGAAAACAATGGGATCCGCCAAAGAATGAACGTATATGCCGACGAGGTGCTCCTGTCTTACAGGGATTACTGGTTTACCATTGAGTTTTCCGCCCTTGATTTTACAAATCCCTCAAAAAACAGATATGCATACCAGATGGAAGGCATCTCGGACAGATGGGTGGAGATAGGCAACAGGCGGTTTGTACATTTTACAAATCTTCCCCCAGGCCATTATATATTCAATGTGAGGGGCACAAACAACGATGGTGTATGGAACAATGAGGGAGCCAGCTGCCGGATCACCATATTGCCTCCCTGGTGGAGAAGCAACTATGCCTATGTATCATACATCATCCTTACCATATTATTGGTTGTTACGGTAATAAAGGTCAGGGAAAGAAGCCTTATCCGTGAGAAAAAAGTGCTAGAAGAAAGAATCAATGAACGAACCAGGGAAATTGCACAGCAGAAGGAAAAAGTAGAGGATAGTGAAGCGAAATTAATATCCACCATTAGTTCCATCGATGATCTGGTATTTGTACTGGACCGTGGCGGGATTTTCCAGGAATTTTATAACCCGGGGAAGCACAAAACACTTTATCAGGAAGCAACATTCTATATCGGGAAGTGTTTTGAAGATGTGGGCTTGCCAGCATTGGCCGTGGAGCATTTAAGGAAGGCTTTGAAGGCTTTGAAACGTGATAAAACCGTTCAGGAATTCGATTATTATATCGAGAAAGAGGGCGAGGTTTATTGGTTCAATGCCAAATTTTCCCAAAGAAAAAATACAAAAGATGAATTATCCGGTATCACAGTCGTTGCTAGGGATATTACGGAAAGGAAACAATCAGAAGAGCAGCTGAAGATTCAAAAAGAGGAACTGAAGGAATTAAATGCCACAAAAGATACCTTCTTTTCAATCCTGGCCCATGACCTTAAAAATCCTTTTTCAAGCCTTCATTCCATGAGTGAGCTGGTCATTCAGGAATACCAGAACCTGGAGGAAGAGGAAAAATTAAAGGTGCTGACCAATATTCATAAATCGGCTGAACTGATTTACAATCTGCTTGAAAACCTGCTGACCTGGTCAAAATCACAACGGGGGAGGATAGATTACTCACCTGCCAGGTTCAATCTGTCCAGGCTGATTGAGGTGAATATTAATTTGCATCAGGTGGCTGCCGAAAATAAAGGCATTGTACTGGCCTCCAATACTGAAGATGAGAAGTATGCCTATGGGGACAGGGAAATGATCAATACCGTAATCAGAAATTTGGTAAATAATGCAGTTAAGTTCAGCCATAGGGGCGGGACCGTGCAGGTGGGCATTGTTAACAGGGGTGAAATGTTAGAGGTGATGGTGAGCGACCAGGGCATCGGGATATCAGATGATAATGTAAAAAAAGTATTCCGCATCGATCAGAAATATAAATCGCCCGGAACGGCAGGGGAAACTGGCACCGGGCTGGGATTGGTCCTCTGTCAGGCATTTGTTGAAAAAAACGGGGGAAAGATCTGGTGCAACACCCGGGAAGGTTCCGGGTCCAGCTTCTATTTCACCATACCCGGATACAAGGGTTGAGCATTAAACAAAACTACAGGATGGCCGGAGCCACCCTGTAGCATTGATTTATCCAGTTTCGATAAGGTTTTATGCCTATTTCAGCATCATCATTTTCTTGGTCACTGTATTATCCTCAGTGGTTAACCTCAAGAAATAAATGTTGCTGGAAACCTGATCAGGTGAAAACTGAATGTGATGCTCACCAGCTATCCTGTTCTCATTAATCAGTAATTCCACTCTTCTTCCTGAGATATCATACACGGACAGGTTCACATGAGAATTTTTCTCAAGATTAAAGCTGATGGTCGTACTGGAATTGAATGGGTTCGGATAGTTTTTCAGATCAAATCCTGCAGGCATCAGAACATCCTCAATATCAGTGGCTGCATCATAGGCTGCCTTGACAGCGGCGATTGAGGCGGCTCCATCATATGTCTCATCATTCCAGTGCAGGGCTCCAATGCGCAGGCCGTCACTCTTCGAAGTAAGGGTCATGGAATATGAAAAATCCTCGATCATATCAGAGATCTTTGTAATGCCACCGGCACCGGGAGGTGCTGCTTCAACTTCTACACCCGGAACGGTAGCCGGATCGTAATCGCCAAATGCATATAAGGCTATACCAGGATCGCCAATTGTTGTTATGTCCGGGACCCCCCATTGATTTCTGTTCCACTTAACGAATGTATCGGCTGCAGCCTGTGGCAAGGGATCGGTACCCAGTCCGAGATCGCCTAGTGAAATGGTATAGATTTCGTTGTTTTCATCCACGATATTGGAATAGGCTGCGATCAAATCCTGTGTTCTTGAATTGGACCAGATTCCGGGGACATTTACGACCTCCCATGGTCCTGTCCCCATGCCACCCCAGTCAAGATAAGACTCAGGAGCATCGAATTCAGTGTTATCATTGTAACCTCCGCCATAATAAAAATCCAATGTGGGACTGTAGGTCACCACATTATCGGCAGCGTAATATATGATATCGGAAAGCTCATCCACCTCTTCGGTCAGCGCGGTGGAATCTTCATTCAGGAACTTGCCCTGTATCCAGATGTTCAGCGTAATGGTATCCACCCCGGAAATCCCGTGCATCAGTCCGTCCGGATCCTGGCCTCCTGTAGCCACATTTTCCATGTCTTCACCGACCATATTGGCATTTACAAACAGGTTATTGGTAAAATATACCTCTTTCCAGTACTGGTTCAGGAATGGATATTTGTGGTTGTTGATAAAGGTATTGTGATTGATCACCGCATATTCAAACAGGCATTCCTGGCCAAGAACTGTCAGTCCACCGCCAGTTACGGTATTGTTTTCAAAAATAAATTTATCCACAGGCACCTTGCACTGAGCAACCCTGGCTTGCCACCATTGAGTGAAATCATGAAAATCACGGAAGTAACTGTTCCTGATCTCAAGTTCAGCGCCCGCTGACACATTGTTCATGTTCCAGATGATACCGTTACAAAACTCCACCAAACAGTCTTCAACCAATAAATGTGCGCTGTCGACTGTAATATTGAATGCAGACCATGGCAGAGCCCTGTTATCCATCTGCATAGTTTGATAGTGAATATTTTGCATGGTCAGGCTGCTGGCGATCTGGTTTGAGCCAACATTCACTTCTTCCAATGATGTCTTGACCCAGATAGGTTTGGTCCCGCCTGTCTGGCCCCTGATAATGATCGTACCATCAGGATTGTTTACATTAATAGGCGCATTCTGGATATAGTATTCACCAGCCTTTAATTCATAGATCCGGTTCGGATTGAGTCTTGAACCGTCACTGGCTGTATCACCATTGATGGTTGTTTCCAACTCTCCAGCATTTGCCAGTCCGCCGTCGATGACAATGATATCCTGGGCAATCAGGGAACCTGTGATCAGCAGGCCGGCGAATACAAATAGTAAAGTTTTTAATTTCATAGTTTTCTCTTTTAAATAAATAATTAGTTGTGATTTCTTTTAACATTTTTCGGGTTTGCTTTCTTTATACCATTTACCTCCTTTCTTTTTTTACAGGTTAATTTTAAATATTATAGATTAAATTTTGCACCCAACTGTGCCCGGAAACCATAAAACTGGCTGCTGGTTGGCAAAGCCTTTCTTATCCCCTGCTCACCATAGTAATAGTCATCAATATGGTTTCCGATGTTTGTCAGATTTGCAAAAACGGATAGATTCTTCGTGATCTGCTGTTTCAGCATCAGATCGATCAAAGTGAAAGAATCATAATAGCTGTCGTAGACAGAATATCGGGCATCCAGGCCTTCCACGGTTTTGCTCTGGTACCGGTAGGAAACCCTTCCGCTGAACCCCTTGAAGTCCCATCCAAGAATGATATTCAGGATGGATTCAGGCTGATCCTCCATGGGTCCTGGTCTTGTTCTGTAATACTGCCCGTATATGGGTACGGGTATGAATCCCGAGAGATCCCAATCAACGATCACGGCCTGGAAATACGGATATTTGGTCCTGGTATCCAGGATGGTATAATTGATATCCAGTACCAGCCCTTTTAATGCCCCTGGCAAATACCAGAAGTTGGTCTGCCAGGAAAACTCCAAACCCCATACAGTGGCTTTTTCAGTATTGTTAAAAGGCAGATTGGTTGTCGAGGCCGGAGTCAGAAAGAGTGGATTATAATACTCCTCGCCAAGGATACGATCGTCCAGGTCATCCGGGCCACCTATGATCAAACCTTTTTTAGCGGGTTTGTAGTTGTTCATCACGAAGACAAGATCATCTATATCCTTGTAAAAGCCATAAACCGTCAGCAGTCCTATTTTCGGCTGCATTACAGAAACACCCAGGTCATAATTCCAGGCTTTGGCGGGTTCAAGGTAAGGGTTGTTGGATTCAATATCATAGGATGTAACGGAATATCTCACAAAGGGTGAAACCTGGCGAAAACTTGGCCTCGTTGTACTCTTGTAAACGGCTCCCTG
>LJUP01000034.1 GCA_001303955.1 Bacteroides sp. SM23_62 | reverse complement strand
AAGTAGCCATGACCACCTATTATTATGATATTGATGGAAAAAACTACCTGGCGCACTGGCAGCTGGAAGACAGTTCCAGAAGTTCGATTAATTACTACGAGCACGATACATCGGGAAACCAGATCAGAAAATACCGCGAATTCAGTGATGGCCTTACCTCGGATCAACATTTTTACTTTGATGCGGAGGGCAGATTGGTCGGGGAGGATTTTTCCAGGTCGGACGGTGTGGAAGGAAAGACCGATTATGAATACGATGATCAGGGCAGGTGCCTTGCTGCCAGGTGCATGGGTTTGAATGGCTGGTTTCATGGAGACCTGTACTTCTTGTATGACAGCGAGGGCAAGAAAACATGTGCAGGGATTTATCGAGGGCAGGATTCGATTGGATCTATTGAGTACAGCTATGATGATTATGGAAATCTGACAGGTGAATACTGGGATTTCAACGGGCAGTGGAGCCAGACCTTCCATTATGAATTTCAGCAGGAAGCAAGACAAACATATACCTCTTCCAATGTTTTTATCAGGGAAAATAGATGGTTCAGGCTGAAAGAGGAGAATTTCACTTATAATGATGAAACAGGCGGGCCCTCTTTTTATGAATATGACGCAGATGGCAGGCTGATCATGAAGGAATTTATCCGTTCGGATGGATTGTCAACCAGGACTACCTACCAGTATGATTCAACCGGACTCTTAAGATCATCTTTACGGGAATACCATGACGGGATAACGGCAAACTTTCATTACTGGTACAGCATTGACAGGAAGCTCCTGGTCAGGACATTTGAGCGGTCAGACGGGGGTAAGGGATCCGAAACCTACCGTTATGACGATCAGGGTTTGCTGGTAAGTGGGGAAGTGGAGAATTTCGATAACTGGCTTACTGGCGCACTTGCTTTCAATCATGATGAGACGGGCCTTTTAAGATCCGGCAGATTTGAGGGGAATGACGGTTTTGATGCAGCTCTCCAGTTTGAATATGATCTGCACCAAAACCTTATAAAGATAGACTGGGATTTCAGCTATGGAGGATTCCAGACGTATACCTTTACATACGAACCCCTGTAAAACCGGCATTGTTTTCACAACTGTTGCCAGCCTGTTCCGGGTCATTGTTCTTCCTGCTCCTCCTCCAGCCCGGCTTGTTCTTCCTGTTTCCTGGCTTTTCTCGAAAAGGCCCTGATCATGCCGCTTTGCTGGACCGCCGTCGAAGCTTTCTGGAGTTCAATCAACGTCTCATTCAGGTTTTGCAGGGCCACGTCAAGGCTGTCCGCAAATGCCGAATCTACGAGCATTTTATTGACCATCCCCTGTCCGGAGTTCATGGTTTCGGTGAATGTTATCAGGTTGGCGGTTATTTTTTCCATGTTATAGGTTGCCTTATTCAGGTTCTGACCGGCCTGGTATATGTTGTATGTAAGGGTGGTATCGGTGGTCATTTGTGCGATTAATCCTTCACCCCGGTTGATTTTATCTGTAATGCCCTCCAGGTTTTGAGAGATACCGGAGACATATTTGGCTGTTGAATCAAGTTCAGCCGAAAAGGTCGATTCAACCAGCAGCTTACCGAGAAATCCTTCCCCCCGGTTGATCTGGTCTGAAAGCAGCCTCAGGTTCTGGCTCGTTTTGCTCAGGTTATAGGCAAAACTGGTGTCCGTAAATATTTTACCGAAGATCCCTTCACCACGCTGCATTTTATCTGTTATGCTGATCAGGTTCGCTGAAACGGTGCTTATTCTTTCCCCGGATATTTTTATATCCCTGATGATATCATCCAGTTCAACAGGTTCTGCTGACGGCAGGTTATCTCCATGTTCAATGGAAGGCTGATCGGCACTCCCGGGCATGATGATCACCAGCTTATTCCCCATCAATCCCTGGGAAGCAATGGTTGCCCTGGAATCTTTTTTAATGAATTTGGTTACTTTGCGTTCGAGGGAAATCTCCACCATGACTGTTGAATCAGTTAATATTGCCAGTTTGTTCACCGCGCCCACATCAATCCCGGTGAACCTGACGTTTGCACCTTCCTGGAGGCCTCTTACATCACTGAATACAGTAGTAATTCTTACACTGGATGTGAACATGTTATGCTTGCCTCCGATCAGGTATATGATAATGATGAAAAGCAATACTCCTCCAGCAATAAACATTCCTAGCCGAACCGTGGTCTTTCGGGTTTGTTTCATCCTTTTAAGTATTTAAATAAAATAATTGCGAATCATTTCATCTGTATGATTTTCAAGTTCTTCATAACTTCCCCTTGCTATGAAATTACCATTTTGCAGGATGACGACCCTGTCTGAGACCTTCCTGGTACATTTCAGGTCATGGGTAACCACTATGGAAGAAACATTGTAAATCTCCTGGATCCTTATGATAAGTTCGTTGATATCGCGCGCAGTATATGGATCCAATCCGGTGGTTGGTTCATCGTACAGGATTATCTCCGGCTGCAAGACAAGAGTTCTGGCCAGTCCCGCTCTTTTTCGCATCCCACCTGAAAGTTCAGCAGGCATTTTATCTTTATCCTCGAAGAGATCCACGCTTTTCAGGGTTTGTTCCACCAGGCCTTCTTTCTCTGCCCGGGATAATCCCGGTTTATTCCTGCTCAATGGAAACATCAGGTTATCAGCCAGCGTCATGGAGTCATACAGGGCTCCCTCCTGGAACAGGTATCCAACCCTGATACGAAGTTCATTTAATTCCTTTTCCTCCAGTCTCAGAACATCCTGGTCCAGCACATCAATGCTGCCGGCATCAGGGAGGATAAGCCTGACGATGCATTTGATCAAAACGGATTTACCCTGGCCTGACCTTCCGAGAATGGCCAGGGTCTCGCCCCGGTTCAGTCTGAACGATACCCCTCCAAGGACCTGATTATCATCGAAGGTCTTGTAAAGGTCACTGACCCTGATCACCACATCGTTATTGGCTGTTTTTCCTGTCATATTAAAAGTTCGGTAATCTGAACGGCTATCAAGTCCAGTATGAATATGACCACGGAGGATATGACCACCGCTGTATTCGCTGCCACCCCCACGCCCTGGGTTCCTCCCCTGGCATAATATCCCTTGTAACATCCTACGATACCAATGGCGAATCCAAAAAAGAAGGTTTTGATGGTGGCCGGAATGAAGTCAAAAAACCAGATCTGATCCAGTGCCTGGTACAGGTACAGGTCAAAGGAGATATTTCCACCAATATTCATGCCCATGAAGGAACCGAGCATGGCAATGCCATCTGCATATAATACAAGAACCGGAACCATCAGTGTCGTGGCCAGCACCCTTGTTGAGACAAGGTATTTCATGGGATTAATGCCAGATACCTCCATGGCATCGATCTGGTCTGTCACACGCATGGATCCCAGCTCAGCACCTATTCCTGAGCCTACCTTCCCGGCAAATATCAGGGCCGTGATGACCGGACCGATTTCCCTGAGTACAGCTACCATGATGACTCCAGGCAGCCATGCATCCGCCCCCAGTTCAAGCATGACCGGCCGGGTCTGCATGGTCAGAACCAAACCCATGATAAATGCGGTGATCCCTATCAGTCCAAGTGATTTGGACCCTACAAAATAACACTGTCGCCCCAATTCAATCCATTCAAAGGGCTTTCGGAACATTTCCCTGATTGCCTTACCTGAAAACCGTATGGCATCAGCAAGTTCCCAGAAGAATTGCTCCATATTGTCACCCAGCTGCCATTGTTTACCTCGATCTGCCATGAATGGGTATTAGGTATCTAAGTGCAATGGTTCTAATGATTTGATAAATTTACGGAAAAATAGGATGCATCAGGGTAATTATCAATACAACTATGGTTGGTGAAAAGTGTAACAAAAGAAGTATTGCGTCGGGTTTGTTTTACCGGGGAATTGTATCTTACATCATCCTTTTCTTTCCTGCATGGGTATTTTCGCAGACTGCTGGTCTGGTGATCGATCAGCAGACGCGCCTGCCACTTGGGAATGTACAGGTGATACTGCCCGACAGCACCATGGTCCATACCAATATGGCCGGCATATTCTATATTCCGGACGATATGTTTGAGGGGAAGCTCCAGGTAAGTCATATTGGCTATGTCACTCAACCATACAATTTCCGCAAGCATGAGAAGATCCTTATTGAGATGTTGCCTGACCCGAAAGAACTTACTGAGGTCCAGGTCAGTGCCACGCAGTTTTCCGGGAAACTGAAAAACCAATCTGGCAACATCAGCCTGCTGTTCAGGGAAAACATCAGGTTCAACAGCCAGGAAAATATTTCCGGCTGGTTAAACCAGGTTCCAGGTATTTATATGCATCATGGCACCTACAATACCAACCGGCTGACCATACGCGGGATGGGTTCACGGGATCCCTATGGCAGCAACCGTGTCAAGGCTTACCTGAATGACATCCCTATTACGGGAGGGGACGGGGTGACCGTAGTGGAGGATCTTTCACTCACAGGCCTGAGCCGCATTGAAATACTCAAAGGTCCGGCTTCCGCCCTGTATGGGGCAGGCCTTGGAGGAACCATACGGCTGTTTACACCCTATCCGGGTGAAAAGGGCTTTGGTATAAATACATTGCATCAAATGGGCAGCTTCGGCTTGCAAAAACATGCCTTGAGTGCCCATTACAAAAAGAACAAGATGTCTATTGCCTTGGATCTGGGCAGGCAACAGTCGAAGGGTTTCAGGGAAAACAGCAACTACCATAACAATCATCTGATTTTGACCGGGGATATTTTTACCCGTCATGCCCAGGTGGGGATTCTTTTTAACTATATTGACCTCAAAGCCCATATCCCGAGTTCCCTTGATGAGGAGACTTTTCAAAATAATCCTGAAGGGGCTGCAGAAAACTGGAAGGCGGTAAAGGGTTATGAAAAATACGGTAAATACCTCACGGGGATCAGCATCAGCAATGATATCGGGACGGCTCTCAGGATGAAAACCGTGTTTTTCGGGGGAGAAAAAAACCTTTACGAGTCCAGGCCATTCAACATACTTGAGCACAGGACCATGAATCTCGGCATCAGGTCCAGGTTGGTTCTCGAAACTTCAGGCCTCAAAGCCATCCTGGGTTTTGAGTTATTCAACGAAAACATTGACTGGTCCACCTTTGAAACCTTCCAGGGTGAGCAAGGGGACCTGCTTGATGCCATCAGGGAGAACAGGTTCTGCACCAATGTGTTTAACCTATATCACTGGAAAGTAAGTGACAGGTTCAGGTTGGAGGCCGGAGTGAACGTGGCATTTATCCTATTCAGGCTGGTCGAATCCAATCATCCCGGATACCCGGTAGGAAATTTCAGATATCCTGCAGTGTTTTCTCCCAGGCTTGGGATCAATTACCGGCTGAGCCAACACCTCACCCTGTTCTCCTGTGCAGGACATGGCTTCTCCACACCATCTTTTGAAGAAACCCTGCTGCCCGAAGGTATACGAAATGATCAATTACGGCCTGAGAAAGGCTGGAACCTGGAACTGGGCATGAGGGGGGATGTTTGGGATCAGCGGTTCAATTACGATATAACAGGATATATGCTTTTGGTAAAGGATTTGCTTGTCACCAAACGTATATCAGAGGAAATATTTACGGGGATCAATGCCGGCAGGAGTTTTCACGCGGGACTGGAATCTCTTATCGGCTGGAAGCTGCTGAGGGGACATCAGCCGGGGACCGGAATGCATCTGGTTCATTCATTTCAATATTCGGGGAACAGGTTTATCGAATTCGTGGATGATGACACAGACTATTCCGGGAATGAGCTGCCGGGAATACCGGAATATAAAAATGAGATCATACTGAAATGGCTCACTGCAATGAATATAGAAACCAGTATGGCATTACACATGGTGGGGAAGCAATACCTGGCTGATGATAATGAGGGGATTTACCAGGCTTACCAGACCCTTGACTGGAACATTTCATAGACCCGTGAACTGTCATCAACATTTGGATTTTCTCTGGCCCTGGGGATCAATAATATATTTGACCAATCATACGCTTCCATGATCCTGATCAACGCACCTTCATTCGGTGGTGTTTCCGTCCCACGCTATTATTATCCGGGCATGCCCAGGAATTTTTACCTTACAATATCATTGAAAATAGGATAGCTGAACCATTTCTTCCGCAGTCATCTTGAAACTCACAACAAAGCATGGAAATGCTTCCTCCCGGTTGTAATCCCCTAATTATGTTTTTTTAACAGATCCTTAAGCTTTTTTAACTTTATTTATTAACCCCTCCCCTCCCTTAACATATAACTTTGTAACCGGTTTTATTTCAAAGGGAATTGAAACAACATTTATACATATCATCATTTTTACTGATCTTATTTGTCAGTCTTGTTTGCCTGAATGTTTATTCCGGTAATTGTACGGGTAAGGATTCAGATAAACAGTATCTGCAAAGCCAGCAATTTACCAGTGGGAAATGGAGCCTGGAGGATGCAACGGGAGAGGATCCCTGTGCATTTGTGGTTCAATCAGGGAAAATTTCCCTGCCTGAAAAGACCCCGGACCAAAAGGATCTGAATCTCTTAGTTTCATCACCGTATATATTCCTGTCAAACCCCTTGCTGTTTGATCTCCCTCCGCCCGCACCACAATCCTGAACAGCTCCTGGCTGGATCCAATTGATCTCAAGATCATCCCTTATTTAATTTTTCATTCTTAAAAATACAAGCATCATGAATATACATCCACCATATCATCAGAGTCACAACGATGCTGAATTCTGTCAGGTTATAAAATCACGGAACGACTTGCAGATAAATAGAATCGATTCTATTAAAGATACCCAGAGGGGCCGGCTGGTTATTTACCTGGAAAGCGATCTCCTTTCAGGCCACGAGGTAAATGCATTCATGCAGGGAATGAACCTGGTCATTGAAGCACCTCGCCTGTTGGAATATGAAAAACCATTAAGAACCCGTTTAATTGGAGATGAAACCCTTTCAGATTACGAGAAAGGGGGAGATGAAATCGGGTTTTCAGAAGTGCAATTGAACCAGGGTTTCAGTTATAGCATACTTTCATGCCAGATGATAACCCCCGGCTTGCTCAAGATAATACTGAATTTTAAACAACACAAAAAAAATTTGAATAAAAATGTTAATTGATAAAGGAGGAACATAAAATGAAAAAATTGATAAGAATGCTGGTCCCTTCCATCATTGGAAGCGGCCTTACGATTGCGGTCTTTTTATTAACAGGCCTCAATCATAGTAATACACCTGTATTTCATGCCGGGCAGGATATTGTACCGGTGCACAAGACTATCTATACTGTCAAGGAAAACGGGGAATTCGTTCCGCTAGACTTCACAGGTGTCTCGAAAGAGGTTATGAACAGTGTTGTACACATCAAATCAATTCGCAAAGTTCAGGGATCAAACCAGTACTTTTTCAACGAGCGCAGTCCCTTTGGAGATATGTTCGGAGACGAATTTTTCCGGTTTTTCTATGGAGAACCGAAACCGCAGAACCCGGGCCGTTCAAAGCCTGAACCATTTGAACAGATAGGTACCGGGTCAGGCGTCATTATCAGCAGCAACGGGTACATCGTCACCAATAATCATGTTGTCGATCAGGCTGATGATATAGAGATCACCCTGCATAACAATGACAGCTACAAGGCCAAGGTGATCGGAACAGATCCCTCAACCGACCTTGCGTTGCTTCAGATTAAAAAGGATGGTTTACCGGCTATGCATGTTGGCAACTCGGATCAGGTTGAAGTTGGTGAATGGGTTATGGCAGTCGGCAATCCGTTTAACCTGAATTCAACGGTAACGGCCGGAATTGTCAGCGCAAAAGGGAGGAATATCAACATCATTGATGACAAATCGGCCATCGAGGCTTTCATTCAGACAGACGCAGCGATCAATCCGGGCAACAGCGGGGGTGCCCTGGTAAACCTGAACGGGGAACTAATCGGGATCAACACCGCCATTGCCAGTCCCACAGGAGCATACGCCGGATATGGTTTCGCCATACCTGCCAACATTGTTAGCAAAGTAGTGGAGGATTTCATGAAATACGGTATGGTTCAGCGTGCCTACCTGGGCATTATGATCCGGGATATTAACGGAGATCTGATGAAAGACAAACATCTGAAAATCAGTGAAGGGGCTTTTGTTGACAGTATCACCGAAAAAAGTGCAGCCGGCCAGGCAGGTATAAAAACCGGAGATGTGGTGGTCAGCGTGGATAATGTTCCCATAGAGAAATCCGCAGACCTGCTTGAACAGATTGGCAGGCACAGGCCGGGAGATCAGGTCAGCGTAACCGTAAACAGGAACGGGAAAGAACTTTCCTATAACATTACACTAGCAAACCAGAAAGGCAGCAGGAAACTGATTTCCAGTGACCAACAGGATATCCTGGACATCCTGGGTGCCTCTTTTGAAACCCTTGATAAAGATAAGGCTGATCAATTAGGCATTGAAGGAGGGGTCATAGTCAAAGAATTGAACGGGGGTATCCTGGAGAATCAGACCGGAATTTCCGAAGGGTTCATTATCACCGGTATTAATAATGAAAAGATCACAACCGTTGATGACCTGAGAAAAGCCTTAAAACATCAAAAGGGCGGTGTAATGCTGGAAGGGATATATGAAAATTATCCCGGAGTGCTCTTTTATGCTTTCGGTTTGCCGGATTGAGAAATTTGTATAACGCTTTGGTAATCTTTTCTGCATAAGGAGTCCCCGCAGGTCATTGGTCTGCAGGGACTCCTTGTTTTTCAGGACTTCAGACAGCTTCAGGCAGCCAGATACTCTGGGTTGAATACATAGATGTAGCATGTCTCTCAACATCTTGTGTCTGATAATGTCTTACCTTTATTAAATCAGCATCATCCTCCCTTGGCTGCTCATGATGAAACTATCCATACAAAACCGGATCCATCAGGTTATTGGTCTCATGATGCCAGCTTTTGGGGTTGCAGCCATCGTATCCCTGTTCTTAAAATTTGGATTCAATTTATCGAACCAGTGGATTGTGAACCTGCTGATCCTGGACGAAATCATTGCAGGGTTTTTTGTAATCAGCCTCCTGGTTAATTTATTCATCAGCGATGAGAAATGGCAATACATCAAGCAATCCCCGTTAGAGTTTATCCTATTGCTGCTTTTCATCATTTCCCTTGTCCTGGAAAAAATCATATCCGTTGAAGAACCTCATTATATACTGAAAACAACAACCTCACACAGTTTTATCAAGTTATATTTCATCATCATTGAAATTTATATCGTCATCAATGGTATCATTTCATTGACGAAAACCAGGGAGAAATGGCTTTTCTTTTCCTTGAGTCCCGCGAAAATACTGATGATCTCCTATCTGATCGTCATCGTTGCGGGAACCCTCATGTTAAAACTGCCCAAAGCCACCTATTCAGGCATTACCTGGATTGATGCCCTGTTCACTTCGACATCGGCCGTATGCATCACTGGTTTGACAACCTTGAATATATCGCATGTTTTTACTTTTGAAGGACAGGTGTTCATATTGCTGCTGATCCAGCTCGGGGGACTTGGCATCATCACCCTGACATCATTCATTGCATTGTTCATTCAGAAGGGATTCCGGCTCAGGGGCCAGATGATTGTCCAGGAAGTTTTGGACAATGAGAATATAAGTTCCCTGGCATCCATACTGAAAGCCATTGTGACCATCACATTTATTACAGAGCTGGTCGGCGCCATTGGTTTGTATCTCTCATGGAAAGATCTTGGAATGCCTGAATTTGAAAGGATCTTCAGCGCTGTTTTCCATTCCGTAAGCGCCTATTGCAATGCAGGATTCAGCATTTTCCCGAATGGACTTGAGACACCCGGTTTTCACTTCAATACCATATCACTCATTACGATTATGCTTTTGATCGTATTCGGGGGATTGGGCTTTTATACATATTCGGATGTTATGCATATTGGAGATATAAAAATGATCCGCAAAAAAGGTTTGACCCTTCAAACCAGAATGATTCTCATTACCACCCTTTTGCTGATCCTTTCAGGTGCCTTAGTGGTATGGATAAGCCAATATGCTCAATGGAAGGATCTTCCGTTTGGCAAACAGATACTCAATGCCTTTTTCCTGAGCATTACTTCCCGCACCGCCGGGTTTTCCACTGTTTCGATCTCAGAACTGGCCGTTCCCACCCTGATGATGGTCATGCTGCTGATGTATATCGGGGGTGCACCCAATTCGACTTCGGGAGGTATCAAACTGACAACAATGGTAACCATACTGGCAAGTTTAAGAACCTTTGTCAAAGGAAAAAACAGGGTGGAAATAGGCTGGAATACCATTCCCATGCGAACGGTCAGAAGGGCATTTATCGTGCTCGTTGTTTCCGTCATTCTGATATTTTTCGTATTATTTGTGCTGACATGGACAGAGGATCATGCTTTTATTGATATCTTATTTGAAATCATCTCCGCTTTCGGAACGGTTGGTCTGTCCAGGGGGATTACACCGGACCTGACCCTGACAGGCAGGCTCATGATCATCCTCGTGATGTTCGCCGGAAGAATAGGACTTTTTACATTTGCCATTGCCATGAGTGAGGAACGTGAGGATGATGGATACAACTTTCCAGAAATCAATTTAATGGTTGGATAATTATGGAGAATAATCAGAGATTTGTTTTAATCGGCCTGGGAGCTTTTGGCAGGGAGATTGCCAGAACCCTGCATGAACACGATGCGGATCTCATCGTAATGGACAGGGATCCCGCTGCTGTCAATATGATGAAATCTGAAGGATTCAAATATACGGTGCATATTGATAACCTTGATCCTTCCGCCCTTGCCAAATTCATTAAACCTCAGGACATTGTTATTCTGTCAATGGGAGATGCATTCGAAGCAAATATTTTAACCATTGAAATGCTCAAGGAAATTGGCGTTAAATCAATCTATTGCAGGGCCACCAGGGATATCCAGTACAAGATTCTTGAAAAAATGGATATCACCGAGATACTTTTCCCCGAAAAACAGGAAGGCAGAAGATTTGCCTTGAAATTGCTCAACAGGGATGTTCATTTCATCGATGAATTTGCCCCGGATATATACCTGATTGAAGTACCGATTCCCAAGGAATTAATCGGAAAGACAATCCGGGAACTGTCAATCAGAGCCAGGTACAATGTTAATATCATCGGATTGAAAAGTATGATAAAGGATCCCGGGAATCAGAAGACACATACAATGGATTATGTGGGATTCGAAAACACCGTCTTAAAAAAGGAGCATTCTCTCCTTGTAATTGGTAAGGAAAATGACCTGGAGGAGATGGTAAGGGATACCCAATGAATCTGTTCAATAAATAAAATAATGATCTACACAATAACACTAAATCCGGCGCTGGACCGCAATATCTGGATCAAGAAGGTCAGGTACGATGATTCAAACCGCATCCAGAAGGAAGAACGCTATGCCGCCGGTAAAGGTATAGATGTTTCGAGGGTACTGACTGCTTTTGGGATCAGAAATAAGGCGCTGGGATTTGTTGGAGGATTTGATGGAGAAGAGATGGAAGGCCGGTTGATCAATGAGGGGATCAGCTGTAATTTCACCAAAATATCAGGAGAAACCCGTACCAACATTATCATCTATGATACACAAAAGAAGAGCCAGACCATTTTCAGTGCCCGCGGCCCGGAAATCTTGCCTTATGAACTGATGAGGATGATCCAACTGGTCGAAAAGCTGGAGAATCCGGAAATTGTCATCATCAGCGGAAGTCTTCCGCCCGGTGTCAATCCCGAGATATATTACAAGATCATGGAGATTGCCAAAAACATGGGTTCGAAAATTGTACTTGATACAGATGGAGAGGCCCTGAAAAAGGGCATTCAGATAGCTCCCGACATCATCAAGCCGAATGTTCATGAACTGAGCCGTCTATCGGGACAGGACCTGAGAAATATACAACAGATAATCAGCACGGCACAAACTTTCTGTGACCAGGGAACACGTACCGTTCTGGTCTCCATGGGAGCCAGAGGAATACTCCTGGTTAGTAAAAAAGAACGATACCTTGCAGTCCCTCCACAGGTGAAGGTGGTCAACACCATCGGTGCAGGGGATTCTGCCATTGCCGGGTTTGTTTTCGGAATGGTAAGCGGTAAAACACCCCGGGAAGCCCTGGCATGTGCGGTAGCTGCCGGTACTGCCACTACCTTGCGACCTGGTCCGGCTTTGTGTACGAAAGATGATTTCCTGGAGCTGGTCCCACAGGTAAAGCTCTATCAAGAGGGAGAGATCAACAACGCCGTCACGAATAAGTGAAAAAGTCCTGGGCTGCTTCACAAAAATACAGCCCTGACGGTTCACATTCGATGATACTGGTATTTTCTGACCTTCCCCGTCCCCGTTTCTCTACCGGGTGCCAGCCAATAGAGATCAACAGGATACCGAAACCAACGATATAGGCCAGGATGATGTGCCATCCGTACCTGAGATAGCTGATCACTGATTTTGTTTCATGGAACATATTAGAAAGGGCCACTCCGGCTGAAGAGCCAAACCAGATCATCGATCCTCCAAAGCCCACAGCATAGGCCAGCAAACCCCAATCATATCCTCCCTGCTCCAGGCACAGCTTCGTAAGCGGTATATTGTCAAATACCGACGAAACAAACCCGAGGGTAAAACTTGTTCTCCAGGATGCAACAGGCAATTCGTTTACCGGCATCAAGGAAGCACATGTCACCAGGCTGAGAAGAAAAACCGTTCCGGGCAGGGCAAGCCTTACCTGCCGCCAGGGGGTCTTCCGGATAAAAGCACCCAGCAGGATCCCGGTCCAAACACCCAGGGCAGGCATGCCGAAAAGAAAGTTAGCCAGAATGGTGGCAAATAATATGCCGACTACTATCATAAGTGTCAGAATGTCAATCTTCACCCCTTCTGTAGGCCCTTTCTGTATAGGCTGGAATTTCTGCTGCTGCATCGATCCGAAAACGGCAAAAACGGCAAAAGCCCCAAATGATGCGATATAGGCATGCAAAACATCTACAGGATGCACCCCATCAATCCACATTAAGGTTGTCGTGGTATCGCCCAGCACGCTGCCGGCACCTCCTGCATTGCTGGCGGCAATAATGGCGGCCAGAAATCCTATGTGCAGCCTTCTTTTATAAACCACCAGGGCAATGCTTCCTCCAATCATGGCCGAAGCTATGTTATCAAGAAAGGAAGACAGTACCATAATGATCAGCAAGAGTACAAGGCCTCCGGTCCAGTTATCCGGCAAGTAGGCCGGTAACTTATCAGGCACCCCTGACAATTCAAAATGCCTGGCAAGCACAGCAAAGCCAAAAAGAAGGCCGGCAAGGTTCAGCAATGTCTTCCATTCTCCCTGGTCCTCCTCAAAACCAGCAAGGTGATGAATAAGGGAAAAATCCGGGACCGTCAGAAATTTGAAGGTAACAATGACAATGAGCCCTGTCAGGGCAACATACATGGTATGTTTGTGGAACAAAGCCACGCCCAGAAGCGTCAGTGCAAAAAGAAAGAATTCCATGGGAATCCCGAACAAATGAGGGGTCATTTGCTCCATCTGCAGTATTGATTGAATCATAAATGTTGTGCTGACAAATATCACAGTTTACCATATAAAAGACACCAAAAAAAGGTGCTGACAAAACTATTGCTAATAAAAGTAATGGTTTTGATATCACTGGCCCCAATGATGACAGGAGCAAAGGTTCTTAAGCCATACAAAAAGCGATGACTCAATATGACACTGGCAGGGTAACTTTTGCAGTCTTTGTGTAACTTTTTCACTCTTCCTTTTCAATTTCTGTTTATTCAACAACCAGATTTTACCTTTTTTCCTGCCCGGGTAAAAATAAAACCAATCACTGCCCAGGGTCCCTGAAAAACCAATTCCCATAACCATCCATAAGTTCAAGAAACCTCTGTGAGCTGCAATTACAGACGATAGCATAATCATTTCACCCTCGAGGACAATGCCCATCAATATCCCTGCATATATAAAGAATAATCCCATAACTCCCATTAAGTTTGGCCTGCTAATTTAGTGAATAAACGGAGTCATTCTGTCCGGAGAATAATCCCGACCCCCCTGACAGTATCCAGTGAGAGCGAAGCATCTGGTTTGAGGTATTTGCGCAGCCGGGTTACGAATACATCCATACTGCGGCCCAGGAAATAATCATTCTCTCCCCAGAGATCTTCCAGGATCTGTTCCCGTTTCATTACCCGGTTTTTATGTTCGATAAGGTATTTGAGGAATTCGGCTTCTTTAAGGGTCATCTGGTACTGCTGTTCAAAGCCGGTAAGGGTAAGTTCGTCAAAGCGGAACTCGAAACCTCCGATATTTACAGGCTGGGCTCCCACACGGCCGGCCCGCCGCAATATATTCTGGATGCGCAGGATCAGTTCCTCTACCTCGAATGGTTTGGTGATATAATCGTCAGCACCGAGTTTCAATCCCTTGATCCTGTCAGCCTTCTGGTTCCGTGCGGTAAGGAAGATCACCGGTATTTCAGGATCGTTTTTGCGGATCTGCCTGGCCAGTTCAAAACCATCCATCAATGGCATCATGATGTCCAGGATGCAGATATCAACATGTTCATTGTTGAACATCTCGAGCCCGGCCTGCCCGTTCTCCGCCTGCAGGATCGAAAAACCGTTTATTTCAAGGTACTGCGAAAGGATGCTTCGCAGATCCTCATCGTCTTCGGCCAGCAGGATGTTCATCATTCAGTGGTATTTCTATGGTAAATGTACTGCCTTTTCCGGGAAGGCTGTGCAGGAATATTTCCCCTTGATGGGCCGTAACGATCTGTTTTACATAATACAATCCCAGTCCAAGTCCCTTTACGGTTTTAAAATCCCCTTTGCCAGCCCTGTAAAACTTATCAAAAATTTGGCGCTGATCCTCCTTCCTAATACCGATACCATTGTCACGTATCCGGATCTTCAGTTTTAAGTTCACGCTCACTTCAATCCTGATCTCGGGTTTTTCATTACAGTATTTAACGGCATTTGAAAGCAGGTTATTCAATACGGTGGTCATATGTATCTCATCGAGTGCGACAAAATCCTTGTCGAGTTTGTATGCTGTGTTGATCTGCAGGTTTTTCCCCGTATTTTCCATACGGAAAAGTTGAATGCGGTCCTCGATGAACTCGTATATATGAACGGATTGTTTCTTTAGTTTCACCTGGTCCTTTTCCCAGATGCTGATCTCCAGGATGCGGTCAATCAGTTGTGTCAGGTGCTTGTTCTGTTTCTTGATCATTTCAGAGATCTGCAGCACCTTCTTTTTATCCTTCAGCAGGTTTTCATCCCCAAGGGTGGATGAAGCCACGGCTATGGTTGAAAGGGGGGTTTTCAGTTCGTGGGTCATATTGTTGATAAAATCCGTTTTCATATCTGATAATCTTTTCTGTATCAGCATATTACGCACTGTCATAAAGAATACGAAAAGCACGATAAGTATGGTCACAGCGGCCAGTATAAAGGTGATCACCATATCCCTGTAGATGATCTGGGTTTTGTGGGTAAAATCAATATAATAGTCGTACCTGATCCTGAAATAATTGCCTTCAAAGGCATAGGTATTGGCATGCAGGGCATTCCTCAGGCCGGCAGGTTGCAGTCCCGTGGTATCATGGTAGACGGGAATAACATGGTCAAAATCCAGAAGGGACAATTCACGGATGTAATAACCGGATCTGAAATCGGGATCTGCTCCGGCCCTGACAAGATAATCCCGCAGGTAACCATCGGGGCTGGTATGGTCCAGGAGGATCCGGTTGTAGGAAGCAAGAATCTGTTGCTGCAGGGTACCGTTTACAGGTCCGCCGGGCACCTGGCCGGACTGGAAAACAAGTTCTTCGGAGATGCTATCAAAGAGGATAAATAAAGAATCTGACTGATATCCGGCTGCCCCGGACGCATAATCGTAGAGTGCCTGTTTTACAATGGCCCCGTAACGGTTGTCAAATTGTTCCCTCTTGGTCTGGAATGTAACGGAGATATTGTAGTACTGGACGATCAGCAGAACGATCAGGGCAACTGCGCTCAATATGATCGAAAGCCTCGGTTTCATGATTCAAATATCAGCATGAATTTCCTTATATAAGATAAGGAATACCATCGTTAACCAACCATTAACATAGCATTAACCGGAAGGATCCATATTCTGCCGTACTTTTGAACCAGGATGAAATACAAAACCAAAAATACCCGTATCATGAAACAAAGAAACCTTATCACTGTGCTTGCCATGCTGGGGGTCTTTATCTTTATTGATCCTTCCACACTGGCACAGTCCACCGGTATACTTCCGGATGAAGAGCATAAAGCAGCAATGATCCGCCAAGCCGAAAAAGCCCATCAGGAGGCGATAACCCGTGAAAGGGCCAGGGCCCGGAGTGCCCGGGATGATTATGTTTATGTGACCGGTTGGGGCTCCGGTGAGCGAAATTCCAGCTTGATGTTGTCCAAGCGCTACAACGGGCAATCCATCGATAAGCAGGGGACCTTCGAAGTAGATGACAATATCAAAAAACTAAAGCTGTCCATCGATGGAGAGGTTAATTCAGGTTCTATCACAGTATCCCTGATATTGCCTGACGGGAAACCATACAAGTCCCTCACCATGGATGACACGGCTGATATCCACTGGTCAGAGTCCCTCAGCATCAAGGATGGTGAGAAAAAATATTACGGAACCTGGAGATACAGGATCACCACCAAGGTGGCCGATGGCAGTTATCATCTGTCGATCAACACATATTAATCCATCCAGGTATACTCAAGACCCGGTCCCTGCGTTTACCTGGTGTATTCGCAGGGATCTTTATTTTGAACAAACGTTCTTTAATAACGCTCTCACTGCTATTGGTACTCCAGGTTTCCCTTCCGGCCCGGCAGGAAGCATATCAGCATGCATTCAGTGTGGCCTTCGAGAATGATATGTTCAATAAGATGGACTGGCATTATACCTATGGATTGCAGCTTTTGCTCTATCATAACACCCTCCAAAGATCCCCGTTTGACAGGTTGTTACTGCCTTTCAGAATACGGGGAAAGGATGCGGCCTGGTACGGCCTTGCACTCAGGCAGGAGCTTTACACACCGAGGGACCTGGAGGATGACGCCACCCTGCAGGGTGGACTGTTCAATAAAACCAGTCCCCATGTGATTCCATCAGCATCGGTTAGCAGGTTGGTGGGTGATATCAATGTATCCCTGGTATTTGAGATCCGAAAGCACAGGTTAAGCATATACCAGCATTTAACTACCTCACGTTTCAACGAATCCGGATGGCATGGCTGGCTGGGTATTGCCTATGGCTACTGGTGGTGATTAGGAGACTGGTCCTGCCGAACCTGAATGCATGGCCTGATTTTTCATTTATGCTGTCTTGCCCAGCTGTCCCTCAGGGGCACCGTTCGGTTGATCAGGAGTTTATCCGGACGGCTGTCCGTATCCAGGCAAAAATAACCCAGGCGCTGGAACTGGAACTTGTCACCCGGATTGGCGGTTTTAAGTCCGGGTTCAACATATCCTAATACCACTTCCAGTGAATCGGGGTTCAGGTTGGACCTGAAATCTTCACCTTCAGGAACCTCGTCCGGGATCTCTGTTTTGAACAAACGGTCATAGAGCCTTATCTCAGCGGATAAGGCATGTTTTGCCGAAACCCAGTGCAGGGTGCCCTTCACCTTGCGGTTGCTCTGGGGTCCGCCGCTTTTGGTTTCAGGATCGTAGGTGCAATGCAGTTCTGTCAGATTTCCTTCATTATCCCTGATAATCTCTTCACATTTGATGATGTAGGCGCTTTTCAACCTGACTTCTTTGCCAGGAGCCAGGCGGAAGAATTTTTTCGGGGGATCTTCCATAAAATCATCCTGATCGATATATACCTCCCTGCTGAAAGGGATCTCACGGTTTCCCATGGATTCATCTTCCGGGTTATTGATGGTTTCCATCCATTCCTCCTGCTCTTCGGGATAATTGGTCAGGACGATCTTCAGCGGCCGCAGCACCCCCATTACCCTGGGGGCTTTTTTATTCAATTCTTCCCGGAGGCTGAATTCCAGGAGTCCCACATCAATGATCCCGTCATACTTTGTCACCCCGATAGTATCGGCGAAATTCCGGATGGATTCAGGGGTATAACCACGGCGGCGCAATCCTGAAATAGTCGGCATGCGGGGATCATCCCACCCGTTTACCAGTCCCTCCTGAACCAGCTGCAGCAACTTGCGTTTACTCATCACGGTATAGCTCAGGTTAAGGCGGGCGAATTCAATTTGCCTGGGACGGTAATCATCTTCCGCCAGCTGGTCCAGGAACCAGTCATAAAGCGGGCGGTGGTTTTCAAACTCCAGGGTACAGATGGAATGGGTAACGCCTTCGAAAAAATCGGACTGTCCATGGGCAAAATCGTACATGGGATAGATACACCACTGGTTCCCGGTCCGGTGATGCTCGGCATGCTTGATCCTGTAAAGTACCGGATCACGCATGTGCATATTTGGTGAACTCATATCAATCTTTGCCCTAAGCACATGTGAACCTTCTTCAAACTCACCGTTTTTCATCTTTTCAAAAAGTTCAAGGTTCTCCTCTACCTTGCGGATCCGGCACGGACTTTCCACCCCGGGTTTGGAGGGTGTCCCCCGCTGTTCACTTATATCGTCAATACTCTGGTCATCCACATAAGCTTTTCCTTCCCGGATGAGTTTTAAAGCAAAATCGTAAAGCTTTCCAAAATAATCCGAGGCATAGTACAGCCGGTCCTCCCAGTCAAAGCCCAGCCATCTTACATCTTCCTGTATGGACTCCACATATTCCACATCCTCCTTTACAGGGTTGGTGTCATCAAAACGCAGGTTACATTTCCCGCCATATTTTTCTGCCAGTCCGAAATTAAGGCATATGGATTTGGCATGCCCGATGTGCAGATAGCCATTAGGTTCCGGGGGGAAGCGGGTATGTACCCTGTTGTAGGTCCCTTCATTAAGGTCTTCATCGATAAACACTTCGATGAAATTCTTTGTTTCTTTAATATTTCCCGCTGATTTGTCCTCACTCATGAGTAATTGTTTAGGCAGTACAAAATTAAAATATTTAAGGATTGTCCGGGGGAATTTGTAATTTTCCGGTCCAAATGGGACTGATACAGATTGAAAACATGGAATTTTATGCCTTCCATGGTCATTACCGGGAGGAGCAGATCGTAGGGAATAAATTCCTCGTTGACCTGAGCATAGATTCAGATATGTCTGTACCCGCCGCTTCTGACAACCTGAAAGATGCGATCAATTACCAGCGTGCCTACAAGCTGGTCAAGGAGGAAATGGAAAAGAAATCCAAACTGCTGGAAAATATTGCCAAACGGATCCTGGATACAATTTATGATAATTTTGATGGGATCCGGGAAGTAACTGTCAAGGTTTCTAAAATGAATCCGCCCATGGGTGGAGGTCGCATAGAAAAGGTCAGTGTCACCCTTTCCCGGTAAAATGAAAATGGCAGGCACAGATAAGAAATGCCCCAAATGCGGCAACTCCTTTCAGTGTTTCGGGGAAGAGGACTGCTGGTGTGAAAAATACCAGATCCTGCAGAAGGATTTCCTGCGGATCACACAGGACTACAGTGACTGTCTTTGTCCCATGTGCCTGAAGGAATATACCTCGGAGTAAATGAGAATATCGTATATTAGATAACCTCAATACCAAATCATCAAAAGCTTTGAATTATGTCGGCTTTTCAGACCTTTGCCATGGAACGTTACATGTCTGCGTACGAGCAGGATGTGCAATACAATTTATCCGAAAGCGGTGTTCATCCCATGCTTCTCAGTGAATTGCTTGAGCTGAAAAGCGGTTCGCTGGATGAACTGCTGGCCACCGATATCAATTATGCCCATGCCAATGGCAGGCCTGAACTCAGGGAAAACATTGCCAGCATGTATGACGGGGCGACCGCAGATAATGTACTGGTTACCGTAGGTGCCATAGAAGCAAACTTCAATACCCTCCGTACGGTTCTGGACAGGGGTGATCAAGTTGTGATACAGCTTCCCAATTACATGCAAATCTGGGGTGTGGCAAAAAACCACGATTATGCGATCAATACTTTCAGCCTGGTTGAAGAGAAAAACTGGGAACCAGACATTGATACCCTGCAGAACATTGTAACCGACCGAACGAAGCTGATTGCTATATGCAACCCGAATAACCCGACAGGACGCATTTTCAGGGAGGATGAAATGGATGCCATTATCCGGATAGCTGATAGGGCAGGAGCCTGGATACTGGCGGATGAGGTTTACGCGGGTGTTGAGCAGAAGACCGATGAACAGACCCCTTCCTTCTACGGAAGGTATGACAAGGTGCTGGCCGTGGGCAGCATGAGTAAGGCATATGGCCTTCCGGGTCTCCGCACAGGCTGGGTGGTAGGTCCCCGGGACATGATCGATCAGATATGGGCCAGGCACGAATATACCACCCTCAGTGCGACCATGCTTTCGAACAAACTGGCCGCCCTGGCATTATCTGAAGAGATCCGACCCCTGGTAAGGCAAAGGGCGCGTGATTATGTACGCAAAGGATTCCCCATCCTGGAAGAATGGATGGGCAGGCAAAACGGGAACCTGCGATGTGTGCCTCCGGATGCAGCGGCCATTGCCTTCATCAAATACGATCTGGATATCAACTCTACAGAGCTGGTAATAAAGCTGATCAAAGAGCAATCGGTAATGGTTGTACCGGGAGACCATTTTGGCCTGGACCGATTTCTCAGGGTCAGCTTTGGTCTTCCAACGGATTATCTAGTCGGTGGACTCAACCGCATCTCTGAAGTCCTGTCAAAACTTTAGTATCATGGAGATCATTACCCTGGACCAGATCAAACAGGTCCTGCCCTACATTGATATTCTCCCGCAGATTGAAGAGGGTTTCCGGGAGTATTCCAAAGGCAAGGTGACCGTACCACCCGTAGGGGAGATGATCCTTGATAAGGGGGAGGTGCATATAAAGTACGGTTTTGTGAAGGGGGAGGAGTACTATGTGATCAAAATAGCATCCGGATTTTATGGTAACCCGGACCTGGGACTCCCTTCCGGCAATGGCCTGATGCTCCTTTTTAAGCAGAAGACAGGAGAACTGGTATCCATCCTGCTCGACGAGGGTTACCTGACCGATATCCGCACAGCCGTGGCAGGAGCTATTGCAGCAAAATACCTGGCTCCTTCAAAGGTCCATAAGATCGGGATCGCAGGAACGGGGACCCAGGGCAGGTTACAGTTGCTGTACCTGAAAGAAGTGGTGAATTGCAGGGAGATCCTTGTCTGGGGGAGGAAGCAGGAAAAACTGGATGCCTATAAATCCGATATGGAAAAAGAAGGGTTCCATGTAGAGACTACACTCGATTCTTCAGAAATCCTGAAACAATGCAACCTGGTCGTTACCTCGACACCTTCTAAAACCCCTGTCCTCAGCAGGAAGGATTTGAAGCAGGGAATCCATATCACCGCTGTGGGATCCGATACTCCGGAAAAACAGGAAGTGGATTCGCTTATTCTCAGGGATGCGGACATTGTTGTGGCAGATAGCATCGAACAATGCATGGTCCGGGGAGAAATATATAAAGCCATAGAAGCCGGTGTGCTGAAGAAGGAGGAATTGCTTGAGCTGGGAAATGTGATAGCAGGCCCTGCGAGGGGAAGAACCTCAGATCAGCAGATTACTATCGCAGATCTGACGGGAGTGGCGGTCCAGGATATCAGCATTGCTACTGCGGTTCATAAGGCTGTGAACGAATAAGCTACTTTGGTAAACCCTATCACCAAAATCTTCGGGGGAAGTGGGTATCCTTGCCCCATCCACTACTGGAACATATTTCAATTAGGTCCCAGGCTCTGTGAATAGACAGAAGTGGACTCCTCTATTTTTTAGAAACGGTATGATTTCTTTCAAATGAAATCATCAAATGGAAATTATTTGATAGGCACCAATATTTGGAGATGGTAAACTAATTAGTTAACTTTGGATGACAGCAAGAAGGATCGTTGTATACGGAGACAATGTTTATCATATTTTACAAATCACAGGATTAAAAGGTCAAGGAAAAGATTGAATATGTATTGGATTAATACGATTCGAGCAGAAAATACCCAAAAAGTTCTTTAAATATTTGGATGGATCAGACGGGATTTATGAAATTAAAGTGAGGACGGCATTTAAGGATATTCGAATTCTGTGCTTTTTAGATAAAGCTGATTTAATTGTATTGACAAATTGGTTTTTAAAAAAGGCGCGAAAAACACCCAGATACGAAATTAAACAGGCTGAAAGGGTGAAAAGAGAATATCTGGCCGATAAATATGAATCGAATAGAAAATGAAAAGTTTAACTGATTTTGAAGATTTACTAAGAGAAAAGTACGGGGAAAAGGGGACAGCTAAACGAGATAAATTTGATGCAAATTCTTTGGCCTTCAGGTTGGGGGTGATGCTCAGGGAAGCAAGAAGAGAAGCAAACATTACCCAGGAGCAATTAGCTCAAAAGACAGGCACAAAGAAAAGTTACATCTCCAGGATTGAGAGAGGTAAAAGTGATATCCAGATTACAACCTATCATAAATTAGTGGAGTTAGGACTAGGAAAGAAGTTAAATGTCTCAATAAGATAAGCGACTACTCATACCTCAGTGAATTTACGGGATTCGTGTTGGATACATTCCAGGCATGCCAGGAAATGGTCAGCACAGAGATGATGACGGATCCTATGGCTGCCATCACAAAGATCCACATGCTTATGGATACCTGGTAGGCAAAGTTTTCCAGCCATTTCTTCATCAGTATCCAGGCGATGGGCCAGGCGATCAGGTTGGCGAGCAATACCCATTTCATGTAAATCGCTACGAACCGGTAAATGATCGAACTGGACGATGCACCATGCGACTTCCTGACCCCTATTTCCTTTGTTTTTTGCTGTGCCGTGTAGGTGGCAATGGCAAAAAGGCCGATGCAGGTGATCAGGATGGCCAGGATGGTGAATGCCAGTGAAAGCATGCCAATCCTCGTCTCACTCCTGTACTGGCGGTCTATGTTCTCATCCACGAAATTATATTCAAAGGGGAATCCGGGTATCACCTTGTTCCAAACCTTTTCAATATGATCCACCGCCTCCTGCAGATTCCCCGGCCCTATCCGTATCAGGGCAAGGGTATAGAATTCAGGCCATATATTCAGGATCAGCGGTTCGATCTTGTAGGTCAGTGGCAGGGAATGAAAATCCTTAACCACGCCGATGATTTCATTTCTGTCAGAGTCTGACAGGAAATAATTGCCCACCGGTTCCTGAAAACCGAGTAATTTTTTGGCCTCCTCGTTGATGATAAACCGGGCCGTATCCGTAGCATAATCCCTTGAGAAATTCCTGCCTTCGATGATCTCCATCCTTGCGGTCTGCACGAAATCGGGGTCAACCGAGATAAATGCGAAGGATACAATTTCATCATTATCCTTCCCTTCCCATTCCAGTCCCCTTACCATGCTCCATGCAGAAGAGGGCAGGGAAGAGGCGCGAGTCACACCTGAGATCATGGGATGTGTCAACAACTCCCCCCGGAACAATTCAAATTTATCGTTCAGGTCTTCATGCAGGTAGACATACAGGAGGTTTTCCTTGTCATATCCCAGGTTTTTCTGTTGTATATAGTGGATCTGGCTGTAGATGGTAAGGGTTGTGATGATCAGCCCGATGGAAATGATGAATTGGAAAACCAGCAATCCTGTCCGGAAAATCGCCTGCCCTTTGCCCGAGGTGATTTTTCCCTGGAAGGCACTGACAGGACTGAACGAGGAGATAAGTATGGCCGGGTAACTGCCCGCCAGTAATGTGGTAAGTACGATCAATCCCAGCATGGAAAGGATAAAAACGGGATCCAGATAAGGGATGTTGATGGATTTCCCGGTCATCTGGTTGAACCATGGCCGGAATAGTTCCACTAGCATCATGGCCAGGAGAAAGGCTGCCAGGACCTGGTGAAATGCTTCCCCCATGAACTGGATAAAGAGCTCTTGCCTTCCGGCACCATTCACCTTCTTGATTCCGATTTCCCGGGAACGTTTTGCCGAAAGTGCGGTTGACACGTTGGTGAAATTGATGCTGGCGATAAGAATGATCAGGAATCCGATGATGGAAAAAATATATATATACTGGGCCCTTGAATGCTGTTCATCCAGGGCATGCAGGTGAATGTCCCGGATGGGTTGTGCAACAAGCTCGATGGTGCTTTCCGAGCTCATGTACTGTCTGATATGGGAGGTAAGCCTGCTGTTCAGGGTGTCCGGGATCACCGGATTACTCATATATATATATGTATTGATGAAATGATCATACCAGCTATTTGCTGCATCGGTTTTCCCGTGGATGGTCTGTGCCGGGACCATCATATCGTAATCCAGGTCGGTATTGCCTTCAATATTTTCAATGACTCCGGTAACCGTATAGCTATCTTTATGATCGAACTCCAGGGTTTTTCCCAAAGGATTGCCCTTGCCGAAATACTTTTCGGCCTGATCACGGGTCAAAACCAGTGAATAGGGTTCAGTAAGGGCTGTTGTAGGATCACCGTAAATGAACCTAAAACTGAAAATGTCGAAATAAGCATTATCCGTGGCGCATAAATTCCTTTCATTAAAATAATCCGTCCCGTTACTGATCACGGCTTCATGCCTGACAACACGAACGGCATCGGTGATCTCCGGGACTTTTTCCATGAGAGAAGGGGCCAGGGGATATGGCAGGGACGAATTGAACTTATATGCTTCACCCATTTTGTATTTCTTGTAGAGCAGCATCACCTGGTCAGCCTTTTCATGCATCTTTTCAAAACTGAGTTCATCGACTACCCAGAGTATGATCAGGATGGCACTGGCAATCCCGATCCCGAGTCCGATGATATTGATCAGATAATAAAATTTTTTGACCCGGATGATCTGCCATTCCGTCTTGAAGTAATTCAGCAGCATGGGACAAATATCATTTTTTTCCAGGGAAGTATGGCAATTTGAATGCCACTAATCCCAAAATACCTGTAATCAGCATTTTACATGCAGATTTGTTTTGTTTTTTAATCAGATTCATTTCTGAGACAGCATAAAACTGTTCGTTTCTAGTACAAATTATATTTGAAAATAGTACATTTAATCTTGGTTTCTTCCTTCTTATTTTAACTGATGGTAAAAACGCCTGCATCCATCCTGATCGTAGATGATGATCCCGGCATCCTGACCGCTTCGCAGATGTTTCTCAAGCAACTATTCACCATCGTACAGGTGGAGACCGATCCCGGAAAGATCCCTGGTTTGCTGAATGAACAGAAGTTCGATGTCATTCTTCTAGATATGAATTTCACCTTGGGGAAAAATGACGGGACAGAAGGG
>LJUP01000266.1 GCA_001303955.1 Bacteroides sp. SM23_62 | reverse complement strand
AGCCTTTTTTATCAATACGGACTTCATGGATAACCGGAACCTTTTCTTCCGGTATAAGGCCAGTCTCATCCTGGACAGGTTGCAGCATATTAACTATCCGCCGTCTGTCCTGGCACTTTTTCAGAGAAGGTACCATTTGGCCCGGGCCCACAGAATAACCGTTCGCAACCTCGTACTTGGGGTGAACTACCGGCGGCGTGCTGAACTTGATGAGATGGCAAAACTGGTGGACCTTGATTTCACTGCCTTCCTGAAAGTTAAGAAACCCTACCTGACCTCCACGCAGATAAATGAGCTGGCCGATACGGGATTTTATATCGGTGCCCACAGCAAGGATCATCCGCTTTTCACTGACCTTACCAGGGATGAACAGATTACCCAGTACCGGGAAAGCCTTTCCCTGGTCCAGGAAGAATTCGGGCTTCCCTATGGACTGTTTTCCTTTCCCTTTACGGATGATGGGGTATCAGCGTCCTTTTTTGCTGCATTATCAGAGGAAGGAATGCCCACGCTGGATGCCTCGTTTGGAACAGCCGGGTTGAAATTCGACCCGGTGGACTTTCATTTTCAACGGGTACCGATGGAAATGAACAGGTTCCCGGCCTCCCTCATGGTGAAGGGTGAATATACCTACTATCTGCTAAAGGGCCTGCTGGGCCGGAACGAAATAACCAGGGAATGAGGATAGAAAAATACAATGCCAGCCGGCTGAAAGAATTCATTGAATCGGAGCAGTACAGGACTATGCCGGTCATTCCGGTCAGCCCGCAACGTGCTTTTTCATGGCAGAACAACCCCAGGATGGAACCGGAGGATATACTCATGTACCTTCTTTTTGATGGTGAAGACCTGGCTGCTTACCGGTGTATCCTGCCGGACCATCATGCCGGCGTCCGGTTCGGCTGGCTGAGCGGGAACTGGGTTGACCCTGAAAGGCGGAGGCAGGGACTGGCAAGCCGCCTTTTTGATGAGGCATTCAAGGATTGGGGGCACCAGCTGATGTACACCAATTATGCCCCGGAATCCAAGGCCGTATATGATAAAACCGGAAGGTTTGCATTGTACCGGCAAAGAGAGGGAGTCAGATACTATCAAAGGGCCGTTTCGGCAAAACTCCTGGGACACCGGAATACATTCTACCGTACCCTCCGGCCCATGTTCCGTCTGGCTGACGGGATCATCAATGCCTGGCAGGATTTGAGGATCAGTACCGTGCAGAAAAAAGTCAAACCCGATTTCCTTCATATCGAACCGGTCCGGTCGGTAGATCCGGCATCCCATGACCTGATGGAAAGGCATAACCGGCTTGGATTCGGAGTGCGGGATCTGGAGGTATTTGACTGGATAACGTCTTATCCCTGGTTGCAGGAAGGGGAAAGACAGGATGAAAGATACTTCTTTACCTGGATCGTTCCACGATTAAAGAACACCTGCCTGAAAGTCTGGGATAATGGAGGAAAACTCATCGGATTCCTGATGCTGGCAGTGGTAGGTGAGAAAATGACCCTGCCCTATGTATGTCTCCAGCAGGAGGCATTCCCCGCCGTGGTTCACATCCTGGACCACTACCTTTGCGCTGAAAAGATATCCTACCTCACCACCTATAATCCCGAAATGATGGGCCTGCTGGAGAATTCCAGGACACCATTGCTGGGAAGGCGCCGGATGTATCAGAAGGTCTTCTCCACACACGAATTGCTCAGACAACTGCCCGACGGGAACAAAATATTCTTCCAGGATGGGGACGGGGATGTGGTCTTTACCTGAATGTCCTGACAGAGACAGACTATTCTTCCAGTGCCTCGAGATCTATTTCCCGCTGCTCCAGTTCGGTGAGCCTTCCGTCATCGCATTTCAGCGTACGTGCCCGGTACTTGTTAAGCATATTGTAGTTATGGGTGGCCATGATCACGGTACGGCCGCTGGTCCTGATATCCATAAGTATGTTCATGATGTCATCCGAGGTTTCCGGATCGAGGTTCCCGGTAGGTTCGTCCGCCAGTATGATCTCGGGATCATTCAGCAGGGCCCGGGCGATTACGACACGTTGCTGTTCCCCGCCTGATAACTGGTTTGGCATTTTATAACCTTTGTGGGCAAGTCCCACCCGCTCCAGCACCTGTGAGATCCTTTGCGCAATCTCGTCCCTGTTTTTCCATCCGGTGGCCTTCAGTACGAAGGTCAGGTTATCTGCTACCGTACGGTCTGTCAGAAGCTGGAAATCATGAAAAACGATCCCCAGTTTCCGGCGCAGGTAAGGGACCTGGCTGGTTTTCAGGTCATGTAGCTCAAAATCTGAAACATAGCCTTCTCCTTCCACCAATGGGTATTCAGCATTCAGGGTTTTGATAACGCTTGTTTTCCCACTTCCCACCTTGCCAATGAGATAAACAAATTCACCTTTGTTGACCTGGAAATTTACTTCTGAAAGCACCAGGTGGTCCAGTATGAAAATGGAGGCATTTTCCAGTAGAATTATGATATCCGGTGACATGCTGGCAAAAGTAAAATAAATATATCAAACCCAGGCTATTGTTAATAAATATGTTAGTTGTTCCATACTGCATCCCGGTATCACAATGGTAAAATAAAGTACTTTTAAATCCGTTAGAAAGAAGAACGAACTGTATGCAGATATATATGAAATATATCCGGATAATTGCACCTGCGCTGATATTTGCATCCACCCTTTCCACCACCCCGGCCAAAGCCCAGAAACCACTTGTTCAGGAACATCCTGATATTACATTTTTTGAGGCCTGGGATCTGTTCGAGAAGGAGAAGTACGCAGCGGCACAGTCAAAGTTTGAGGAGATCCTGGAAAAACGGGATGAAACATCTGCCATCCTCCGGCAGCGGGCTGAATACCTGAGGGCTAAATGTGCTGTTGAGCTTTATAATAATGATGCACAGTACATGTTGTATGATTTTGTGAAAAACAATCCGGATGCACCCAATATCAACGAGGCCAGATTTGACATGGGAAAGGTGGCCTACCGGGACAAACAATACAGCAATGCCGTCAAATGGTTAAAAGCCGTTAACCCGCTGGAACTCTCATCAGAAGATCGTGCCGAGTACTATTTCAAGCTGGGCTACAGCTACTTCCGAAGGAAGGCATACGAGGAGGCCAGGGTGGCCTTTTATGAAATACTGGAATCGGGTGATAAATACGAGGGACCTGCCACCTATTATTACGCACATATTCATTACGAGCAAAAAAATTACCAGACCGCCCTGAACCATTTCCTGAGGCTGAGGAATGATGAAACTTTTGCCCCCATCGTCCCATACTACGTGACCCAGATCTATTACCTCCAGAAAAAGTGGGATGAGATCATCGGCTATGCCCCGGTGCTGCTGGATTCAGTTACCGAAAAGAGATATGCTGAAATGGCCAGGATCATCGGAGAGGCATATTTCAATAAGGATAAATTCGAAGAGGCGGTATACTATCTTCAACAATATCATGAAAGGGTCAACCTTACCCAGCCTGAAGACAAATACCAGATGGGCTATGCCTATTATATGATCGGGGATTACCAGAAGGCCATGGAAACCTTCAAGAGCATACCGGTCCGAAAAGATGACCTCAGCCAGAGTGCGATGTATCATTTGGGGGACTGCTACGTAAAGCTTGGTGATAAACAGCAGGCCCGGCTGGCATTTGATGCTGCCTCCCGGATGGAATACGACAAGGATATACAGGAAGATGCCCTGTTCAATTATGCCGTACTGACCTATGAACTTTCCATGTCCCCGTTCAATGAAGCCATCAGGGGCCTGACCCGGTATATCTCTCTGTATCCTGCGTCAGACCGAACTGATGAGGCTTATAATTACCTTGTGCTCGCCTTTATGAGTACCAAAAACTACAAGGCCGCCCTGGCTGCGCTGGAAAAGGTCAAGCGGAGAACCCCGGAAATCGAAAGATCTTACCAGCGGGTGGCTTTTTTCAGGGGACTGGAACTTTTCAAGGATCTTTCCTTCATGGATGCCATCAATAAATTTGATGCTTCCCTTGCGTACGGGCAGTATGACCGTTCCCTGAAAGCACTCTGTTACTACTGGAAAGGCGAATCCTACTACCGGCTGAAGGATTTTGACGAGGCGCTCAATTATTATCAGAATTTCCTGCAGACAGACGGAGCCGTGGAGCTGGATGAATATGCCATCTGCCACTATAATATCGGCTATACTGAATTCAAAAGGAAAAATTACCGGGAGGCCCTGAACTGGTTCAAGCGCTTTGAATCTTTGAACAGTGGACAGAACAGGCAGATCCTGGGGGATACCTACAACAGGATCGGTGATATGTATTTTATTGATGTACGTTATCAACAGGCCATAGAGCATTATGACAAGGCCATCCGGATCGGGACGACAGACGTCGATTACGCCCTTTACCAGAAAGGGCTTTCAGCCGGCGTCCTGAACAGACATACCGAGAAAATCGGGATACTGGGAGAGATCCTTGACCAGCATAAAGGTTCAAATTACACTGCGGACGCCTTGTACGAAACGGGCAGAAGTTATTTCATCATGTCCCAGGCAGATAATGCCGTCCCTTATTATACAAGGATCCTTCAGGAACATCCGAACAGTTCCTACGCGCCTAAATCCCTGGTCCAGCTTGGACTGATATACTACAATAAAAACAATTCAGCCAGGTCACTGGAATATTACAAGCGGGTGGTGACAGATTTTCCCGGAACCCCCGAAGCGAACAATGCCCTGCTGGGGATCAAGAATGTCTATATTGAGAATAACCAGGTGAATGAATACTTTGCCTATGTGGAATCCCTTGGCAGGGATATAAATATCTCCCGCAACGAACAGGATTCCCTGTCATATATGGCAGCTGAGAATATCTATATGAGTGGTGATTGCGAAGGCGCCATCAGCAGTTTCAGTGACTATATCGATGATTTCGAATCAGGGGCTTACCTGGTCAACGCCCATTTCTACAAGGCAGAATGCCAGCTCAAGGCCGGGGACCACCAGGATGCCCTGAACTCCCTGAATTTCATTGCCGGAAGTCCCCGTAATGTCTTCACCGAACCCGCATTGCTGACCGCATCAAGGATCAATTTCGATTACCGGAACTATCGTGCGGCGCTTGAAAATTTCCTGATGCTGGAGGATATTGCTGAAGTAAAGAGCAATATAACGGAGGCACGGATCGGCAAGATGCGCTGCTACTACCTGCTTAACGAGTTCGGTAATACCATTGATGCGGCAAGGGTGGTCCTTCGCGAGGAGAAACTTTCGGATGAGCTGGTACGGGAGGCACATTTCAAGATCGGTAAGTCTTTTCTGGAGCAGGACCGATTTGCACTGGCCCTGGATGAGTTCCGGATCGTTGCCCGGGAGGTAAGCAGTATTGAAGGGGCGGAATCCAAATACCGGGTGGCCGAGATCCTGTATATCAGGAAGGAATACCAGCAGGCAGAAGATGAGGTCTTTGATTTTATTGATAAAAACACCCCGCACCAGTACTGGATGGCAAAATCCTTCATTCTCCTGTCGGATATATACCTGATCAAGGAAGATGAATTCCAGGCCATCCAGACACTGGAAAGCATCATCGATTATTACGAGCAAACAGATGATGGGATACTGGACCAGGCCCGCAGGAAGAAGGCAGATATTCAGAAGCGGCAGGATGCACAACAGGGACAGGATGCACAGGAAGTCATAGAGATCGAGATGGAGGAAGGGACACCCGGGGATGAACAGCAAAACAATTGATATGAACCGGACAATCATAAAGCATACAATCACCTTCATTACGGCCTTTTTGCTTCCTGGGATGACACCCCTGATGCTGGCCCAGGATGAAATAGACAAGGAGATTGTGGTGGTCAAACCATATGAACCCAGTCTCTCCGATGCATTCAAGATCAATGTCCTTCCCAGTGTAAGCGATTCCATCAGCATCCGTCCTGATTTTAACTATATCATTGAGCCAAAGAAATTCGAGACGGCATTCCATGTACGCCCTATCAGTCCCGCTAAACTGGTCGGCGTACCCCTGAAAAAACTGTACAAAAGCTACCTGAAAATCGGGATTGGCAATTACCTGATCCCCCTGGGAGAACTCAGGGTCAATTCCCTGAGGTCAAAAAAGAGCCAGTGGGGACTGTCCCTCAGGCATTATTCCATCAATGGAAAGATCAAACTGGACAATGATCAGAAGGTTTCTCCCGGCTATTTTGAGAATTCCGGGAATTTATACGGCAAGAAGATATTTAATAAAGCTTACCTGGCGGGAGACCTGAAAGGAGCCTGGGATGGCGCCAATTTTTACGGGTACCATGCATCCCTTGATACAAGCCTGAACGAGGATGATGTCAAACAGCGTTACCTGAAGCTGGATGGACGGCTCAAAATGGGATCCATACACAAGGATTCAGCGCATGTGAACTATACCTGGTCCCTGGATTATAACTATACCGGCGACCGGTTTAAAAACAATGAACATGCATTCCTTCTGAATGCAAATGTGAACAAGCGTTTCAGGTCGGGCAATACCCTCGGGCTCGGACTGTCAGGGAAATATTACCGGCCCAGTCTGAGCATTGATTCCATTAACAATACGGTTGTGTCGGCCAAACCATGGATAGGAAAGGCCACAGCAGATTTCAGTTACAGGGTGGGGGTGGAGGTGCTGGCTGACATACGGGGCGATGATGTAGCCCCGCATTTCTACCCGGATGCCTACCTGCAGATAGGTGTGGTCAGGGGTATCCTGGTCCCTTACCTGGGTGCAGGCGGCAAACTACAGGTTAATAACCACCGCCCGGTGGTAGAGGAGAATAGGTATATTACACCGGGACTTAAAGTGGCAAATACCAGCCATAATCTCAGGGCCTATGTGGGCTTGAAAGGCAGCCTCAGCCGGGCTGTGTCCTACGATATCAGCGCCAGCTATTCCATGATCAGCAAGATGCCTTTCTTTATCAATGATACCACAAGTGTTCTTGGCAATACCTTTACGGTTACCTACGATGACCTGAGACTGACCAGGATCCGCGGGGAATTGCTGATCCAACAATCAGACAGGCTGAGTTTCCTGCTCCTGGGAAGATATGACCAGTATGACCTGGATAACCTTGAAAAACCCTGGCATAAACCGGAAATAACAGCTTCATTTGCCACAGAGTATAACCTGAGGAACAAGATCCTGTTGGATGCCAGCCTGAACTACATGGGACAACGATTTGCCCCTGCCACTGCCCTGGATAACGAAATGATCACGCTGAAAGGATTTGTGGACCTGAACATGGGCGTAGAATACCGCTATACCAAGCTGCTCTCGGGCTTTCTGCGCCTGAACAATATCCTTGGGGCCAGGAATTATTTCTGGAACCAGTACCCGGCCATAGGATTCAATGTCATGGCTGGATTTACCTACGCTCTCTGAGTACCTGATTCCGTGTTAATTTTATGTTGATAAACGGCCTGATTTTTAGGGGTTTTTAAGCAACAAAATTGGTATTTTTTTCGTATATTCGCGGTGTAAAAAGGATAATTTGATCTTGTTTAGCAAGACGCTGAAATACAGATATTTAAATTAAAGATTTTGCAAACCTTAGCACAAATCTGACCCAACCCTGAGAGACCTCTGAGAAGACAGCAGATTAAACACAAAAAATCACCCTGTTTTTCCGGTCATTTTAAGTTAAGACACGGCCTGTTTTGTGCCCGGGGAGTATTTGATGAATAAATGATAGACTATGAGTGAGAAAGATCAGTTAGATAAAAATTCAGCAATGAATCTTGAGAACGGAAATGCGGAGTATTCTGCAGAGAGCATACAGGTGCTGGAAGGATTGGAGGCAGTCAGGAAAAGGCCTGCCATGTATATTGGGGATATCAGTACAAAAGGGCTTCATCACCTGGTGTACGAAGTGATCGATAATTCCATAGATGAGGCGCTGGCAGGATATTGTGATCAGATAAATGTGGTCATAAACGAGAACAATACCATAACCGTTACTGACAATGGACGGGGGATCCCGATCGATATCCATGAGAAAGAGCAGAGATCGGCATTGGAGGTGGTAAT
>LJUP01000033.1 GCA_001303955.1 Bacteroides sp. SM23_62 | reverse complement strand
CAGATAAAAAATCTGTTCTGTATCGTTATGGCGGTGCAGAGGCGGTCCCTTACCGGGTTCAATGACCACGATGAAAAGTTCTGAAAACCTTGCTTCGGACCGGTCCATCACCAGGTCATTGATATGGGTAGGAAACCGGTAACGGGTAAGATTGGTGGTTTTAAAAACATACTGTGTTTCAGTGTCCTGAGTCCAGCCTGCCATGGTAACCATTACCAATAACAGACATGATAGATTTACTTTTTTCATGGTTTTTATTCAATTTTAAAGTGTTTTAATACCCGCAGCGCCCTTAATGTATTCCACCTGCCAGGTTTCCCGGCTGTTTCCATGTCAAAATGGACCTGCCCGGGCTGTTTCGCCTGTACGTTCCAGGTCAGGTCTTTATTTCTTTTTTTCAACAAAACCCGGATGGCAGGATTCATTCGTTCATCCCATTCTCTCCCAGCATACTGGAGATAATCCAGTGCCCTCAGTATATCATATCTCCAGCGGCAAGGGAAAGGGAATCTCAGAAAGTCATGGTTGATGATCTCGCCCGTTCTGTCTGAGATAAATAATTGATGTATGAGGATGAATTCCAGGGAAGATTGACCAGCCTGTCTTAATTCGTCCAATCTGTAACGATATCCATTCCGTTCATATTCGGTGATTCCTTCCAGGACAGACAGGGTTGTGTGGAGAGAACTGTGGAGGGCACCGGACCGGTTTGATCTGCAGTTGAAACCACCATCAGGCATAGACTGGGACAGGATAAAATCAACGACCGATTCAAGTTTCTCCGCATTTGTCCTGAAATAGGAGGCATAATTCAGGAACATCCCATTGATGCATACGTCGCTCACCTGAACCGTTCCTATGGGATTGATCCCGCCGTCTTTTCCCTTTTCAGTGCTTGCTATCATATCGAGGGATTCCTTTATTTCCGGATGATCAGGCGCAATGCAGAGATTTCATAAATCGAGCAGGGTGTAGTGGGAGGAGGTCCATTTCGGACGGTAGAATTTGATGCCCCAGTGTCCATCAGGCCTGCGTTTGGACAGGAACCGGGCACCCCATCCCTCCAGGGCAATCCTGTTTCTCAGATCATTGCGTACAACAGACAGCAGATCCCGGTGGACCTGGTACTGAATGGAAACATCACCCTCCAGTAACCAATCAATGATTTCCTGCTTGTTCAAAGTATTTACTGCCAAACCTGATTTTGCGATATAAAAACAAAACAGGCAGGGTGTATACCAGCCTGCCTGCGCAGGATGAACTTCAACCTGAATGGCCGGAGCTCCCCTTAGTTTAGAGAAAAATACAAAATTTATCTCAAATCCATACTGTTATAAAGTAAGGTATCTATTTTTTCAGGAGGTCCCTGATTTCTGTTAAAAGAACTTCTTCTTTTGTAGGAGCCGGGGGTGCAGCGGGAGCTTCTTTCTCTTTCCTTTCCAGGTTTTCCTTCATTTTATTGTAGCCTTTCACTACGAGGAAAATACAAAATGCAACAATGATGAAAGTGATTATCGTATTCAAGAACATGCCGTAGCTTATAGCTACTTCAGGTACGGTGGTCTCACCCGCCATGGTAGCTGGCTGGAGGACGATTTTCAGGTTTGAAAAATCGACATTCCCAAGCAACATTCCGATGGGAGGCATAATAATATGATCTACGAGGGATTTTACGATGGCTCCAAAGTAGAGCGCCATGATAAGGCCAACTGCCATTTCCATGACATTGCCCCTGCTGATGAAACTTTTGAATTCTTTTAACATGGTAATAAAATTTAGGATTAGTTGTTATTGAAAATGATCGAAATAATATTAAAAATATGCCATTTAAAGATCAGTGCCATTATGAAAATTGAGAAATTAATATGAATGGGGAAATTCTACCCGGGTATCTTTCTCGCCAGGGTAAAAGGTGAATTGGAAATTTGCAGGTAAGTCCTACCTACCATTCCTCCCTGCTGATCTCGAATATGGCCGTTCCACCATCCGTATATGGATGCGCATCCAGGCACTGGACATAGGCTTTGTCCGGATTTTCCTTTCCTGCCAATCCCCATTTCCCGGGAGGTGAAACTGTCAGGGCATTGTAATGAGGAAGCAGTGCAGCAAGCGAATGCATGCACAGTGGTTTTTCTGAGACCAGTTTATAACCCCCGATGAGTCTGAAACTGTCATTTACCTTATAAACCGGGCAGTGACCTTTTATCTCTTTTACCCGAACAACTAGATTCATGCTCTTTATGTTTTTAAGTTCTGCGGAAGCATCTTGGATCTTTGCCGAAAAGTCCCTCGCCGGCTGCATAGGCACGCGAACGGCACCCCCAGCATGAATGATTCAAACCACATTGCCGGCAATCCGGGGGCAGATTCAACGGGTCCTTAAGCTTTTTCAAACAAAGATAATCCCTGTTCTTCTGTACAGTATCATAAAAGTCGTATTCATTGACATTTTCAGGACATCCATCCCGTATGGTTGCACAGGGAGAGACTGTTCCATCGTTAAGAACGGCCAGTGTGGCTGAACAGTATTGTTTGTTGACACAGTTCAACGGGAGGTTTTTGGCATCCATGAAACTCGTATAGTTCCTGTATACCAGGGCAACATCATCAAGCGGTGGGATAAATCTCTGGAGATCTTCCCTGCTGCTTCCGGGTCGCAGATAGGTATGGTATACATTAAGGGATGTTTTAATACTGAATTCCCTGTCAAAATATTCCATCGTCTCAATCATATCCTCCGCGGACTGTAACCCTGTAAAGGTTACCGAATTAATCACATGATTATGCGAATAACCAGTATCTAACAAAGTCTTTATCCCATTAATAATTGCATCGATGTCTTCCGCCGGCCTATCGGGATGGAGGATTTTATAAACACCCGGATTGATCGTTGACAGATGGAAAGATACCAGTCCATTCCGGCAAAGCTCGGAGGTTTGTTTCATTACAGATCTGTCCTGCAGAGGAAGCCCGCCCGTCCACATATTATTTTTCAGTCCGAGATCCCTGGCCAGCGCCAAAAACCGGAAAATGGACTCCCGGAGGAGTGGCTCTCCCCCTAGCCATTCAATGGCGGTAATCTTCAAACGTATGGCATCATGCAAAATGCCGTATATGGTCTCATCCGTCAGGGAATTTATACTTTGTGGCAGTGCATTCATATAACAATAAATACACCCCTGGTGGCAAATATCCCCGACCTCGAGTTGCAGAGAATAGAACCTGTCTTCCGTGTAGGCCCTGGTTAATTCTTTGAAATCAATCATGGGAGAAACCCAACAATCATTTTTCGTCTTTTCCCTTTTTGAGTTTCGACATGAAATAATCTACATAACTTGAGCTGTCCTTTCCATACTTTTCAACAATGTCATCCTCGCTTACTTTAAAAGTGGAGTGCTCCCCCCGTAGTCTGGAAAAGTACAGATCATACTGTTTTTGATTTTCATCAATCATTATGATCCTGGCCAGGTTGGTGTTTACATCAGCGGCCGTCAGGTTGGATCCACAAACCGGACAGAAGAAATCGAGGCATTCCATTTCTTCGAAATCCAGTGTGTAATGACTGATAAACTCATAGTTGCCCAGGTCGGGATTCAACAGTAACAATCCCTTCTTATCCTCGGTGCAGGATTTTACACTGAAGATAATATTGTTCCAGACCCGCAGGTAAGACCTGCAGTCCGGACACAGATAGTTGACATCTAATTTTGTTGCCATGATTATGGAGTTTTAGGTTAAAGTCCTGCAAAATTACGATCTGAAAATCCCCTTGTCAACAGAACAAGGCAAAAGACCAAACTATTTCAGATCAACTGACGAGTTCTACAATCTGAGAATCTGAAATTATTGCATTAAATTTATTTTTCATTCAGGGTCCAGCATGATATGAATATCAAAATCCCTTTACCAGCGTCGGGTGGATTATTATTATCCTATAAATGTACGGCTGCATGCCGCCATTGCATGTATGCATGCAGTGCCAAGTGGAAGGCAGACTGGATCTCAGAAGAAGACCTGGTAAATATACTAAGCCAGCTGGCAGGAAAGATCCTTCCGAGTCCATATGGTCCCGATAATATAGGTTTAAGCCATGGATTGCATTTCACCGGGGGAGAGCCTTTCCTGAATTTTGAATTGTTATGCAATGCCCTTGAAATAGCATCCGGTTTTGATATTCCTTCGGTTTTTGTTGAAACCAATTGTTTCTGGTGCACGAACGATGAAACCACAAGGGAGAAGCTGTTAACATTACGAGGGAAAGGCCTGAAGGGAATCATGATTTCGGTGAATCCGTTTTATCTGGAATATGTGCCATTTGAAAGAACCGAAAGGGCCGTAAGGATCGGCACCGAGCTATTCGGATACAATGCAATCGTTTACCAGGTTGAGTATTACAGGCGTTTCAAGGCACTGGGCATACAGGATAAAGTATCGTTTGATAAATATCTCCAGCTGGAAAACAGGACGGATTTCGCCAGGAACACCGAATTCTTCATAATGGGAAGGGCTCCCTATCGCCTGACCGAGGAACTGGCTGATTTATATCCAAGGTATCCTGCCGGCAGCCTGGTACATATGCCTTGCAGTCCCCCTTTCCTGAGGGACTGGCACAATCATTTTGACAATTACGGTAATTTCATCCCCGGTTTCTGCGGGGGAATAACCCTGGGAGACTGCAGGGAATTGAATGATCTGTTGAAAAACGGCATTGACCTGGAAGAATATCCCGTACTGGCGTATTTGATCCAGGATGACATGCTGGGATTACTTCAATTCACTGTTGACCGGGGTTATATGGTCAATGGGGATGGTTATTATTCGAAATGCCATTTATGCGTTGATTTAAGAAAACATCTGAATGCTGTGGATGGATTCAAGGAATTAAAACCGGATGGGTTTTATTCAAATCTTGCCTGATTGCAAGGAAGGAAGAGTCAATAGTGAAGGTGCCGGAACAATAGTTCTATCGACATAGAAACCACTTATCATTTTCCAGGTCATGTTTAATGATGTACGTCCCGCCACGGACAGTACTCACCTTAAAATAGTCCGAGATGGGCCATTGTGGATCATGATCTCCCTGGTACCATCGGTCCAGGATCTCCTGTACCTCAAATCTGTCATTATCCCAGTAGAAGCATATCGGATATTCATCTGCCTTATAACCTGAATGGCATTCAACTTTTATGGGGATCAATTCTGTCATTGATGATAACATATACAATGATCATCAGAGATGAAACAATTTATGATTTTTTACGCACACTGATATAAATCGGATTCTCATGATCTGAAACATTTAGCTTTTCAACTACCCCAGTGCAGGTGCAGCCTGCACTGAGAACCGAGTAAACTGTCTATATATTGTATATTTACAATAGTGTAAAAATGGACAACATGAACCAACACCGGCCATTGATGCTGGGTTTTCTGTTTATCGTGCTGGCATTTGGATGTAAGCAACAGAACGGCCAGACTGCAATGAAGGAGAAACCGAACATCCTCATACTGCTTGCCGATGATATGGGATATGCAGACCTGGGATGTTACGGTGGTGCTTCGAATACGCCAAACCTCGACCGCCTTGCCGGAAGCGGGATATTATTTACGGATTTTTATGCCGCTGCTCCGAACTGTTCTCCATCACGTGCTGGATTGCTTACAGGACGTGCACCTTTTCGGACAGGCATCTACAATTACAGGCCTCCAGACCACCCCATGCACTTGAGGGATGAGGAGTTAACCATTCCGGAAGTCTTGTCGGATATGGGATACCAGACCGCACATTTCGGCAAATGGCACCTGGGCTCTTTGCCTTATGATTCCATGCTGCAACATCCCCAGCCATCCGGACAGGGATTCGGATATTCTTTCGGTACTGAAAATAACGCAAGTCCATCTCATTTAAATCCTGTCAACTTTATAAGGAACGGTGAACATGCCGGCACGCAGGAAGGTTACTCATGCCAGATTGTCGCGGATGAAGCGATTTCATGGCTGACAGCTCTGTACGATACTACTGGTAACTTTTTCATGTATGTGGCCTTTCATGAACCCCATGCCAGGATAGCCTCTCCTCCTGAACTGGTGGCAAAGTATAAAGAATATCCCCCATTCGATGCGGAATACCTGGCCAATATCGAGAACCTTGACGCTGCTGCCGGAAGAATATTCCAGTACCTTGAGATCAACCAATTCATCGACAATACACTTGTTTTCTTCAGCTCTGACAACGGGTCCTACAGACAGGTCTCAAACGGTGATCTCCGGGCCGTTAAAAGTTATCTCTATGAAGGAGGTATCCGGGTTCCAGGGATCCTTTACTGGCCGTCATTGAGTAAGCAGGGAAGGATCATCAACCAGCCTGCCGGATTTGTGGATATCATGCCCACTATTTGTGATATCCTGAAAATTAATCCCCTGAAAGACAGGGTTATTGACGGGACAAGCATACTCAGCCTGCTGAAGGGTGAAGATTTTAAACGCGAAAAGCCCCTGTTCTGGTTTTTTTACAGGACATCACCTGAAATCGCAGTTCGAATCGGTCATCTGGTGATCATGGGCAGGGATATGGATACGGTATCACGTACCCACCGCTTTTCAGAGCCGGATATGATCTACATTAAAAACATGGGACTTCAGGAGTATGAACTTTATGATCTGGAAAGCGATATATACCAGGACAATAACCTGATCGAGTCTCATCCAGATGCCAGTAGATTCATACAATTGCTTGATGATAAATTGCTGGAGATTCAGCGGGAAGGATATACATGGGAAGAACTTCCGCCGGCAAGCGGTCCCATGCGAATGAAAACAGACTGGGTCAGGTATACCCGCAGATCAGTCCAATCCACTCAGTAATTTCCATTTTCCATCAGATCGATCATGGCCAGCAGGGCGCCCCAATGATAGAAGTGCTCGCTCCTCCCTGAGGGAGCACCTCCGCTTTCAGCATGATAATTTTCCCTGATCCAGCCATTTCCATACCACTCGTTGAGTAAGAGCTTACGCGATTTTAAGGCCAGGTCTTTCCTGGCCTGTGGCAGGTGATAGTTACGCATACCCAGGTATACCAGGAAATTCATGGGTGCCCATATGCTTCCCCTCCAGTAATCCTGTCCGGTGTAGGATGGATCATTCCGGGCTATGGATGGCAAGATGTATTCCCCCCAGAATTCATCGGGATTATAGAAGTGCTCCTGAATCATCCGTTCCGCCTGTTCCTGCGTGGCCGCCCTGGCAATCAGCGCATAGAAATTCGTGGGGGAGATCCTTTTGCTGTTATCATCGATATCCAGCCGCCTGTTCAGGAACAATCCGAATCCATCATCCCACATGGTTTTGATCTTCTCCCGGTAGGTATCCGCCCTTGCCTGTAGTTCCTTCGCTTCCCCATCCCTCCCAAGTTCATTGGCAATGTATACAAGTGCTTCGCAATCTCCCACGTAAAGACTCATTAACCCGACATCTCCGACCGGGATCTTATGGCTGATGGTATCAAAGGGAACATCCTCATACATGGGAGAATTATCGAGTCCCGATTCATTCGAAGCGGCACTGTGTACATTCTGCACCCTTTCCCGCCTGTCTCCTGAAACAGATGCGGCCGGATCAGAGCCCCAGCAGAGATAGCCATTAAGGTTCCTGTTTTCATCCCACCACCGGTTCCAGGCAAGCAACTGGTCGAAGGTTTTTTCAAGGAACCACTTTTCGGGATGCCGGAGGTATATCTCCCTGACCATCATGGACCCGACCGGGGGCTGGGACCTGTCCCTGCTTTTCACATTGAAGGAACCCGAATAATTAGGCACAAACCCCAGTTCATCAATTTCATTGCACATCTGGATCGCCTCGTTAAAGGCAAGCTCCTTACTTTCCACGGAATGCATGAAAGCGGCAAAGAAGTTATCCCAGCAGAACAATACATATCCCCCGGGGGTACCCTTTCCCCAGCCAAATGACCAGGGACGCGAAACAGGGCTGATCAGACGGTCGTTTTCATTGTCATAGATCACCAGCCAGTTCAGGGCATTCTGCAGGGCATCATAGACATCTGCGAGTTCTCCATAGGCAGCTTTTTTGTCCATGTACTCCTTTTCAGCCTTTCCGATGAGATCCCTGATCTGTTGCAGGCTGTCAGATGCAGTGGAATAAGCTATCTGGCCATCCATCGGGAATTCCATAATATGCCGGCCGGTAATGCGCAGAAACCGGGTAGAAGGTGAGATGGTCAGCTTTTTCCCGGGCAGATCAGCGATAATTGTTTGCCCATCCCGTGATATCACCCCTTCCCTTCCATATAATACATAACATTTCAAACGGATTATTCCCGGGTTAACTGTTGAATCAGCAGGAGTCACTATGACATAAAGATCATCGCCCCGGGCATGTGTCCGGACCCTCATGCCGAAATCACGCCAGCGAACGATGAAATCAGTATAGGATCCATCAGGTGTATGGGCTTTCGTCCAGACCCGTTCTGAACCCTTTACCCTGTTCCCGGTAAACATTAAACCCAGCGTGTCACCGGTTATGGTGTCATTGATCTGAAGGTTTAATGCCAGACCTTCCGGCAATAATACCTGGGTAGAGATACTGGTAACATCGAATGTATTCCAGCCAGTTAACAGGACATTCTTGAGGCCATCATAATCTGTAACTGCCAATTCTTTGCCTGATTGAATTCCTCTATCATCACCGGCTTGTTTACAGGAAACAAACAGGAACAAAACGGAAATCCCAATGAAGAACGGCTGGATGGAACTCCTACTGCAATTTTTATTACCAATGATTTTCATTCAACTAATATATCAGGTTGTTTTAAAAGGTACAAAACAAAGGATTACAACATCATAAAGAACGCTCTCAATCGATCAATATTGAACTTCGTTTCACAATATCTCGACGTTCATCCAAGGAATATTGACATTCAGACTGTTATACAGTTAATTCGTCAAATGATGAAAAAAGACAAAATAACCGACACAATAATATAATATATTTATATATCAATATCTTTTTTTCTTTTATTAATTTAAAACTTTTTATTATGATGAAACCATTTTCCCAAAATCACAGAAAGTCAGTTCTGACTTTTTTCGCAACTCTTCTGATGGTAATAATTTCATTACCAGCTAGTCCCCAATTAAAGAAATCTACTGATCATCCAAAGTTTGTGAATCCCCTCCCCATTCCTGCACAAATTAATGCAAAAAATGGGGGTACTGTTGACATGTATATGGAACAAACTCAACAATGGTTGGGATTGGTAGATGAGGCTCAAGCTCCATTAAATACTACCGTATGGGGATATGGACCTATGGGTGCAGTTACATATCCAGGCCCAACATTTATAGCAAAGAAAAATGTACCTGTCTATGTAAATTGGTTTAACAACCTACCCGGGCATTTTCTTCCCATAGATGCCAGTCTGCATATGGCTCATCCCCATGGTTTAACAGCACCACAAGTGGCTGACTGGTATGCCGCAGGAAATGTACCAGTCGTCCCTCACTTACACGGCGGTCATACAGAATCAGCAAGTGATGGTATACCTGAGGCTTGGTTTACTCAAAACGCTGCAGTAACCGGAAATACATTTGTAAAAACAAATTATGTTTACCATAATGACCAGGAAGCTGCCACACTATGGTATCACGATCATGCACTCGGCATCACCAGGCTGAATGTATACGCCGGCTTAGCGGGTTTCTATCTGTTAGAAGACAATACCGAACGCAAGCTTACAGTTGAAGGTGTGTTACCAAAACAGAAACATGACATTGAGATTGTTATTCAGGACAGGATGTTTGATGATAACGGAGAGTTATTCTGGCCTGCCTACCCTTCTGAAGGACCTTATAATGAATTCATATATGAGGAGGGTGTGGACCTTACACAATGGCCAGATATATTCCCAGATGAGGGGCCGTCTATTCTGGCTGAATTCTTCGGCGATTTCATCGTTGTAAATGGAACGGTATGGCCATACTTAGATGTTGAATCCAGGCCCTACCGGTTTCGCCTGCTTAACGGGTCCGATTCGAGATTTTATATCCTGAAATTATTTGAAGTTGAAGATGATGAACCGGTTGGTGAGGAAATTCCGTTTCTTCAGGTAGCAACTGACGATGGTTTACTTCCTAAGGCTGTGGGGTTAGAGGAGCTGCTCATCGCACCTGGAGAAAGAGCAGAGATCGTGGTTGATTTTAGTAACTATAATGGGAAAAGTATAAGATTTCTAAATTTTGGTCCGGATGAGCCTTTTAAAGGATTTAATCCTGATGGTAGCCTTAGTAATGGTGAGGGTGGTACTCTTGATGAAGCAGATCCATCTACAACGGGTAAGATTATGCAATTCAATGTGAATAAAAAATTGAAAGTAACCAAAGGACTCCCAATAGCTGATGTAGCAGCTGGTGATGAATTAAGGGATCCCTTGGATGATTTGGGAGAAAGTGAAACCACTCGTAAACTCGGATTATTTGAAGGCAGTGACGAATATGGCCGGTTGCAACCCTTATTAGGGGCTCTCAACAATGATGGATATATAGAATCACTAATCTGGGATGATGCCATCACAGAAAATCCTGGTCTAAACGATGTTGAAACTTGGGAAGTTTACAATTTTACCGCTGATGCACATCCTGTACATCTACATCTTGTTGCATTCCAAATTATTGGGCGTAGACCGATTACTTTTCCTGAAGAATTCGGTGAAGAAGGTGTACATCTTGATGATATTGGGCAGGGAACTCTTGAACTTCCTGCTGATAATGAGAAGGGCTGGAAAGACACTTTCATAGTTCCACCGGGATATGTTGGTATAGTTAAGGCCAAGTTTGACAGGCCCGGCAGGTATGTATGGCATTGCCATATCCTTTCACATGAGGACCATGAGATGATGAGGCCATACCATGTAGGGCCAATAGCATCTGCAGCATTGAAGAGCGAATCGGCCGAAAACGTTACCATCGATAACGTAGCGGACTTCAGGCTCTATCCAAATCCGATCAATGATCAGGGATTTGTTGAGTTTACATTGGAGCAGCCGTCAAGCGTCAGCATAAAGATATTTGACCTTGACGGTAGATTGATTAAATCAGATAATCTTGGTGTTGTAGAAGAGGGTTACCATTCTCACAGGTTAACAGTTGATCAAATTGACAATGGACTATATATTCTTGAACTGAATACAGGAAATAAATTACAGAGGGAGAGGATTGTGATTTCAAGATAGTCTGATTAGATTTACCTGCGGATTAGAGCGTCGGCAAATTTAGCCGGCGCTTTTTTTTAGCCATCAGCAACCTTGTCATGGCATCGTTAGTATTCCCTGTCAATTCCCGGAAACCATTTAACGGCATTGTGATAATAGACTTTTTCCAATTCCTCCTTGGGCAAGGCCAATCCCTGAACCGTATATTCGGGCTCAGGAACAGGTCTTCCACCGCGGATATTATTTGCCCAGGGAAATATTTCATCCGATGCATAGTAGCGCATAAAGAAATCATGCCTTTTGAGATAGGATTGTTTCATATTATTTATCTGTTCATCTGAGAGGTGATTTCCATCTGAACCAAATAATCCGGCACTAAGATCCGTACCATACAGAATCCTGTCCTGGTATTCGATGAAAAATGATCTCACCTTTCCCCTTGCCTGCCACATTAAATACCTGGTTCTCCCGCCGATCTCAACGGCAAAATTCGGATACCTGTCCAGGCGTTTTATGACCTCGTTTACATCATAGGACATGCTTCCCATGTGAGCTCCCCCAGGTGGGCTATCAGGGTTTTATCTTCTTCAGCAATAAACCTTAATATAGGTTCAAACATGGGATCATCAATCTGAATATATGATCCGTCCTTGTTCTTTATTTTCATCCCTATATCTTTCCAGACCTTGACCCCAACTGCCCCGTTACTAAAATCTTCTCTCAACTGATTGATGACATTTTCCGTCCAGCCAGGATCATCCCTTCCGGTTAAGTCAAATGTGGTGACCCATGCAAAGTATCGGGGATAATTATTTAAAAGTTGTTTGGATGTATCAATGCTTTTGTACATTCTCTCAGGATCTGTCCCACCAGTGCAGATAGTACATACCTTTAAATTAATACTGTCAAGAACATCCCTGAACCAAGCAGCATCACTCCCAACATGCGTATGTATATCAACTTTTTTAATGGTTTTGACATAATCTGTCAGATCATGGCCCGATTCCCTGGTGCAGTTTATCAGGCAGAATGACAACAAGGTGATTACCCATAAGATTCTTATTTTCATTTTCATTATTTTACGGAATTATTGTTTTTACTTATCTGCTACGATTTAAATTTAACAAAATAGTATATTTTGAAGGGTCGGGCGTGATACTGAGAAATCAGCAATGCTAGCCAATAATTGCGCATCCTCAATAGCACAGCGAATCCAGGGAGTCTTCCTGATCCCATGCATATTAGATTATTAATATAGAGATCATCGCTTAAACTGACATCAGTGCTAACATGATCAATATCCTATATTAAAACCAGCATGACCGTCCCCTGCACTTCCTTTCCCCTGTACAGGATAATGGATAATGGGATGCTGCATAAGAAGAACCGTTCAGGTTTAGTATCCCAGAGGATTAGTATTAAATAAGATTTTTTCATATCTTCTCGCTCAAACACCAATGGCCAATTCTTAATCCACACCGGATCAATTGAAAAATCTCAATGTAATGGTGAGCAATACCTTCACATCCCTGGAAGAAGGTCCCCTGGCAACGGTTAAGGCATTTCATCATTCTGGGAATATAGAATCAACCCCTGTTACCCATGGCGCCATCACGTAAAGAACCGAAACTCAACACTGTATTGGTCTGTGGCGACCTGATCATTGACAATCACACTTATATAGGTAGCAGAGAAAAGGCGGCATGGAAAGAAGTGGTTGGGACAAAGGTCATAAGTACGCTTGGGGGAGCGCATCTTACCTACAGCCTTATCAAACAGCTTGAAAATGGAGACAAGGTGGATTGCTGGTACGACCCGGAATTAGCGTTTAATGCTATCAGGTCAGAACATCCGGAAAATCATGCCTATGCAGAATGGAAAGTAGACAATGATGGAACAGTGCGTTTCAAGCAGCCGCTGGGCTATGGTTTTGTGAATAATCCAATGAGAGATCTGGATTATGAACGCCTGCATAAAAGTATTCAGGAAGGTAAGGATATACTGGTGATTGATGACGGGGGATTGGGATTCAGGCAAAACTCTGTAACTGCTGAATTGCCTAAGAGTAAATGTTACATCCTGAAAACCAATCAGCCTCTTATTGATGGATATCTATGGAAGACGCTTACGCATTGGGAGCGAATCGGCAAATTGATCACCCTTATCTCCATCCATGAATTGCGTAAGTTCGATATTAAAATTAGCAAGGGTATCTCATGGGAACAGACCTGCCTGGACCTTTGTTACGAACTTGTCAGTCATTCCGTGTTGAAAAAATTGATTGCCTGTAAATTCCTGGTTGTATCTATGGGCGCGGCAGGCGCAATGGTCATCAAGAATGGAAGTAAAAAAAAGTCAGCTGAATTCGCCCTTGTCTATGATCCGGGATATTTGGAGGGCGAGTGGGAGACAAGAGAAAATGTCAACGGGATAGGTCAAATGTGTGCCTTCACCGCAGGTTTTACCAATGATATGATGAAAATGGATGTCCGTGATCTTGAAAAAACAAATATCAAGGACATTTTAAGGAGCACTAAAAGTGGCACCCTCTATCTGAGGGAAATGCTGGAAGTGAAAACCGGCTGGCCCGTGCCTGCAGATAATGTTCCTTCGCCTGTAGATAATAGTGATCAAAAAGCTGTACCCGATACCAATCTTACCATTCAGGCTGAATCTTTGTTTTCAGATGCATTCATCCCATCGCCTTACTGGTACAAACAACCCGGTCAGTACTTAAAAGAAAATTTATGGTCCATTTTCCTGAATAACTACGACAGAATAAAAAGGTCTGCAGAATCAAAAAAGGATTTTACCGGGGATATTGCCTTACTGGCTGCAGCATCCGCTGCAAAAAATGGCAAAGATCAATTAAAACATGTCCCCTACCTTGCATGCCACAAACTATTCACCATAGATCGTATTGAAATCGAACACCTGAGAAATGTACGCAAGCTGATCTCGCAGTATATAAAGGAGGCAAATTCCAAACCCTTCAATTTTGCCGTATTTGGACCATCGGGGGCAGGCAAGTCCTTTACTGTCAGGCAACTAGCTTATTCACTCTATAAGATAAAGGACTTCGGAAAACATGCTGTTTTCATCACCTTTAACCTTTCTCAATGCAGGGATGAAAGCGAATTAATCGGGGCATTTCACAGGGTCAGTGATACGGTATTGAAGGGGAAACTCCCCTTCGTTTACTGGGAAGAATTTGACTGCAGCAATCTTAAATGGCTCCGATACTTTCTTGCACCCATGAAGCATGGTGAATTCCAGGCAGGCAGGGATATCCACCCGTTGGGGAAATGCATTTTCATATTCGCTGGAAGCAGCGTGCCCGAGATCCAATATTTTGAACCTGCAAACCCGGAGGAATTTGATGGTGAAAAAACGCCGGTTTCAGACAAGGTGACAAGAAAAAAAATGAAGATTAAGCGACGGCAGTTTGAGGAGTTTAAAACTAACAAAGGCATGGATTTCACGAGCAGACTGCATGCTTATATGAATGTTCAAGGTCCGAATCGAAAACTTTTATATGACAGTGATCAGGATGATTGGAAAAAAGAAGATCCTGCAGATCTGATGTATCCGGTAAGAAGGGCTCTGTATATGCGGACCTGCTGGGGGATAGAACCGGATGAGAAACTCAAGATGGATCCCGGATTGGTCATGGCCTTCTTAAAGACAAGTTATTATAAACACGGAGCAAGAAGTTTGAGCCATATCCTAAAACATCTGAAAAGCGATTCATCAGGACAGGTATCCAGGTCTGAACTGCCTTCTGATGAAATCATGAGCCAGCACGTAGATTTTGATGAATTCATGCGCATTGCCAATGACAAGCGAATGGATAAGTTCCCGGTCGAGGATCTGGCAAAGGTTCTCTACCAGAAATGGCTTGAGAAAATTCGGGGACAAGACACTCAAAGCATATTCCACCATGATTACGAGAACCTGCCAGAAGAGATGAAACTTGATCATATGCTTTCCGCAGAAAGGATACTAAATATGCTAAGTGTTTTGGGATATAAGGCGGTAAGGAACAAGGATCCGAGGCCATCCATGATGGTGGAATTCAAAATACGGTTCATCAAAGATACGAACGAGCTGGAGTTCCTGGCCAAAGAAGAACACAAGGGCTGGACTAAGGCAAGGAAAAGGGCCGGATGGCGGAAAGGCACCATTCGAAACGATTATTTCAAAAGGGACCCACGTCTAGTGAAGTATAAGGATTTGAAAGCCGGGGAAAAAGAAGAAGTCAGGAACACCATCCGCAATATGCCCGACCATTTTGAGCAATTGAATTATAAGATAGTCAGGGCAAAAAGAACCAAACTCAATCTTTAGTGGAATCAGGGTCCAGGATTTTTATCCGGATATTCCTGAACCCTACCCTGCTCTGGTGATCCTGCAGCAGGATGTTGCCTTCCTTATGCAACCCGAAGTCAGGACGGTCACGGAACTTGCTCTTGGCCCTGGCGGCCAGGAATTCCTCTCCCCCCCGCTCGTATTCAACGACCACTAATCCATTGAGCCAGTGTTCAACATGGTTGCCATCTACGACCAGTTTGCTGGCATTGAATTGTCCAAGCGCCAGCAGCTGCTTTTCTGGTGAAGGGGGAAAGAATTCGTAGAGTGCCCCGGTCGTGTGGTAATCATTGGCATGGGGGTCATCATCCAGCAATTGATATTCAAGGCCAAAGGCATATTTCCCTTCCCGGTCAGGCCGCTCCTTCACGAAATATTTCACCCCGCTGTTGCCCCCTTCGTCAAACAACCTCCACTCCCATTCCAGGATAAAATCAGCGTATTGCTCCTTTGTGATCAGTCCACCCGCCCCTGATCCGTCATTTCTCAATTCACCATTTTCGACATACCATCCTGAATCAGGAAAATGATCCATATGGAATCCTCTCCAGTGATCCGTACCGGTACCGTTGAACAGCTCGATCCATTCATTGTTTTCGTACCCTGTCAGTTTGGACTTTGAGGAGTTCTGACAGCTCAAGACCAGCAGCAGCAAGGCCAGCAAGAATAATAAGTTTTTACACATAGTATGGTTCTCTCATTTCCCGGATAAAAAGGCTGTTTGCCTCCTCATCGTCAATGGCTTTTCCCAGTCCGGTATCCCATGTGATCATGCGCCCTGTTCTTACCGCCATATTCCCTACATGGCTTATGGAATCCGAGATGATGGCATCGCTTATCGGGCAAACTTCTACGGTCTTGCCCCTTACCATATCGACAAACACCTCTCCCATCCCAATATAATCCCTGATATTGTTGTTCAGTTTTCCATCAATATCCGGGTCGCTCGAGTTGGCAGAACTCCTGCTCAATGAGATCCATCCCTTGCTGCCGTAAAAGGTTGTCCCATTTTGCTCCTCGTTTGTCCGGTAGGTCAAGAGGTTTTTCTTTTCCGCTACATCCGTGCTGAAAAATCTCATCTTGATGCCTTGTCTGAAGGTGTAATTCAGATCCCAGGAATTGACATTGTTGTATAATCCGCCGGGCTCCCAGAAACCACCTTCTCCCTCACAGGTATACCTGCCCTCGATCTCGTCCTTCAAAGCCCAGACCAGGATATCCAGCGGATGTGCTCCCCAGCCGGCCAGGAAACCGATACTGTAGTCATTGATGAACCAGGAGCTGTTATTGGTAACCCTTTCCGGACAGTAAGGTCTCAAGGGCGCGGGACCGGTCCACCTGTCATAGTCAAATGTATCGGGTACAGGCACAGGTTCTGGGCATACAGGGGATTCCACCGGGTTGATGGGCGGGCACCAGACATCAGTTTTCTCAATTTCTCCAATGGCACCCTCCTTGATCATTTCTATACCCATCTTCATATGCATGGCAACCCTCTGCTGGGTGCCGTAATGGAACCTCAGATCCCTTGCCTTTAATTCCTTTTGCAGTTTCAGGTAGTGCGGATAACTTAATCCCAGGGGTTTCTCCAGATAAATGTGCTTCCCTGCCCTGGAAGCTTTAATGGCCCCTGGAACATGCCAATGGTCAGGCATAGCCATAACCACTGCATCAATATCATCACGTTCCAGTATTTCCTCAAAATCCAGGCAGGCTGTACACTCAGGGGCAACGATCCCGCTTTCCTTGTAATGGTTTGTGACCAATGCCTTCCGGTCCTCCCGCCTGTCGAGATGCACATCGGATACCGCCACAGAAATCGAATTCTTCAAAGGAAGAAAGTAATTTTCCAAAATATGGGTGCCCCTTGATCCGACTCCGATATGGGCAATCAGTATACGTTCATTTGCGCCTTTTGTACAGGATGATAAAATGGTTGGGGCAAGGATCACACCGCCTGCACCAGCTAAAGATTTGCGGATAAATTGTCGCCTGCCGTTTGTGGTTTTTTTCGTTGACTTATTCATCATGGTATGGTTTAGGATGGTTTGATATACAGGGTCAATCAGCCAGTTATTCTATACGCTCCCATACTTCTTTCAATTTAAATCCTTCACCCTCTTTCCCGATTTTTCCCTCTATGGTCCATTGATCCCCTTTGATGGATGATTTGAAAGTTTCGGATCTCCCGATAACATATTCATAGGAGCTGTATTCTATATTTTCAACATAAGTTTTGCCATCATATGAATAGGTGCCAAAATGCCCGATGAATTCATCATTCTCATCCAGCCTGCTGAGCGTGAAATATTTCCCGGTGAAAATCTTATAGGAAGGTTTATCAAATTGAGAGAGCTCAACAGTCGTATCAGGCATTTCCCATTTTGAATAGACCATGATCCAACCACCTTCAAGTTTCCTGGATTTTTGGCCGAAAGCATTTCCCAGGCCGAACAATAGCAGGCCGATGGTAAGCAAAGTTATTTCTTTCATGATGAATAATATAAATGATTTGACGAAGCATATTCAGTCATCTGCCACCCTGCCTGCATATGATTGCAGAGTTGGTTGCTAGCATTGCTAGTACACTCTTGATAAGCATCTAAAAAACACCCGTATCCTGCGTATTTATCGAATACAATTTACGAAAAAGTCATAAGAAAAACTGAACCAGATCAGCTTTTGGTGATATTCCTAACTGGGGACCCATATAGACAGTTGCTCATAACCTGGCTGATGGGTTTCCATGAATGCCAGCGGGATATCCGGTATCCCGTCAAACACCCATCCCAAGAATCCCCAGTGGACCAGGTCATAGGATTTCCGGTGCATGATGCCGCATTTCAGGTTGGGACCGTAGGCAACATCTGTTGAAAAAATATAGTAGGTGCTGTCGTGTTTTATGATGGTTGGATCATGAAGGTTGTAAGATCCCCACAGGGAAGCATAACCGATGTCAGCGATAGCAGTGTAATCATCTTCTATCCGCGGATCGCAGGGATCACTTGCAGGCGCCAGTGAATTGCAATTGTCATCACCATCACCTTCAACCTGGCTTTTTTCATTGCATCCAAAAAGAAGAAGGACTAAAATTATACTGACTCTCAGCCAATCCACCGATCTATTCTATCTCAAGTACAACAATCGATTTAGCAGGCATCGTGACCTGCAGCATGCCCCTGGCGAAGGAAAGATCTTTAAATTCCGCCAGCCGGACCCGGTCAGGATCTTCAAAGGTATTTAAACTGTTTATCTTTTCAGCGGTCAGTATTCTGCCTGTGACACTACTGACATCCGCGCCTCTTACGTCAATTGCCAATTGGTTATCCTGATGCGGATCAATATTCACGATGGATATGTGGATGATCCCGTCGGCCGATCTTGAGGCCGATGCACTGATCATCGGCAGGGCCATTCCATTGTATTCGTAATCCGGGGACTCCAATACAACCGGTAACAAGAGGGCATCATGATGCACCTTGTACATTTTAAAAACATGATAGGTGGGTGTAAGCAGCATCTTTTCCTCTTCAGTGAAGATCAGTGCCTGCAATACATTCACTGTCTGGGCAATATTGGCCATCTTGATCCGCTCACATCTTTCATTGAAATAATTAAGCGACAGGGCAGCTACCATGGCATCCCTGAGGGTATTCTGCTGGAACAGAAAACCCGGGTTTGTCCCAGGCTCAACCTGGTGCCATGTTCCCCATTCATCAACGATCAATGCCACTCTTTTTTCCGGGTCATATCTGTCCATGATGGTCATATGACGATCCAGGGCATCTTCAATTTTCAAGCATCTGTCAAGGATATCGAAATACTCATCTTCCCCGAATTCCGTTGCAGAACCCTTATTGGACCAGTCTGTGGTGTAGTAGTGAAGCGAGATTCCGAACATTAAACTGTGGGGAATATTTTTCATAAGTGTCTCTGTCCAACTATAATCAGTCGAGTTGGCCCCACCGGCAATTTTCAGCAAACGGTTGTCCCCGTAATTTCTACAGTAGGTGGCATATCTCCGGAATTGATCGGCATAGAATTCAGCAGACATATGCCCGCCACAGCCCCAGTTTTCATTCCCGACTCCCCAGTATTTCACATTCCAAGGCTCTTCCCGGCCATTGGCCCGGCGCAGGTCTGCCATGGGACTTATCCCGTCAAAGTTGATATATTCAACCCACTTCGACATCTCTTCTACCGAACCGCTGCCGACATTCCCACAGATGTAAGGTTCTGTGTTCATCTGCTCGCAGAGATCCAGGAATTCATGGGTGCCGAAACTATTGTCCTCGGTTACCCCTCCCCAGTGGGTATTGACCATCTTCGGACGCTGGTCCCTCGGCCCGATGCCGTCCATCCAGTGGTATTCATCGGCAAAGCAGCCTCCCGGCCAGCGAAGGTTGGGGATGGCCGTTTTTCTCAGGGCCTCCACAATGTCATTGCGTATGCCCCTGGTATTGGGGATCCCGGACTCCTCGCCTACCCAGTAACCCCCGTAAATGCAATGGCCGAGGTGTTCGGAGAAATGGCCGTATATGTGCCGGCTGATCACTTCTTTCCCCATGTCAGCATGGATAACGATGCTTGCAGAACCCGGTCCGGATCCGGATTGTGCATGTGTTAATTGCAAAAAGCAAAAAAGCAGCAGGACTAAGCTGCCTGAGATAATAGAACGTTTCATGTTATTTATAATTTGGTTCATTTATGGATCTTTCATTTAAGCAGGTTCAGGGAATGCGGGGTAAAGGAATAGGCAAACGAATGGTGACCTGTTCTGTATAATCTGAATTTTCATTTTATTTGATTTAAAGATTATTAGTTAACTGAAATTTCTATTGTTCCGATCGCTGAAAATCGGATCCACCCTCTTTACAACCCGAATCATAAGCTATCCTAACTTCTATCAATCCTGTCATTCTAAATACATGTTAAATTGTCAAGTCAGTATCTACCATTTCACGTAACCTCATTGCATTTTTTACCGCATAACCGCCGAAATCATTATTGAAAAACACCCAAATTTCATGTCCCGTACTGATCCAATGCATGATCTTTTCGGCGTATTGAACCAGCTCAGATCTATCATAATCCGACGCATACAGTTTTTCAGGTCCGTGCAAGCGCAGGTAAACATGATCTGCCGTAACCGCTTCATGATAAGGAAACCGGTTGCCGGAATCAGCGATCACAAAAGCGACCCCATATTGCTCAAGCAATAGAAAAAAATCATCTGATATCCAGGAGGCATGCCTGACCTCGATTGCAAATCGATATTGATTGTGTTGCCCTTTCAATACATCAAAAAAATCACGGATCAGCGATCCGTCATAGGATAGTCCTGGTGGAAGCTGGATCAGGACCGGGCCCAGCTTTATCTTCATATCCTGAAACAGGTCAAAGTATTTCCGCAATGCATCCTCACAGTCCGCCAGCCTTTTCTGATGCGTGATAAAGCGGCTTAATTTGGGACAAAAACGGAAGGATTCAGGCGTACGGTTCATCCAGCCTTTCACTGCTGACTCCCTTGGCAGATGATAAAAGCTGGAATTCAATTCAACACAATTGAATTTCGTGATATAAAATTCAAGGTACCTGTCTGGTTTGACATCTTCCGGATAGAAGATACCGGACCAGTGCCGGTAACTCCAGCCCGAAGTTCCAATGAACCATCCCGGCAGTTTGGCTTTGTCCGCCCCGGTCATCCTGCTTGTCTGTATGGGTATCAAAATCAATTTACATAAAAATTTCATTACCTTGGCCATGTTAAGATGATGATCACAGGTATGATGATTCCTTGAGGTGGGACTTTATAAAATTTTTCATCCGGCCATATTTCAGGGGAACCTGAAAAAGAAAAACTACTTCGAGGGTTGGTTCCTGAAGCATTGTTCACAGGATCTGGGTGAAGTCCTTTCCGTCATCCCGGGAATTGCCCTGAATTCAACCGATCCCCATGCCTTTATTCAGGTTATGGAAGGGATCTCGGGAGCCACCAGATACATCTCCTACCCCCTGGAATCCTTTCATTGGGATCGCCGGGCATTCAGGATCCAGGTGGGCCCATCGTCCTTTTCCCTGGAGGGGGTCAATCTGAATATAAATCACGATTTGGTTAAACTGAAAGGCAGGGTGGATTATCATCATCCGGTTTTGTACCCCGGGACAATATTATCTCCCGGGATCATGGGATGGTATTCCTATGTGCCGTTCATGGAATGTTACCATGGCATTGTATCTGCCAATCATGATCTGTCGGGCAAATTAACCTTCAATGACAGGGAAATAGATTTCTCGGGCGGGAAAGGTTATATTGAAAAGGACTGGGGGAGCTCTTTTCCCGAAGCCTGGATATGGGTGCAGTGCAATCATTTTTCCACCAGGGATGCTTCCCTGTTTATCTCCGTTGCGAAGATCCCCTGGCTCGGTAAATTTTTCATGGGATTTATCGCATTCCTGTATTTGAACGGGAAGTATTACAGGTTCAGCACCTATAATCAATCAAGCATATCCCGGGTATCCTTTGACCGGCAGGCGTTGACCATAGCACTGAAAAACAAATTATACACTTTGAGAACCAGGGTGCTTAAAAACACATCAGGAGAGCTGAAGGCCCCGCAGACGGGAAACATGTCCCGCCGGATCAAGGAAAGCAACGATTCTGTGGTGGATGTTACGCTGGCAGATCGCTACGGGCATATTCTTTTCCAGGATAACGGGCAAAGGGCCGGCCTTGAAATCGTGGAAAAGATCTTCGATTATCTTTGATGATCACTGGTCTTCGCTTAAGATCAGTTTTGCGCTGTGCTGCTGGCACAGCATTACTCCCTGGCGTCCCACCTTTTCAGGAAAGCGGGATATACCTCATCCCTCATATAGGTGAAACCCGGTTCGATCTGCAGCAGTTTTTCATAGGTGATTTTTGCCTTCTGCCATTGACCGGTCTCTTCATAACTCTGTCCAAGTATCATCAACACATTTAAATACAACCAGTTGTGTGAAATCAATCCGGGATCTTCCTCCATCAGGAAGATCGCTTTCTGATAGGCCTCCAGGGCCTTTTGTTTCGATCCCCCGAACATTTTCGGCATGTAGAACAGCGCATTGCCTTTCTCGATCCAGCCCTGTGGCCGGTCCGGGCCAAGATCAAGGGCACGGTTGATGTTTTTCATGCTTTCCGGACCCAGCACCACCGCCTTTATTTTATTCAATCCAATACTGAAACCTAGAAAAGCCCCCTTATAGGCGTATAAATCAGGTATTTGTGGATGTTCCTGCATCAGCTCATCAATCAGCTTATCAGCCTCGTGAATATAATTCCTGGCCTTTCTATCCATATCCTGCCCGATGGCCCAGCCCACATATCCATAATAATAATTGATCAGATCCATCAATTGTCCATCGGTAAGGTTTGCTTTCCGCCTGCTCAGATCCACAATGACCTGGTCCCAGGCATCCATCCTGTCGGAAATAAAGGCCTGGTAGACCTGCTGCTTCGGGCCCTGCTGTGCGGTCAGTATTCCAATACTGCTCAGCGAGTACCAGGCTAGGATCAGATATCTAAAACATTTCTTCCTTTCCATATTAGTTTCCCGGACAGACGATTATAGACAGCCTTCCCGATAATGAAGAGAAGCACGATTTGTTGAGGAACAAGATAGCCTAAATTCTGGATTACGGGTTGCCGGCTTGCAACAGATATATTGAGCCGCATGAGAATGATCAGCACAGCATAAACGATCCAGGCATAAACGGTCAGGTAAACGAAGATGAAAACAGGCGCAAGCGTAATGAGCAGGGCGTACAGGATGGTCACTAAGACACTGTTCCCGAAAAAAAGAAAGATGTTTTTTGTGAATCCTTCAATGGCCTGTCCCAGTCGGTCGTACATGCTGCATGAAATGTCACTGCTTCCCAGAAAGGTATCGACATTTTGCCCCTTTTTCTTCAGCAAGCGGATGATGACCATATCTTCCACCCTGTGTTCCTTAAAGGCCTCGTGAAACCTGAACTGCTTATAGATCACGGCTGGGAACAACATAAACTGACCGTTGGCCGCTGCCAGGGAAGGTCTTTTGCTTCGCCGGATAAATGGCATGGGGAGCAGTGACAGCAGGATCCAGTTCATCAGGGGTATCGAGATCTTTGCCCCCAGGGTTTCCATGATCTGAACCGGGAAAATGGAAAGCAGGGTCAGGTTTTCCTTCCTCATCCTGGAGATCGCATTGTTGATCAGGTTTTCCCTGATCCTTACATCCGCATCGAGAAACAGGTAATATTCACCTTTGGCCCCCAAGGCCAGCTGGTGGCAGGCATGATTTTTCCCGGTCCAGTGTGCAGGCAACGGTTTACCGGGAAGCAGGCTGATCCTGGGATCATTGCGTTCAAATTCCCTGACAACATCCCCTGTATTGTCACTGGATTGATCATTGTAGACCAGGATTTGAAGATTCCGGTAAGGAATTTGTCCGAGGTCCGATAATATTTTATGAATGTTCCTTTCCTCGTCCCGGGCAGGAATCAATACTGATATCAAAGGCTCATGATCCAGGGATCCTTCCGGCAGGTAATGGAATGCAAGCAGATTTACCAGGGATACCGTGAAGTTCGCAAATGCAAGTGACAATATGAACCAGGCAAAAAAAATCATGTTTCTTTTTGTTTGGCAATACAGTCTGAAAAAAATGCATTGTAGGCCTGTTCAATAGTATCTTTCCCGGGCCGGTCCCCCAACTCGGGTTGCCGGAAATAGATGGAGAGACTGGGTCTTGCATTTGAGAAATAATCGATCACATTGGCTATGAACAGGATCTGAACCCTGCCTGTTGCCCTGAGAAGGATCTCTTCTATCCCGCGCTCAAATACAAATGGATACCGGTATTTGGTCTCAATTTTACCCTGTGGAAATATCAATACAAGATTATTTTTATCCCCGAGCAGGGAAGCGGCATGATTGATGCTTTCGATCAGTTCCCTGGGTTGTTTATTTACGGAGAATCCTCCGCATTTGTTGAGGAACATACGCTTTTTCAGTTGCTCCTCCATCATCATAAAATAGAAATTCTTCCTGAATTTTTTCTGGTTCAGGTATTGCACGAAAAAACCATCCCACCAGCTGAAGTGGTTCGATATAGCCAAAAAAGGCGCATCCGTAACTTTGTGTTCCCCTTCCAGGTGGATGGTTTTAAAATGCCACTTCATCAGCTGCCTGGAATACCAGCTGAAAAAACCTAAATACAGCTTATTTTGCCTGGCCTTGATCATTCAGTGGTCAATAAGGCATGCAATGCAATGCCGCAGAAAAACAGGATCTGGATCAGGAAAAGGAACCGTGCCGCTTTGTTCTCAATTTTGAGATCGAGCAGCCGGAACAGAGCATGGAAAACCATTGCGGCTAAAAGCCACATCCCGAAATTCCGGATACCGGGATACCGGGTTTGCCAGGACCACATGTCCATAACCGGGGCAACATATTCAAGGACAAGGTCATATACGACCATCAGGCCGGCACCAAGAAAAATACTGCTGATCTTATTCAATGGATAATGATTGACCAGGGCCGACGTGCAATAGACCAGCCCTAGCCAGTTCAATCCGATCATGACTGGTGTGTCCATTATTTTGATGCCCAAAGCGCTTCCGTAAACATATTCTCCAAATAAGACACCGGTCCGGACACCAATGATCTCAATGAAAAGGGATGCCGTGAAAACAATCACAAAAGCCAAGGCCAGTCTCCCGGACCACTTTTTATGCATGACAAGCACGGCACCAAAGGACAGGATCAATGAAAATGGTGTCAGAAATTTGAACAGATGCCTTGTTTCTTCGATCATAAACAGGCCTGTACCGACCGCATAGAAGAGGATCAGCAGGACGATGATCAAATTATGTTTATGCCATATTTTTTCCAGGATCATTTTCTTATGGTTCCTGTGAACTGGACCGGTTTGATTTCCCGGTCCACGATTTTCGCACTGGCCAGGCAGAGTGGTATCCCTCCGCCAGGATGTACACTGCCCCCCACAAAGTAAAGGTTTTTAATGGATCTGTGCCGGTATGAGTGGCGAAGAAAGGCTGAATTCCAAGAATTTGAATGA
>LJUP01000032.1 GCA_001303955.1 Bacteroides sp. SM23_62 | reverse complement strand
AACAGATCCTGGCCCGTCAGCGGGAGCTGGGCATGACACCCATACAGCAGGGTTTTACCGGCCATGTCCCTGCAGGGCTAAGGGAAGTTTATCCTGATGCCAAATTACATACGATCAACTGGATTGAATGGACCACATACCTGCTGGATCCTCTCGACACGCTATTCCAGAAAATTGCTGACATATTCATGGAAGAACAGACCAAACGCTTCGGAACAGATCACCTTTATGCGGCCGATACCTATATTGAAATGACTCCACCAAGCGGAGAACTCGACTACCTCGCCAATATGAGTAAGGCCATTTATAAGGGGATGGGGAAAAATGATCCCGAAGCCGTCTGGGTCTTGCAAACATGGATATTCTTCAATCAAATGGACTTTTGGACGCAACCCCGCATCGAAGCATTCCTCGGTGCCATTCCGGATGAAAAAATGCTTTGCCTGGATCTGTTCTGCGAGACCGAACCGCAATGGAGCCGCACCCGGGCTTTTTATGGAAAACCATGGCTGTGGTGTTGCTTATGATCTGATGTTTGAGATGGCATGGTGGAATGATACGGTTGATCTGAATGATTGGATTAGAGGGTATGCCGTCTATCGGTATGGCAAGTCCAACGCTGACGCAGAACAAGCCTGGCAGGCTCTTAAGAACAGCGTTTATACCGCACCACACCGCACACGTTCCATTTTGGATCATCTGCCGAGTCTTAGTAGCCAAAACAGCGGGTTGCTACCCTACAGCAATAAGCAGCTTGCAGGTGCATGGCAGAACCTTCTCAAAGCAGCGGATAAGCTGGGCGATTCTGACACATACAGATTCGACCTGGTGAACATAGCCAGGCAGGTGTTGTCGAACCATGCAGCAGTACTTCACCAGAAGATAACCGAAGCCCACAAAACGAAAGAATATGAAAGTTTCAAAGGTGCATCCGACGATTTCCTTGAGCTTATGCTTGATTTGGATGAACTGTTAGGTACGCGTCAGGAGTTTCTGCTCGGGGAATGGCTGGAAAATGCAAAGCGCTGGGGAACGACACCAGAGGAAAAGGCCATTTTCGAATGGAATGCACGTAGGGTAATAACCCTGTGGGGGCAGACCCCGATTCTTCATGACTATGCACGCAAGGAATGGTCCGGTCTTATCAGTGGTTATTACCATGTCCGTTGGAAATGGTTCCTTAATGAGGTGGCTAATTCGCTCAAAGCTGATGAACCCTTCGATGATACAAAATTTCAAAGCGAATTAAGTAAATGGATGGTTGAATGGTCCGATGCCAGAGAAACCTTTCCATCAAAACCCAGAGGTGATTGTCTTGCGGTTGCAACGAAGCTATGGGATAAGTATCATGATGCTTTCAAGTAGCTGATTTTCATTGCTGTGATTACTGAAAGAATAGAACAAACTTATTAGGATACTGATAAAATGCTTAAATCATACCGGCTAATGGTCCCGGATACGGGAGAAGGTAATCATTGATTTAAAACCAGTTAAGGGTAATGTAAATATCTGTGGGGCAATATTGCAATGGATTTGTATGTGATATCATTTGAATATAATTAAACAACGATATGTTGCTTTTTTCGATAAAATAAGAGACGAACCCGAGTTCCAGCAGATTCCTCAAAACATTGAAGAAAAATACCAGGCATAGCACGAAAAGGTCCGCAAATGGCTGGAGGAGAATAACATGTTGTAAGTAATCCACAGATCAAGAACCAATGCCACAATCCACAAATAAAATAACCCAATTCTGGCACCATAAAACCACATAATGTTATCCGTGTAATTATTGTCTACCCTGCTGTGTAATTAGTGATACTAGTGTTTCCATCAAATATAATGGAACCCTTCGAATACCGTATTGGAGTTATTTTTTGTTTTGATCACACGATCAATACAATATTTGGCCGCAGTACCATCCCTGAGTGGGAATTAGATAAGATTTCGCTAAATTGTCAAAAGTTTTCAGCCAGTAAATCATTTACCAAAACTTAATACTATGAATGATAATAAACTAACCAGACGATCCTTTATTGCCAAATCTGCCATTGCTACTGCCGGTGCTACCATTGGCCTTGAGGGTATGGCTCTGTCGCCACTCAGAAAAAAAGTCGGTCCGAATGACAAAATCAGGATGGGATTTATCGGTGTGGGGAACCGGGGAACACAGCTGATGACCATGTTTATGGGCAATGAGGATGTGGAAGTAGCGGCGCTCTGTGATGTCTATGAACCATACCTTAACCGGGATAGGTCTTCTGTTAATCAGCGGTACCTGGATTCTGATAAGGTACCACCTATGAAAACCCAGTTTGGTAAGAATGTCAAGCTTTATAAGGATTTCAGGAAGCTTCTCGAGCAGAAGGATATTGATGCCGTATGCATCGCTACACCGGACCACTGGCATGCCATCCAGGCTATCCAGGCCATGGAAGCCGGAAAAGATGTCTATGTTGAAAAACCCCTTACCATAACAATCAAGGAGGGCAGGGCCATGGTGGAGGCACAGAAAAAAACCGGCAGGGTTGTCGAGGTGGGTTTAAACCGCCGTGGTTCTACGGTATTTCAAAAACTTGTTGGTGAAGTTCAAAATGATCGAATTGGTAAAGTAACAACTGCCAGGGCATTGAGGATCAGCAATATGTATCCGGATGGAATTGGCCAGCTAAAAGCCGAGGATCCTCCTGCAGATTTTGACTGGGACATGTGGCTGGGACCAAGACCGAAACGTCCATACCAGTATAATATTGCACCTTACTATTTCAGGTGGTGGAAGGATTATTCTTCCCAGATGGGTAACTGGGGCGTACATTACATGGATGTGATCCGCTGGATGATCGGAGAAACTGCACCGACAGCAATCACAGCGCATGGTGGAAAGTATGCAGTTAAAGATGACCGTGATATCCCTGATACTATGGAGGTGATCTTCGAGTTTGATTCGGGTACCATGATCCAGTTCGGGATCCATGAGGCCAGCAGCGGGGGAGGCATTCAGGGAGGTGAAGTCGAGTTGAGCGGTACAAAAGCAAACCTTATCGCCGATCAGGATGGTTATAGGATAATTCCCGCCAGGCGTGGCCAATTCCAGACCTGGGACAAACTCGCCGAGGAAGAGGAATACAAAGTGGAGGGCGAGGCAAAATTTGGTGACCTGGGCATCATTGAAAATTCAACAGCCAACCTAATAAGGAATTTCCTGGATTGTGTAAAATCAGGAGATACTCCCTGGTGCACCCTGGAAGACGGGCACCGGTCCACCAGCTTTGCCCACCTGGCTAATATTTCCCTGGAGACGGGAATGAGGATAGAATGGGATCCAGTAAATGAAAGGATCACCAACAGTGAAAAAGCCAATGACCTGTTACACTACCAGTATCGGGAACCCTGGAAACTATAGATATATATGGAAACAAGAAGAAAATTCATAAAACAAACGGCTGTAGCCGGCATGGGCCTTCCCTTATTGGGAACAAGCTATTTAAGAGGTCCTTTTAACCGGGATGCGGGGGATAAATACCCGGTATGCATCTTTTCCAAACATCTGCAGTTCCTTGAAGACTATGATGACATGGCCGATGCCGCGCTTGAAGCGGGACTGGATGGGGTGGATCTGGGTGTGAGGCAGGGAGCCCATGTGGAACCTGAAAGGGTGGAGGAGGACCTGCCAAAGGCGGTGGAAGCCATTAAGAAAAGGGGACTCAAAATCCCCATGATGGTGACTCGTATCAATGATCCAAAAGATCAGCAAACGCTACCAGTATTGAGAACAGCCGGTCAACTGGGTATCCAGATGTACCGGATGGCCTATTACAGTTACGATGATTCTCTGGGCATTGAGGGAAGCATTGAAAAATTCAAGCCTGCTGTAGCAGGTTTGGCTGAACTCAATGCGAAATACGGGATCCGCGGGGCATACCAGAACCATTCAGGCTTATACTTTGGGGCCCCTGTATGGGACCTGTGGTTATTGCTGAAGGACCTGGACCCCGAATGGATCGGCTGCCAGTATGATATCTGCCATGCAACCGTTGAAGGCAATCATTCCTGGCCATTCGGATTGAAACTTATAAAGCCTTTTATCAATTGTATAGTGGCCAAGGATGCAAGACTGGAAAAGGTGAAGGGTAATTGGCAAAACATCTATGTGCCACTGGGTGAGGGCATCGTCGATTTCGACGCATTCTTTGGATACCTGAAGGTATTTGGATTTACCGGGCCCATCTCTCTCCACCTTGAATATCCCATGTATGATGAGGAGGATGAATCCCTGGCAGTGGAACAAAAAAGGAAGGGTGCCCTGAAGCATATCCAGCGGGATGTGGCCTTCCTGAAAAACAAATTAAAGGAATCAGGATTGGTATAGACTTTTACCAGTTAAAAAGCATAATATGCTGACCCGCAGAGAATTTGTAATAAAAACCGGTACCCTGACCGCCTTGTCTTCAGTGGGATTGACCTCATCCCTTTGTAAATCAGGTACCTCAAAAAGCAAAACCATGAAACCTGTAACCATCCAGGCAGTCAACTCCGATTTTGAACGGGAACCCCTGATCCGGCCTTTTGGATTTAAAGGAGGGTATATGTCAGAGATCTGGCAGACGATAAGCTGGATGCAAAGCGGCTCGGGCATTGAAAAAGTTGGCCTCTGTACCCAGAGTGTCCTCTGGTCCGATGCCAGTGTCTTCGCATCCCATTCCGAGGCTGGCGGGAATGCCATTATGTACCTGATGACGGAAAGAGCCATGCAGATGGTAAAGGGGCAATCCTTTTCATCCCCGATAGAATTGCTGGACAATATACTGGAGGAAGTGTATGATTATGGAGAGAAAATATCGGGCCATCAGGCGCTGCGAAAGACGTTTGCACTGAATGCGCTTGTGGGACTGGACAATGCGGCATGGCTGCTCTACGCATCCGAGAACGGGATCACTGATTTTGATGGGCTGATCCCTGAAAAATACCGGCCGGCCCTTTCACATCACCATGAAAAGGTGGCCAGCATCCCGCTGATGGCATATACTATTCCGATTGAGGAGATCAGGCAGGCTGCTGATGAAGGCTATTTTTTTATGAAGATAAAGATCGGCCAGCCCGGTACCCAGGAAGAGATGCTGGAAAAAGACAAAGCCCGTTTATCCGAGATCCATAAGGCCATCGGTCATATGGAAACACCATACAGCAGGGATGGAAAATTGCCTTATTATTTCGACGCCAACGGGCGGTATGAAGAAAAAGAGACCCTGCTGAGGCTGCTGGACCATGCCAAAGAGATCGGGGCATATGACCAGATAGCCATCATTGAGGAACCCTTCCCTGAAGAAAAGGATGTAGATGTAAGTGATATCGAAATCCGCCTCGCAGCGGATGAAAGTGCCCATACCGATGGAGATGCACTGAAAAGGATAGAAATGGGTTACCGGGCCATTGCCCTCAAGGCCATTGCCAAGACCCTCAGCATGACCATGAAGATTGCCAATGTGGCGAAAAAGCACGATGTGCCCTGCTTCTGTGCCGATCTTACGGTGAATCCGATATTGGTGGACTGGAACAAGGCGGTGGCGGCACGCCTGGATCCCTTTCCCGGACTGGGCATTGGTTTGCTGGAGACCAACGGGCACCAGAACTACAGGAACTGGGAGACCATGTTCAGTTATCACCCTTACAACGGTGCTTCCTGGACCAAAACGAAAGACGGGGTATTTGAACTAAACGATGATTACTATGATAAGAGTGGTGGTATCCTGACTGACTCGGAGCATTATCTGAATTTATTCCGGAAGCAATGATTCGGGTGGCAGGAAGGGTTATTCTCCATTAGGTATGCGATTGTTCCGCTCATGGATTTTCAACCTGACTACAGACATATCCTGGATGTTCTGCACAATAAAAAACCAGAACGTTTACCGCTCTATGAGCATCACATAGACCTGCCGTTCGTCGCTAAATATTTTGACAGGGAAATAGGCCTGGAAGGTAGCCATCCTCGGGATTTTGAAAACTACTACCACCTTATTGCCGGTTTCTGGAAAGATATGACCTACGATGCCTTCGATTATGAAGCTGCCATATGCGATATTTACCCGGGACATGGAGCCATCCTGGGAGGTATGCCGGGACCGATCCAGACAAGGGAGGATTTCGAGAAATATCCATGGGATGAAATACCAGGGATCTTCTGGCAGGCATATACCCCCCATTTTGAGGCCATAAGGAAAACCCTGCCGGAAGGTATGAAGGCCTATGGCGGCTGTGGTTACGGTATCTTTGAATCGGCCCAGGACCTGGTGGGTTATGAACCTCTTTGTGTTTTGCAATATACTGACCCTGAATTATTTGCAGATCTGTTCAAAAAAATAGGCGACCTCTATCTGATATTATGGGAAGGGGTGATCGAAAAATACGCCGATATCTTCGTTTTTTTCCGGATGGGAGATGACCTGGGATTCAAAACATCCACCCTGCTTGAACCGGATACCATCAGGCATCACATTTTTCCGCAGTATAAACGCGTGATCGATCTTATCCATCGATCCGGAAAGAAATTCCTCTTGCATAGCTGCGGCAATATTTTCGCGATCATGGAAGATATCATAGCACTGGGCATTGATGCCAAACATTCGAACGAAGATGAGATCGCACCATTCAGCAGGTGGATAGAATTGTATTCAGACAGGATAGGCCTGTTTGGCGGTATCGATGTCAATACCCTTTCGCTGAATGATTATGATACCGTATACAGAAAGGTACTTGAAGATGCAAGTATTTTCAGAAATAAGGCAAACGGGTATGGCCTTGGTTCGGGCAATTCCATTGCGGGCTACGTGCCTGTTGAGGGATTCATGGCCATGATTGATGCAGCCATGGAGATCAGAAAGAAAGAAATGTAATGAATTAATCTATTAATAGATACACACCCATATTCCTTCAGATTCAAATGAGAAGTTTTTGGCTGCTGCTTCTCCTCATCTGCTATTCCTGTTCTTCCTCCAGAGAGCAGCTGCCGAACATCATCATGCTTATGGCCGATGATATGGGATGGGGTGATGCAGCTTATAATGGTCACCCTCATATGAAAACGCCGCAGCTGGATCAGATGGCCGCCGAGGGACTTGTCTTCCAGCGGTTTTATGCAGCGGCACCTGTTTGTTCACCAACCAGAGGCAGTGTGCTGACAGGCAGGCACCCGTTTCGTTATGGGATATACTACGCCAATGTTGGCAGTTTACCTAAGGATGAGATCACACTTGCTGAAATGCTAAAGGGCAAAGGTTATGTTACGGGGCATTTCGGGAAATGGCATCTTGGAACCTTATCCAGAATAGTCAGAGATTCAAACCGTGGAGGGAGGGTGCAAGACACTTCACATTACTCACCCCCATGGCAGCATGGATTTCATGTTTGTTTTTCCACAGAGGCAAAAGTACCCACCTGGAACCCCATGATCACGCCCGACAGGGAAGCAGGCGGGGTAGGACCGGGTTCAGCAGAGGGGGATTTTTATGGTACTTATTACTGGACAGGGGAAGGGTGTCTGGAAACTCGTAGCCTGGAAGGTGATGATTCCAGGGTTATCATGGACAGGGTTGTTCCATTTATCAGGAATGCCGTCCGCCATGACAGGCCTTTTCTGGCCGTGGTATGGTTCCATACACCGCATAGTCCGGTTGTTGCCGGAGAGGAATACCTGGATAAATATACCGGTTTGGGGGACAATTACCGGCACTATTACGGTACCATTACCGCCATGGATGAGCAGATCGGGAGGCTCAGGAAAGAACTTGAGGATCTGCAGATAGCCCGGAACACCATGATCTGGTTTACATCTGATAATGGCCCGGCTGCAACCGGAGGAGGACCAGGGGATTTTAAAGGTGGACGCCAGCAGGGAGAAACCGGTGGATTCCGTGAAAGAAAGGGAAGCCTTTATGAGGGCGGGATCCGTGTACCCGGCATACTGGTATGGCCTGAAAAAATTGCGGAACATCGTGAAACCGATTTCCCGGCAGTCACGACTGACTATTTTCCCACCATCCTTGATTTGCTGGATATTTCATTGGAGAATCATCCCGGTCTGGATGGGATCAGCCTCAGGGAGGTAATTGAATCCGATTCCATCCACCTCAGGAACAGGCCGATAGGGTTTCAATCAGCTTACAGAAATACGTTTATGACAGCCTGGTCGGATGACAGGTTCAAGCTTGTAAGCAAAGATGACCGTGAATCTTATGAGCTCTATGATATATTGGTTGATCCCTATGAAGAAAAAGACATATCGGCGGAATTTCCGGAAGTGGTACGTGCCATGGCCCTCGAACTTGACGCCTGGTTAAGCTCTTTTGATCAATAGGTGTCATATCGGCCGCTCATCACCTTCTTTACCGCTTCAAGATAGCCGTAACCCCATTTCATGTCGGGTTCCAGGTAAGCCCCCTCCACCCATTCATTCCAGGCATTTATCAGGATGAGTTTTGGCTGGTCCGGGCGGTCCTTTAGATAATCTTTTGCCTGCTGCAGGTAGGCGGCAAAGCTTTCAGGCGTATTGCCGGTATGGACCACAGATTCCCTGCCCAGCCCGGCATATCTGGGCGTATTATCCCAGCCTATGGATACACAGGGGAAATAGGGTATGTCCAGCAGGGAATCCCATCTGTTTCGCATGGCAATGCCGTTTTCCGCCCATCTGATATAGTCTTCATCAATCCCTGACATTCTCCAGTTATATGTCGTCATGCTGTTGATACCCAGGTAATCAATAATTTCATCCAAACCTTTCCCCCGGGCATACTCTTCTCCGATCAATCCGGCATGCCCCATGGGCCTTCTGCTGATAAGCTGCAAATGTAAACCGGGGAGGCCATCCTTTATGACTTCTTCCCGGAAGTAATCGAGCGCTTCCTTTGTTCCCTCCAGGCCATTGAAACTGTTCACCAGGTCCTGGAAGCTGAAAATGGAGAAAACGGGTTTACCTTCTATTTTGAAATAATTCGGTTGTCTGAAATACTGGCGGATGATCCGTTCAACCATCACCTTGTAATCCTCCCAGTTCACTTCGCCCACCCATATTATGGTATCGGAATCGTAGCGATAGCGGTTCCACATGGTACCCGGGACATCATGATTGGCCCACATGATGTAGAACTGCATACGGTCATTGTTAGGTGCTTTCAGAAATCCGTTGTTGAGCGTCGACTCAAGGAATGGTTCTCCGTCATACCAGTACCAGTCAAAAACGAACATATTGACCCCATGGTCGGCAGCGGCATTGATCTTTTTCACCATGGCCACGGGATCATCGTCCATGGCATATCCCCAGAGGGGTACCCTGGGCTGGTAATGCCCCTCAAATCGGGGATCTCCCTTTTTAATGATCTCCCATTCCCCGATCCCTTCCGGCCAGAGAACATCCCTGCTTCGGGATTCATCGTGGCAGGAGGGCCATACGTAGGCTGCCACTTGATATTCATCATTCAATGGGGACTTGCATCCTGCAGTAAACAGGAAAGCAGCCCCTATAAGTATTCTAATGCTGGTTTTTAAAGACATGTTCAGAGGTTTATGCATTTCATTTCAGAATATTAATCAATTATCCCGCCGATACCAAAAAAAGGTTTTGAATACTGCTATTAATAGCATAATTTCACCTACCTGCAAAACCGGATTAAAATGATCAGACAATACTTCCATTCAAAACTTTTTATCCTCCTGACAATTTGTGTTTTTACCATTGCGGGATGTAAAAAATCCCAGCCCAATATCATCCTGATCAATATTGATGATATGGGCTGGCGTGATGTGGGCTTCATGGGCAGCGAGTATTATGAAACACCCAACATAGATAATCTGGCAGAAAGTGGGATGGTCTTCACAAATGCCTATGCTTCGGCATCAAATTGTGCACCCAGCAGGGCCTGCCTGATGAGCGGGCAATGGGCACCCAGGCACGGTATCTATACGGTGAACAATTCTGAAAGGGGAGACAGCCGTGACCGCAAACTGATCCCCACGCCCAATACAACCGTACTGGCAGATGAGTTTATCACCATGGCAGAAGTGCTTCAAAAGGCGGGTTACCGGACCTGCCATGCAGGCAAGTGGCACCTGGGGGAAGATCCCTGCACTCAGGGATTTGACAGAAATATCGGTGGCACAAACACTGGGAGCCCACGCAGTTATTATCCTCCTTATGGAAACGTGCCCCTGGAAGCCCCCGATGAGGAATATCTTACAGACCTGATCATGGAACATGCGATAGAATTTGTCCGGGAAGAGCCCGGCCAGCCTTTCTTCCTTTACTATTCACCCTATGCAGTCCACACACCCATACATCCCGTGGACAGTCTTCTCCATAAGTATGAGGGTAAAAAGCCATGGAATGGACAGGAGAACGTAAAGTACGCCACCATGATAGATAACCTTGACCGGAACATCGGCAGCCTGCTTTCTACACTGGAGCAAGAAGGTATGACTGACAAGACACTGATCATTTTTACCTCCGATAACGGCGGACATTTCGGGATCACCAAACAATGGCCCCTTCGGGCAGGCAAAGGCAGTTACTATGAAGGAGGGATACGCGAACCGCTGGTCATTGCCTGGGAAGGAAAAATAGAAGCGAGTCAGCGATCCGATAAACCTGTAACAAACCTTGACCTATTCCCGACCATCCTTGAGTCAGCGGGCCTGAAAAAACACCTGAGAAATAAGGAAGCTTTACCCCTGGATGGCATAAGCCTGATTCCTCACCTCACAAAGAACCGGGATATAAATGAGAGACCTTTGTTCTGGCATTTCCCGGTATACTTGGAGGCATATCTGTCGGAGGGTGCAGAGACCCGTGATTCAATCTTCAGAACTCGTCCAGGGTCTGTGGTCAGGATAGGGGACTGGAAACTGCACCAGTATTTTGAGGACGGGGGACTGGAACTCTATAACCTCAAAGAAGATATCGGAGAAAAGGTCAACCTTTCCGAAACAGATCCCGACAAAACACAGGAACTATTAAATATACTGGAAGAATGGAGGGTAAGTACCGGGGCACCAGTTCCAACAGAGCTCAATCCGGATTATATCCCCCCGGACTAGAGAACACATCTTATCCCATCCCTGTCCATTTCCACCACGCATTGATTGCATCTTGTACATGCTGATCTGTCAATGCGGCCATCCCCCAATTTCAATAAGAATTCCGGATCATGGATCAGGGCCCTGGCAATGGCGATGAAATCAAATCCTGCATCCAGGATCTCCTCAATCCCCTTTCTGGAATCAACTCCACCCAGGTAAACCAGGGGCATTTTAACTGCTTTCCTGATCTCCCGGGCCTGATCAAGGAAGAAATTTTCCTCGAACCTGAACTTTCTGATAATCAGGGGACCAAAAAATGCTATTGTCAGCTTTTCTGCCAGGTTGGATCCGTTTTTTAACATGCCCCGCAGCGGGATCTTGCCCCGCATTAAATAAAAAGGGGTTTTGCTGGTGAATCCGCCACTCAATACAATGGCCGTACATCCATGCTTTTCCAGTGCCCGGGCCACATATTTGCAATCATCCAGTGAAAAGCCGTTCCTGAATCCATCGCTCAGGTTCAGTTTTACCAGGACCGGAAAATCCTTCCCGGTTTTGTCAATTACATTTTTTAGTAATTCTAGCGGGAACCTGGACCTGTTTTCTATGCTCCCTCCGTATTCATCTTTTCGCTTGTTTGTCCGTGGACTTAAAAACTGGCTGAGTAGATATCCGTGCCCCATATGGATTTCCACTGCATCAAATCCGGCTTCCTTCAGCCGCAGGGCAGCAATGGCAAAATCCTCAGACACGGCTGCCATGTCTTCACTTGTCATTTCCCTGGAAAAGATAATCCCTGACATGGCCCCGTATTTATTGAAAATGCGACTGGGTGCCATGGGATTTTTCACCTCCTTATTCTTTGAAAAATAGCCGCAATGGGTAAGTTGCATGCAGACCTTCCCACCTGCCTGGTGGACCTCGTAAGCCAGTTTTACCAGCTTCTCCAGGCTTTTATCATGGATGTACATCTGGTGAGGAAATGTCCGTCCCTCCGGGGAAACCGCCCCGTAAGATACAGTTGTAAGCGCTATTGCTCCCTTTGCCATAGCTACATGGTGGTCGGTTAATGCCCGGGTTGGTAATCCATGCTCATACATTCCCTCAAATGTGGCCGCCTTGATAAAGGCATTTTTAAGCCGGATGCCGGTTGCTCCCAATGCTTTATCCTGAAATGCCCTGTTCACAGGTTAAATATAGTCTATAAACCCGATTTTTATTGGGAAAAAATCCCAATTCTGATTACATTGCCAGGTTGATTTTTGTAATTTTTTCCAAATCCAAAGAAGCATTGGTCTAAATTCCTTTTAGGTAATTCAGCTTCGACTCTCATTTCATCCAGCTGGCAATTTCTGCAAATCTCCGAATGGCAAAAGCAGGAATCCGTTTCATTTCCGTTTATCACCATGATAGATTTGTATTGTTAATCAGCCAATCCATGAAAAAGAAAATCCTGCTGGTAATACCCAGAAATTATGAGATCAATTTCATCAACGTATCCGGGATCATAAAGATGATCACGAGGCGTTCAGGGGGACCCGTAGTTTTGAGCCTGGCTACAATAGCTGCGCTGACACCACCCGAGTTTGAGGTCAAGATCGTGGATGAAGATGTTGACCCTGTTGATTTCAGTGAATCATTTGATATCGTTGGCATTGGCGGATTCTCCTATATTTTGAACCGGGCCGAGGAAATCGCTCGCGGCTTTGCAAAACGGGGTGCCCTGATCGTCTGCGGGGGCTCCCCGGTCACTTTTAGTCCCGAGAGATGGGAATCCTTCGCCGATGTGGTCTTCATTGGTGAAGCCGAAAGAACCTGGCCAATTTTTCTGGAGGACTATTTGAAGGGCACGGTCAGAAAAGAATACCGCGAGACGGAGAAGGTCGATCTTGCATTGAGTCCGCTACCTGATTATTCCGGGTATGTGCCTGGGACCATGCAAAAATATCTCTTCGGGATTGTTCAGGCAAGCCGGGGATGTCCATACAAGTGCGAATTTTGCAGTGTTCATGAATATGTGGGAAACAGGATGAGGTACAAGCCTGTGCAGAATATTATTCGGGAGGTCGAACAATTATACAGGCTTGGCAATTTCAGGGTAATCATGCTTGCTGATGATAATTTCCCGGGTAACCGGAAAAAAGCAAAAGAAATATTGAGGGCATTGCGGGATTGGAACCGGAAAAAGAGATACCCCGTTTCGTTTGTAACGCAGTTATCCATTGAAATTGCAGGGGATGAGGAATTCCTGGAATTATCTGCAGAAGCTGGTCTAAACCGGGTATCTGTTGGGGTAGAAACACCCAACCAGAAAAGCCTTGAAGAAACCAATAAAAAACAGAACCTAATTGGTGATATGCTTGAGTATATCAAAAGATTCCATGAACATGGCATCCTTGTTCATGCGGGGTGTATTGTGGGGTTTGATCATGATGATCTAACGATTTTCAAAGCTCAAAATGACTTTTTTGCCAAGAGTGGAATCCCTAATATACAGGCCTTGGCGCTTCAGGCGCCGGATGGTTCACCCTTGAAAAGACGGATGATAAGGGAAGGAAGGTATATCGACTATGAACACACAGTCAGAGCCAATCCCGAGCATCAAAATTCACTTAATACCTTCACTGTTGCACCCAAACAGATGACCCTCAGGCAGCTTGAACAGGGTCTTTGCTGGCTGCTTAAAAATCTGTATGAACCTGGTAATTACATTCATCGATTAAGGACATTCTTTTCAAATTATGAGCAATCACCCAAAAGGGGAAAACTGAATATACCAAGCGCAAAATTTGACTGGGACAACCTCGGCCTGGTCACAAGATTAATGCGATATGTTATCGCGAAAACATCACCAGAGGAAAGGAAACTTTTTTGGGAAATTTACAGGATTGCCATGGGCTCTTCCCATCCAAACAGGATGTATTTGCTTGTAAACTTATATTTGAGCTGGCTGAATACGCAGGATATCCTGCACAAATCATTCAAGAAAATAGATTCAGTGGCATATCCACAATAATGTAGCAATAAAATCTGATCCACTTCCCCTGAAGTAATATAAAGTTGATGCAGGTCGATCTCCCTATTTAGAATCATTCTAAAAGATTTCATATCTTCGTGGATATGTTTTCCGCAAATACGAATGAACTGATCCATGAGAGCAGTCCCTATCTGCTCCAGCATGCCCATAATCCGGTCCACTGGTATCCCTGGGGAGAGAAGGCACTGGAATTGGCCCGGAAGGATAATAAACTGATCATCATCAGCATTGGCTATTCGGCCTGTCACTGGTGCCATGTAATGGAGCACGAGAGTTTTGAGGATCCCTCGGTGGCCGCCATCATGAATGAACATTTCATTTCCATCAAGGTGGACAGGGAGGAGAGGCCCGATGTGGATCAGGTATACATGGATGCAGTACAGCTGATTTCCGGCCAGGGGGGATGGCCCTTAAACGCCTTTGCCCTTCCAGATGGCAAACCATTTTATGCTGGTACCTATTTCCGCAAGGAGGACTGGATCAAGGTTCTCCAGTATTTCGTTGACCTTTATGAAAAGGAACCATACAAACTGATCAAACAGGCTGACAACGTAACCAGTGGGATCCGGTCCATCGAGCAAGTCCCTGTGGAGAGTCAAAACTCTTCATATGCCCTGAAGCAACTGGACAGGAATTTTGCCAATCTGCAGCCATACCTTGATATGGACAAAGGAGGGATCAGACGGGCTCCCAAATTCCCCATGCCTGCAGCCTGGGAATACCTCATGCATTATCATTATCTGAGTGACAGTCAACAAGCCCTTGAATCGGTCATTTCCACACTTGATAACATGGCCCTGGGAGGGATCTATGATCATGTAGGTGGTGGATTTGCCCGCTATTCGACGGATGCACACTGGCATGTTCCACATTTTGAGAAGATGTTATATGACAATGCACAACTGCTGGAGCTTTATGCCCGTGGATGGCAAATTGCTGGTGATCCGTTATACAGGAATATAGTGTATGAGACCCATGAATTCATCCAGCGGGAACTGAACTCAGGTGAAGGCGGATTCTATGCCGCCCTGGATGCTGACAGCGAGGGAGAAGAAGGAAAATATTATGTGTGGACACTTCCTGAGATGGAAAAAATCCTTGGAAATATGGCTGCAGTATTTTTAGATTATTATAATATCACTGCACAGGGAAACTGGGAGCATGGCAAAAATATCCTTTTCCGTAAGAATAAGGATACGGAAATAGCTAAAAAACAAGGACTTACATTAGGAGAATTGAAGAAGATAATTAAGCAGGGAAAAATGCTTCTTTTAAAGGAACGATCCAAGCGGACTGCTCCGGGACTTGATGACAAAATCCTAACATCCTGGAATGCATTGATGGCCAGGGCCTATGCATACAGTTACCAGGCTTTTGCCGATCCGGAATTCCTGGAGGTAGCTTTGAAATCCGCCCACTTCCTGGAAACCCATGCAATCAGCAATGACCTGCAAATGACCAGGAATTATAAAAATGGTAATTCTTCCATTCCGGCATTCCTGGATGATTATGCCTTCACCATCTCAGCATTTATTGAGATATACCGGTCCAACTTCGATGAAAACTGGCTGAAAAAGGCGGAAGCGCTGACGGATTATGCCCTGGAGCATTTCCTGGATGTACAAACCGGCATGTTCTTCTACACACATGATCATCACTCAAACTTGATCGTGCGTAAAAAAGAGATTTCCGACAATGTCATTCCTTCCTCAAATTCTGAAATGGCTAAAAATCTTTTCAGGCTGGGTACCTATTTATACCGCGAAGACCTGCTTCAGATTTCCCGGAAAATGCTCCAGATCGTCCGGGAAGAGATACATCAGAACCCGTTTTATTATTCAAACTGGGCCATACTGGAAGCAAATATGGTCAGGCCTCCTTTCGAAGTGGTGATCTTAGGAGATGGTTATGAAGCCATACGCAAGGAATTTGGCCGAAAATACCTGCCTGATGTAATGTTTTCCGGAGGGAAGCGGGAAGGAGGCATAGATCTTCATAAAGGCAAATTCCTTGCAGGGGAGACCATGATCTACGTTTGCCAGGATCGGGTTTGTAAACTACCTGTAACGAAGTTTTCGGCCGCAATGCAGCAGTTAGACAGATAGATCATTTGAGTGTAACTGAAACTGCTCAGATTATGTACCCGGCCCAAAACTCATCAAAGAATTTCCCGTAGGCATGATTTGAATCGATCCAATTCTGCGTTCCTCAATTTCATTGCAGACAATAATGGATCTTTTCGGTAATTCAGTATAACTATTTTGTACTATACTGCAAAAATATCCAATCACTTTTCAAATACAATGTTATTAAGTAATCCAGACAAGTGCCTAACGATCTCCGGTTCTTCGAGGTAAAGATTATTTTGTTCATGCGGGTCCTGTTGGAGATTATAAAGCTGTCCCAGGGGACCGCCCGGGACAGGGTCAAGCAATGCCGGTTCGGAAAATCCACCTGAACCCAGGCAGTCGATATACTTCCATTCCCCGGCCTTAATGGACAGCTTTCCTGCCCCGGATAGATAGATGATCTGATCCCTGACAGGTTCCCCGGTATTACCTTTCAATATTTTATAGAAACTGTAACTGTCCTCTGCGTAAGTATCCTGGATCTGTTGGCCGGTCACTTCAGAAAGGGTCGCTATGATGTCTATCAGTCCTATTGTCTGGTGGCATGTGACGGGATCCTTAATCATGGCTGGCCACTTTACAAAAAACGGGACATGGTGTCCCCCGTCCCAGATATCCCCTTTTTGTCCCCGGGCACCATAATTGCTTTGATGGGCATAGGTGAGTTTATCTTCCTCGGACCAGTGGCCGCCATTGTCGCTGGTGAAGATCAGCATCGTATTCTCTTCAATATTCAATGATTTCAGGGTCTTCACGATCCGGTGAATCACATCGTCAATGTGGGCTATAAAATCACCGTAGGTCCCCAGGGCCGTGGACCCTTTGAATTCTTCTCCCGGCACCCAGGGTGTATGCGGACCCGTAAGGGGCAGGTAGAGCAAGAAGGGTTTATCGGGATTTTCGTTTGCCTGTTGTTTTATAAACGAAATCCCTTCATTCACAAGGATATCCAGGCAGTCTTCAACGCGGAAAGAGGCGGAGATCTCCCCGTTGCGCCACCAGATCCCCCGTCCCCAGTAAATATCCTCATCACCGACATATTTTTGGTCCCACACCATTTTAGTATCGGGCCTTCTTTCGGGATATATCTCATTGACCTGCCGGATAACTGGATCCACCACCCTGTCATTCTTTACAAACACATAGGGTGGCATGTCCAGCGATGCCGGCATGATGAAAGAATAATCGAATCCAAGCGTATTGGGACCCCTCCCAATAACCCCTGAAAAATCTGTATTGGTAGGGCCAAGTTTTCTCCATTCAGTGATCTGTGGTTTGTCTGGATTCTTCAGCGGCCAGTCCAGCCCCAGATGCCACTTCCCGATACAGGCGGTGGTGTAGCCGGCTTTCTGCATCATCGATCCGATGGTTTCCCCCCCTTCTTCGATCAAAGGGGCTCCGTAACCCCAATAGATCCTTTGCCGGGGAACCCTGAAAAAATACCTCCCGGTCAGTAATCCATACCTGGACGGGATACAGAGGGCACCTGCCGTATGTGCATCGGTAAAGCTGATACCCTCCCGGGCAATTTCGTCGATATTCGGAGTATGGGTCCGGGCAGTTGGGTTGCAGAAGGATACATCCCCGTAACCCATGTCATCAGCGAGAATGATTATTACGTTGGGCTTTTGGGCAACCTGGCAGCAGGCAGTAGTCAAATGAGTTGCGAGTATGCAGCACAGGGAAGCAATAATGGTCTTGTACATGGTCGTGGTGATATTGATGGATCCTACAATTAATTGATGTTATTCAACAGAAGCAATTCCCTGTATACGGAAGGGTCGCTGGCCCAACCCTTGTTGGGGCGATCACCCATTTCCAGTTCAAGGATCCCACCATCAGTAATCTCACTGTGCCGGATCCAGCAGCGATCAAACATTTCTCCATTCAACCTGGCTGATTGGATGTATTTGTTTCGCTTTGAGCAGTTATTTGCCCTTATCGTAAATGTATTTCCGTCGGGCAACTGGATCCGGATTTTTTCAAACACCGGGCTCCCGATGGCATACAATCCCGTTCCGGGGGTGACCGGATAGAATCCCATGGCCGATAGGACATACCAGGCACACAGGGCTCCTCCGTCTTCATCCCCGGGCAGGCCCAGCGGGGAATCATCGAACCACATATCCATGATCTCCCTTATCCTTCGTTGTGTCTTCCAGGGCTTGCCGGCATAATTATACAGGTAGGGGACATGGAAGGCCGGCTCGTTACCGGCCGGGAACATCCCATTCAGTCCCGATGCATCCGGGAACTGCCCCATGAACATCCATTTAGAGATCCCGGCAGGCTCGTTGAAAAGCGCATCAAGCCGGTCGGTGAAAGCATCGTTCCCGCCCATCAGTTCTATCAGTCCCCCAATATCATGCAGCACGTTGAAATTCCATATCCAGGCATTGTTTTCAGCAAAATACATACGGCTGCCATAGCCCCCAGAAAGCTTGGGGTTAAAGGGTTCCACCCATGCTCCGTCGGCCATCCTGGGAGACATAAAACCTGTTTCCGGATTGTATACCTTGCGGTAATTCAGGGAGCGTTCCATAAAATATTCATAATCCTCCTGCTTGTGCAGTGCCCTGGCATGCTGGGCCAGGCACCAATCGTCATAGCTGTGTTCCAGGGTGAGGGCAACGGATTGCCGTTTTTCGAACCCGTGTACCAGGGGAACGGTTTCCACGCTGTCTTCCGGGAGGGCCGGATACCAGCCATATTCCAAGTAGAAACTGTCCAGTGAGCACATGGGACCGGACCGCCAGGGCAGCATGGTGGCCTCCATGGCATTCTTTTTCAAACCCTGGTATGCCATCTCTGCGTCAAATTGCGTGATCCCTTTTTGATAGGAATCCCAAACCAGGGCCGCCGAATGAAAGCCTATCATGGCCGGGAAATCACCATAGAACTGGGGAAATCCAGGCATCCATCCGCTTTGTTCAAACATGTCTACATAGGATTGTACCATTTCTGCCTGCTGTCCTGGATCAAGGATCGTAAGCAGGGGATGCTGGCTCCTGAAGGTATCCCACAGCCAGTCATCCACATAAAAAGGCTGGCCCTCATCGGGGTGTACCTGCTTGTCATAACCACTATAATAACGACCGTATTCAGAGATATCAACCATGCGCTCATATGCACGGTACAGGGAGGTATAGAAAATTCTCAACTGCCTTTCCGTGCCGCCGCTCACCCTGATCCTGTTCAGGGCATCTTTCCAGATCCGGTGGCTCTTGGTTGTTACCTGTTTAAAGGTTTTGCCATCTGTTTCATGGATAAGGTTCTCCCGTGCCTGATCAACATCGATATAGGAGATTCCAATGCGCACCTCCAGGGGATCCTGCAAATTGCTGAAAGAGACATAGGTCCCGGATCTTTCACCGCTGATTTCTTTCCTGTCATGGAAGATGCTATCCTCATTGAACATGCCCAGCCAGTCATACGGATTAGAAAAATGGGCATAAAAATATTGCCTGCTCCCCCGGAATTCCTCCCATCCCGAGATGGAGAAGGAATCCTGAAACCTGAAAGCTGCATTCCGGCCGGCCCGGAAAATGATGTTTCCGATCTTGTCCGGAGGAAAATGGAAACGGTAGATGACAGCTCTCTCGGTGGTTGACCATTCCGCCATGATTTCATGATCCTCCAGCCATACCTTATGGTACCAAGGATGAACCTCTTCATGGTCATGATCATACAATGATGCGTTTTCTGTTTTGCTGACACCGATCTCGCCAGGAAACGGCATGAGTTCAGTTACATGTCCATTACGGTAGGCCGGCATATTGACTGCAAACCCGTAAATCTTATCGGAAAGGTAACGGTCGCTTAAACCCGGTTTGGTCACGGGGAACACCCTGATCATGCTGTGGGGCCGGTGCACCGTAGGATTCTTTGTCGTCAGCAGGGGTGCGACCCCACCAATATTCGGATCAACATACGCAGTGAAATCTGTCTTCTTGCATGCGGCACTCAGTACCAGCAGAATAATGAGCCACTTTTCCATGGTATTTTTGATTATTGTTTTTCCTCTGCCCAGGCTCTGAGTGCATCAATGGCTTCCAGCAGCACCCCGGCAGATCCCCTGAAAACACCAGCCCCCTTGGGTTCACCATCAATGGTGTACCATTCATAAAAACCATCATTCTGAACTACCCGCCTGACCATGGGTTGTAAATCTTCATAGGCTTCCAGGACAAAGCCATGCCGGACAAGGGCGGTAATCATCCTGGCCCCGAACCAGGTCCAGTCCCCCCCGTTCTGGTACTGATAGGGCCCCATCCCCTTGTTCATAAAGGCACCTTCCGGGTAGGCCGGGTACATTGTCAGACCTATGCTCGTAGCCCCGGCGTCTTTTACATTCTCACGCATTTTATGGATCGAGGTAAGGATCTCATCGCTTTCCAGGAGTCCCGCCTGTATCGCAACAGCCGTTCCCCCGTGATAATAGATCCGGTTCTCATCAATGTCTTTAAATTGTGGACAACTTAAGTACAGGTGGGGGATGAATTTCTGGTTTTCAATATCCCACAGATGTTTCCTGGTGTTGGCTTTCACCTGATCATAGGTGTCTTTCCACCTGGCAATTACTTCAGGATCATCGTGAAGCTTCAGAAAATCGTCGAGTGCGATAAGGAACATGGCATTGTCATAAATATCAATAGCCGGACCAGCAGTTTCATCAAGTTTAACCCCCCAGGGATGGTTTGGATGGACATCTCCCCAGTCCGCTGTCGTGGCCCCCCATATCAATCCGTACTGCTTGTTGTACCGGTAATTCATCAGCCATGTCAGCATCAATTCCATGCGGTCGAGGACCCTCATCCCATGGATTTCTTCCTCGAGGATGGCACGGTCCCCCGTTGCTTTAATATATTTGCCTATGGACTGTATCAAAGAAGTTTCCTGGTCGGTCTCCACGGTATTCTTGTGAAAAGCATAACCGGGCATGTCATATCGCACTGCGCGGGAGTAATAATCTACCTGCTCATCAGGTGGGATTTCAACGTAACCGTCGACCATGTTGCCATCAAATCCCTGGAAGCGGAAAAACCTGAGCAGGGCTTCACGGACATCCTCCTGGGGCGTGACCAAAAGAGAATGTATTATGAAGGTATTCAGGTCCCGTATCCAGGTCTCGGCATATACGGTACCGGCATTGAAACCTGTCCCCAGGATGGTAAGGCCCTTTTCATATACCACCTCAAAATCCTTATTAGCCAGGATTTCTCTGGCCAGTTCCTTGTTATCAGGCTGACAATATCCCGTTTCAGGAATGAAAATCATAATAATAATCAGTAAACCAGTCTTTACCGATTGAACAATAGAAGGTTTATTATTCTGCATTTCTGTCATGTGTTAGGATAATTGTAATATATTAATTTTAAATTGGACTTATAAATCTTGATTTAACAAATTTTGGTAAACCAGTAAAATCATATATCTTTAACCTGATCCTGGAATGCAATAACCGGATCAGGAAGCGTAAAAATAAGTGTGCTGTCTTCCTCCACGTTGCAGATTGAGTCCCTTTTCACATAATTATTGAGCCGAACCCCACTAATCCGGAACAGGAACAGGTTAGGAGGCAAGCTCTTAACCAATATAATGAATCCATGAAAATCTTATTAGTTTCACCTGTCAGGGATCAGCACCAATTTACCAATAAGGGTATTTTGATACCACAACTGGCATTGTTCATACTCCAGGGACTTACCCCGAAGAAGCATGAGGTAAAAATTGTTGAGGAGGAATACATGCAGCTGGACCTGGATGAAGAATGCGATGTCGTTGGCATCAGTTGCATGACCTCGAACGCATATCGTGGATACCGCATAGCCGATGCCTTCAGGGAGAAAGGGAAGAAAGTAGTGATGGGAGGGGTGCATCCCTCATTGTTACCAGATGAGGCGCTGGCACACGCCGATGCTGTGGTAATAGGGGAAGCTGAAGGTGTGTGGGAAAAAATACTTGAGGATATTGAAAGCGATAACCTGCAGCAGAGATATCACGAACCGAATCCGGATCTTGACCGGTATATACCTAAAGATTTTTCAACCCTTTCCAAAAAACGGATGTATAATCTGGTACCGTTACAAACCTCACGCGGATGTCCGTACGATTGTGATTTTTGTTGTGTGTCAAATATTTTCGGCAAAAAAATAAAGCTGATACCTGTAAAACATGTAGTAAAGGATATTCAGACATCAGGAGCCAGGAATTTTATTTTCCTCGATGACAATATTATTGGGCACAAGAAGTATGCCAGGGAGCTATTTACGGCATTGATTCCATTGAAAATCAGGTGGATAGGACAATCATCTATTTCTTTCGCACGGGATCTAGAGCTGATGAAACTGGCCAAAAAAAGCGGCTGCAAAGGATTGTTTATTGGCCTGGAAAGTGTGTTGGATACCAACATTCATCAATACAACAAGCTGAAAAGTCTGGAAGACACTCAACAAAGTATCAGGAAAATATTAAAAATGGGTATTATGATCCAGGCCTCGGTGATTTTCGGCTTTGATGACGATACTCATGAAACATTCGGGCAAACGATAAAATTTTTAAGGAAGAACCGGATCAGCGTTGCCTCTATCAATGCTTTAACACCATATCCCGGTACCCGTGTATTTGATAAACTTAAAGAGGCAGGGAGGCTGTTGCATGAAAAATGGGAATACTATGATCACCATACTGTGGTGTTCCAGCCCAAGAATATGACACCGCTGGAATTACAGATTGGTAAAATCAAGGCCAAGACCGACTTCAGTAAAATATTCAGCATCGCTGAAAGGATCCTGGGAAATTTGCGAATGCCCGTTTATTACATTGCAGCCAACCTCGGTTACCGCAGGCTTGCGATTGCAGAGAATAGAAGAATGCGGGAATTTGCATCACATCAGCTGCCTGATGGTAGTGATGGCATGGATTGGCGGCATATTTAATCAATGCCTGGCCATCCGGTAAGAGAAGAATGAAATAAAAAAAATCAATCTTTTCTATTACGTCAGGCCTGCTCCTGGCATGGTTCCTGGCCGCCAGTTTTCCCTTGATCGCACAGGATTATTATCCTCCCCGGGAAAATGAATATTCAGGTTCGATGGACTTTCGAATAGACATCCTGGAGGGATTTCAGAGAGAGGCCTATCATGAAATCGTGGGACAACCCAAGTAAAGGGGTGGACCGGCTGGTATCATCAGGGATGGATATGGTGGCCGAATGGGGAGACATCGAGCGGGTGGATATGACCTTCCCGATTAATTTTATACATAGAGCCGGAATGCTTGATGACGTTACGTTCACAGGTAATATGTTATGCTTTATTTACAGATAGACCAGATAAAGACATTTCTTTCACTATGAAACTTCTTTTGATAAGCCTCCTGGTCCTTGTATTTAACATACCATTTGGATACTGGCGGAGCAATGTCAGGTCATTTTCCCTTCAGTGGTTTTTGGCCATACATATACCTGTACCATTTATTATTGGATTAAGGCTTGTCTCTGACATTGGTTTTGCCTGGTATACCTATGTATTTCTGGTAACTGCTTTTTTCCTCGGGCAAAAAACCGGGTCCTTTGTGATGAAAAGGATCCACCGGGCCTGCCAGCATGCAACCTCCTGCCTTGTAATGGATCTTATACGTTGTCTGGGATAAACCACCACCCGATATCACTTCACTAATCATTTCTGATGCGGCAGGGCATTGTACCTGAAGTATTCAAATCGGGCCTTTCCATTGCCGGTAACGAAAAAGCCGGGTCGGATGGAACTGAAGCTGCCATATACATTGTGCTGGAATCCGGAAACATCATCGGATCTTTCCAGTTTTATCCATTCTTCATCCGGGGTGCCATAATAAAATGATGCATCCTGGCGGTCATTCCTGATCTTTAAGCGGATCCGTTTTCCGGAATATGGGATATGAACCCCGGACAACTCGCCGCCCTGACCACTCCGGAATCTGCTCTCATTCTTCAGAAGAGTACTGTCAGATGTCAATCCCAGCGTGATATAGGCATCGGGATTGTAAAAAAGGATGAGTCCGGCATAAACCTCCCCGTAAATGGTCATTTCCGTTTCTACCTCATAGGCCAGGTCCCTCGGATTTGCAGTAAAAGGATTAGAACTCCCCGGATCTTCCTCAATAGCCATTATTTCTATACCCTCGTTCAGCACTCTGTAACGGCTCGTATCAAATCTTCCATATGCCTGCCATTGCATTCCTATTTCGTCGCCATCAAATTCATCTGAAAGGTGTAGATTCACCGTGAGGGGATCATCCCAGCCATCGGGCCAATTGGAGGCAAGCACCGGCCATCCCTCGTTATTCCACTCTACTGGTGAGATCAGGGTAGACCTGCCCCAGGAACGTTGTCCATGCCGGTAACCATGGTAAATGGCGAACCAGTCCTGGTCCGGTCCCTCGATCAGCGTTGCATGCCCTTTTGACCACCATAATTCGGATTCATCACGGGTCCAGATCAACGGATTGTAAGGGGAATTTTCCCATGGACCAGCAGGATGCTGCGCTCTGGCCACGATGGCCATGTGACTTGTAGACGGTCCGGCGGTCCCTCCAGTCGCACTGACCATGTAATACCAGTCATCTTTAGGGAAAAGTTTGGGACTTTCAAGACAGACACATTCGATGGCAATTTCATCCGGTATCTCCCATCCTTCATAAACCTTTTCCGGGACAGTTTCGGCTTTGAGGCCATCGCCGGTGAGCTTAACCATCTTGCCCTGTGCCATATAAAGGTAACGATTGCCTTCCTCGTCCATGATATGACCCGCATCAATGGAATGATTTGACAAGGGTTCCATGTTGATCCTTTCAGACCAGACCTCATAGGGCGGATCCGCGTACATGACCCAGGGATCCATGCCGCCCCCTCCATATATGAAAAGGCGTTCTCCTATGGCAGCAATATCGGTTGCAGGACCCTGTCCATCCATTGGACTGGCATAGCAGATGGGTACCCAGTGCTTGAGATCCGTACTCTGAAAGACCAGGACAGAGGGGACATAATGATCATTGTTTGAGGTCAGATAATAAGTATTACCCACTTGCACTACAGTGGGGTCAGCCCAGTTACCTGGAAAGAGCAATTTAGTCTGATCTTCTGTGGCACTGATGACCTCATCGCCAAAGAATATACCGGACTCTCCCGACTGCTTGCAGGAGGGCAATGCCGCAATGATGGTAGCATAGAGAAGGACAAAGGAAACAAGATGTTTCATGTTGGTAGTTCTTATCTTTAAAGCAAAATTAAGTCATAATTTTAACTCCTTGGTAAAATTATATCATGAGAATATACCTATTTATCCTGCTATGGACAGGAAGTGCTGAACACCCCAATATTGACCAAATGGCAAGTGAACTGGTGATGTTCACGAACCACTATACCAGATGCACAGTCTGTGCGCCTAACTTCTATGGGTATGTCAACATGTGGCGTTGCGGTGAGATGGATCTGGTCAAGAGACTGATCGGCAAACGCATTATGTGGATTTAAAATAAAAATGATATGAAACATTTCTATTTTGTATCTTTCCATTTCGCGGATAGCGAAAAACAAATATCTGAACCAATTATTAATATCAAATCTTAAATCATCAGATCATGGAACAGAGTTTCAACAAAACAAGATTATTTTTTGGCAGTTGTCTGGCATTACTGGTGACAGCACTGACATTTGCCATGAGGGCAAAAATTGAAGAGATATTTGGTCCCGCAGATCAGGGAGGCATTTTTGGTTTATCCAAGGAAGTAATCGGCTGGGCATTTAGTCCCGCATTCTGGGGATTTACCATAGCCATGGTAGTGGGTGGATTTATCATCGATATTGTGAAAACCAGAACCCTGGTATGGGGGGCATTCTTTCTGCAGTTAATTGGCGCCGTAGTTTTTATCATGGCCCATAATAAGGAAACACTTTTCCTGGCCAATGTGTTTATCGGCCTCGGGAATGGGACTGTAGAGGCAGCATATAATCCACT
>LJUP01000265.1 GCA_001303955.1 Bacteroides sp. SM23_62 | reverse complement strand
TCCCTGCCAGTCCTGCACGGGGCCATCGGGAATCCCATTTTTGCTTTTCTGTTGGAGGGATTTGCCATCCTTCTGCTGATCTCCATCTTCAGGAAACAGGGCTGGCAAAAACGGTCTTCCAGGGCATTGCTGGGTGCAGGGGCAGCACTGATTGCCGTGTTGATGTTCCCCCTTGTGAAATATGCCACCGGGATCCCGGCCTGTTTATATCCCGGCACCAGCGTTCCCCTATCGATCTTTTTTGCACCCGTCGCCATTGTTCTTTCAGCCTTCACGGTTCCGGCCGGATTTGTGGCCGGTGAAAGGATCAGAAAGGTTTCATACGCGGGGATTCCGGTCTCCCGATTCAGGCTGGTAGGGAATATTGTTTCACCCCTTACGTTCATCATCTGCCTGGCACTGGTAACCCTTTTCAGGATGATTGTTTCATCCGGCATTACATGATTTCCCTGGCATAGTGAAGAATATCTATTCAAATCTTATCCGTAGGTCCGGGGATAGCGGGAGGCTTGCCCTGATAACGATCCTTGAAACCATAGGGTCTGTCCCACAAGTACAGGGAGCATCAGCCCTGTTTACGGATGCTGGATTGATAGCAGGGACACTGGGCGGTGGGATCCTTGAAGCAGATGCTACAGGGAGAGCTGCTGAAGCTATCAGAAGATGTGCTTCAGCAGTGTATGCCATTGACCTGAACGCAGGAATAGCATCTAAAGAGGAAGCCATATGCGGGGGTACTGCCCGCCTCCTGATCGATGCATGCCCGGATCTGAACATTGAGGTTTTCAAAGCCATGGAAAGATCCATCCGGGATGGCCGGCCGGGTGTACTGGTAACCAGTATTGCAGGAGAAACTTCACCGGCCATCGAAAGAAAGTGGTATGACAAGGCTTCAGGAAAATACCAGCGGGAGATCAACGCCTGCATGGATGAAAAGAAATGCCTTTTTACAGAAAAATCCGGCATGCCGGCCCGGTTCTTCGAACCTGTATTCCCTTTGCCCCCGCTGATCATTGCCGGAGCAGGGCACATAGGCAAAGCCGTGGCCCATCTGGCAAGTTTGCTCGATTTTGAGGTATCCGTAATTGACGACAGGGCTGAATATGCAAATCCAGGTAATATTCCCGATGCGGAATACTGGATCGTGGACAATATCGGAGCGGCCATGATGAAGGCTTCCAAATCATCGGACACCTATATTGTGATTGTAACCCGGGGACACAAGGATGATGCGGAGGGGCTGAGGGCATGCCTTGATGCTGATGTGGCCTATATCGGCATGATCGGCAGCAAGCGTAAGATCTCCCTGATGCGGGAAGAGTTCATCTCAAAAGGCTGGGCAAATGAATCGCAGTTTGACAGGATTCATGCCCCCATAGGCCTGGATATTGGATCAAAGACCATCCAGGAAATTGCGGTCAGCATCTGTGCCCAGCTGGTACAGGTGAGGCATCAGAGGCAGCATCTTCGAAAATCACCTTCCGTCACAGCCATCATACTGGGTGCCGGTGAGTCAAGCAGAATGGGAAAGCCCAAATTATTGCTGCCTTTTGGGGACACGACAATGATAGGGACAGTGATCGGCAATGTCCTTGCTTCTTCTGCTGAGAAAGTCATAGTGGTACTCGGATCGAATTATGAAGATCACCGTCTGGCAATCAAGGATTACCCTGTTGAAATTGTCAATAACAGCCGGTACCGGGAGGGGATGTTTTCATCCGTCAAGTGTGGATTGAAGGCAGTCTCCGGTGCTGCAGATGCTGTTATGGTACTGCTGGCAGATCAGCCGATGATCGGAGCAGGTGAAATGGATAAACTGATTGAATCTTACAGGGATTCAGAAAAAAAGATCATCATAGCAACCCATGGAAATAAGCGCGGGCATCCCGTTCTTATTGGCAGCAAATATATCCATGAAATAGTGGGATACCCGATGCAGGGCAGCCTCAGGGACATCCTGCAAAACCATCCTGAGGACATCTGTGAGGTGCAAACGGATAATGCTGCTATCCTGAGGGATATAGATACTGAAGCCGATTATCAGGAAGAACTTAAACAACACCATAAACATGATTGAAAACATACAATTTAACCTAAACGGCAAGCCGGTTGAACTGTCTGTGGATCCAAACCTGACACTGATGTGGGTGCTGCGGGACAGTTTCGGGCTTACCGGGACAAAATTCGGCTGCGGATTAGGCTTCTGCGGAGCCTGTACCGTACTGATGGAAAATGAACCGGTGCGATCATGCATGCTTACGGTGGGGGATGTCGGGGGACTGAAAATCCAGACCATCGAAGGACTGGCAAAGAACGGTTCGCTGCATCCCATCCAGAAAGCATTCATGGAACATGATGCACTGCAATGTGGTTACTGTACACCGGGAATGATCATGAATGCCTACGGCCTGTTGCTGAAGAATCCCGAACCTTCCAGAAAGGAGATCATCGATGCCATGGAAGATAATCTCTGCCGCTGCGGCACATACAACCGTATCATCCAAGCCATACAAACTGCATCCAAAGAAATGAAAAGGGAGGCCGCCATATGAAAAAGAATGTTTACCCGGGAGAAAATATCAATAACGATCCCATCTCACGTGACCTGGATCGTCGGGACTTCTTAAAGAGAATGGGAGGAGGGCTCCTCATTACCTTCTCAATGAGTGATTATCCCCTGCTGTTCGGGGGAGCTTTTCAGGAAGATGAAAAGACGGATATGAATGCCTACCTGAGGATCGGCCAGGATGGCCGGGTCAGCCTGTATACAGGGAAGATCGAGATGGGACAGGGCCCCATCACATCACTCGGGCAGATGCTTGCAGATGAGCTGGATGTTCATTATGACAGCATCGACATGTTTATGGGGGATACGGATCTCTGTCCATGGGATGAAGGCACCTACGGTTCCCTGACCACACGCGTTTTCGGTCCCTTGCTCAGGGCAGCCGGCGCAGAGGCCCGGGCCACCCTGTTGCAGATGGCAGCTGAACACCTTTCCCTGCCCGTCGATCAGCTGGAGGCCAGGGACGGTATTGTCATGGCGAAAGAAGATCATTCGAAACAGGTCAGTTACGGTACACTTACCAGTGGTAAAGAGATCGTCAAAAGACTGGAATCAAAGCCGGTTCTGAAAAAACCTTCCGAATTCCGGTTCATGGGGAAGCCCATGCTAAGAATAGATGCCAGGGAGAAGGTTACCGGGGCGGCCAAGTATGCAGGGGACATCAAACTGCCCGGCATGCGCTATGCTAGGATACTGCGGCCACCCTCACATTTTTCCAGGCTGATCAGTGTGGATACATCCGCTGCTGAGAGCATGGATGGCGTAGAGGTCGTCAGGGACGGAGACATGGTGGCCGTACTGCATGAATTGGCGGATATGGCCGACATTGCTATCTCCAGAGTGAAAGCCGAATATGAAACAAAGGATCCCGATGTCAATGATCAGAGCATCTTTGAGCACCTGGTCAAACATGGTACCAGCAAAAGGGTCCTGGATGAGGGTGGTGACCTTGAAGTGGGACTTCAACACTCAAGCCATGTTTTTGAACGGGACTACCTGGATGGATATGTCGCCCATGCTCCCATTGAGAACCACACGGCTACAGCCATGATGGAGGATGGTGTCATGAAGATATGGGCCTCCACACAGACACCCTACCCGGCACGGGAGGACGTCGCCGAACTGCTCGGTATGCCCGAAGAAAAGGTTCATATCATGCAAATCTTCGTGGGAGGAGGTTTTGGCGGAAAGATAGAAAACCAGCAGGTGCTTGAAGTGGCCAGGCTGGTCAAACTGACAGGCAAGCCCATCCAGCTGGTATGGACACGCAGGGAAGAGTTCTTTTATGACTTTCTGAGGCCGGCTGCAGTGGTCAGGATTAAATCTGGGATCAATGATTCCGGACAGATCACCCTTTGGGATTATGATGTTTTTTTTGCCGGCAGTCGCGGTGCCAGACAGTATTTTGATATACCCAACCATAAGACAGTTTCATCAGATGTCGGCAGGGGAGAACCTGACGCCCACATGTTTTATACAGGTGCCTGGCGGGCCCCGGCCCAAAATACGAATACATTTGCCCGCGAATCCCAGATCGAGATCATGGCTGCAGCCGCAGGCATTGATCCACTGGAGTTCCGCCTTAATCACCTGAAGGATGCCAAGTATATCAATGCCCTGAAAATGGTGGCAGATAAATTTGGCTGGACCCCGGCCAAAGGTCCCAGTGGAAGGGGATACGGCATTGCATGTGGCAGGGATACCGACACCACAGTTGCCATGATGGCAGCCGTTGAGGTCGATAAAACCACGGGACATGTACAGGTCAAAAGGGTGACCGTTGTCCAGGATATGGGCCTGGTTGTGAATCCACAGGGAGCCACCATACAGGCGGAGGGTTGTATTAACATGGGACTTGGCTATGCCCTGGGTGAAGACATCAGGTTTGAGGGAGGACAGATGTTTACCCGGAATTTCGATACCTATGATATCACCAGGTTTTCATGGACGCCGGAAAAAATTGAGGTTTTTCTGGTCGATGCCCAGCATGAACCGCCGCATGGAGGCGGAGAACCTGCGATCATCTGCATGGGCGGGGTCGTCGCCAATGCCATCTTCGATGCAACCGGTGCCAGGGTTTATCAGATGCCCATGACACCTGAAAGAGTGCTTGAGGCCCTGGCGAAGATATAGTTAATTTTCCGTCCTGTCTTCTGCTTTTTTAAAGAGGCCAATGATCTCTTTAATGGTAAATTCAAGCAACTGGTACCTGAGCAGTTGAAAGTCTGTCTTCAGCTTGCTCACATCGACTTTCACTTTGTATTCAAGCCGCTCGGTTTCCCGTCTTAAGGATGCCAGGTTATTGATCTTCATCTTCACTGATTTTGAATATGGAAACAATGCTCCTGACAAACAGGCTGGTCAGCAGGGGGACCTTGCGTTTGGCAACCCAGATCAACAGGATGGCGGCCAGCACTATATCCCCTGCGGCAACGATCCAGTATCCCATGATGTCATGGCCTAATTTCAAATTGAGGTATTTTGCCAGGGCAATGGAACCGAAAACTATTCCCAGGAGGATAAAGATCATCACAATAAAGAAGGTGGCAATGATCCCCAGGAAAAGTGAGGATTTCTCCACCCCTTTCAGGGTATACAGCTTGACCTCATCCTGGAAGATGGATTTCAGGTTATCTTTGATATCATTCAGGCTTTCCATCTTTCTGATCCAATAATTCCTGAACACTGTTCAGAATACTTTTAACCTTCTCCTTCAAATCCTTGGCCTCTTCGGTTTTCAGCTCTTCCAGTTCTTTCACCAGGTCACTCAGGCTGGACAGGTGTCTGGACAGTTTTCTTTTCTTTTGTTCCTCGCTGAAAAGATACATGCCCAGTAACAATCCACTGGTTGCACCCAATGCAGCAGCGACCAATAATCTGACATTTTCCTGTTTCATAGAAATAAAGATATGAAATCTATTTGGTAAATCTAACGCATGCATACTGTCCCGGTTTAACCCGGAGGAAGTATCTGATATCCAAGCTCTTGCATCCATTTCAGATCACTGTAACCTATCCATTCCCCGGTGATCTTTCCGTTCGCATGAAAGATTACACTGAACCCGTCGATGCTCATCTCACCGCCATCTGTTTTTTTATGTGCTACAATTTCCCAGGTTATCAGACATACGTTTATCCCCGCACTTGATTTTTCTTTCGGGTGGATGGTAAAATCCTGAAAATGTCTTCGTGTCATCATGATTTCATTCTTTAATGAATCAATGCCCACGACCGGCCTGAAGGTTGGATTGATGCGGAGTTCAAATTTTTCGGTCACCAGAGAATCCAATGCTTCGAGGTCACCCGTATTCCATACGTTTACATAGGCATTCAGTAAGCCCTCAAGATCATATTGAAACACCTGTTCTTCTTTGCATCCGGAGAAAAAAGCGAGGGCCGTGAAACAGAGAAAAAATATTCTGTTCATGATGTTTGGATTTGGTTATCTTACCATTAAAGGTAAATAAACCTGCACCAATTGTCAATAAAAACGGGTGGTCTGATTTGGAGAGGATGTTCTGACTTCTTACGGAAGTCTTCTTTTTTATGCTATCAACGCCGAAGAAGGCTACTTTTTTAAAAACTTCCCTTTCCGGATGATATTGCCCTCATGGATCTCCAGGATGTATAATCCCTGATGCAACTGAGAAACATCGATGGTCCGCTCAGATCGGCCATGGCGAATGAGCCTTGATGACAGGTCATAGATCCTGTAGCGCTGGACCTCGTCATGGTCCAGGTAAATCGTGTTTCCGACAGGATTGGGATAGAAGCGCAGTTTTGACGTTTCATGGTATTCGACGCCACCGGTAGGTACTGAAAACTGCTCATTGGAGAGCCCTATGATCTTGTCATCGGTTTCCTGTGGAAAACCATCATTGCCCCTGCCGTCCCGGTTAGAGGTTGCGAAGTAGATGGCTCCTTCCGGAGATACGCAAACATCCCTCAGTCGTCCATATTCATTGTTGAAATATATATCCACCGAAATGATGGAATCACCCGCTTCGTTGAGTTTCAATACCCTTAGATCGTCTTGTTTCAGGGAAGCCAGCAACAGTGAATTTTTCCATTCAGGAATCGCATCATGATCATAATAATCGAGTCCACAAACGGCCAGTGTGGGTGTCCAGGCAATGATGGGCTCTACCACATTGTTGGCGCCGCAAAATGCCTGCTCGGTGGTCAGGTCACAAAATCCCATTACTTCCGGCCATCCGTAATTTCCATGCTTCGTTATGATATTGATTTCATCATCATTGGAAGGTCCGTGTTCTGAGCTGTACAGCATACCATTCGAGGCCAGGACCAGTCCCTGTGGATTCCTGTGCCCGTAGGACCAGATATAACTGCCCGGGATCGGGTTATCATCAGGCACCGAGCCATCCAGGTTCATTCGCAGGAACTTTCCGGCCAGTGATGCTGTATCCTGAGAATTGCTGGTGGACCCGGCATCACCGGTAGACATCAGTATGGTCCTGTCGGGCAGGATAAGCACCCTCGATCCGGTATGGTAGTGACTGGCCGGGATTCCATCGAGCAATATCATTTCATTGATCAGGGTGTCCGAATCAAAGGTATACCTGGCCAGTCTTTCCTTTCTGGCGGATGTGAAATAGGTATAGACAAGGTAGACAAATTGAGAATCGGGATGTTCGAAATTAGGGTGCAGTGCCATGCCCAGCAGTCCGTTCTCGGTAGTCTCATCTACTGTCTCACTGATATCCAGCAGGACTTTTACATTACCTGATGCCGGATCAATCCTGCTCACCAGTCCTTCTCTCTCGGTTATCCATAAATGATCATCTGGTCCCCAGAGGATTTCCCAGGGTGTATCCAGGTTTTCTGCCAGTACCGTGATATTTAATTCTGTTGAGTCAAGTTTTAAAAGTTGGGCATTTGTCAGCTGCAGGCAGCATGTTACCAGGGCTATGAGTAAAATAGAAAAACGCATCTTAATATCTTTATATTCAATAATCAATGCGAATGTATGAAATTATTTTCACAATATAAAATCACCCAGTTACTGGAGGTTATGTCTCACCTTCCACAAGCGTAATGCTTTTATATCCGCCTATAGATCTGAAGTACAGGAGTAAAATTACAAAGCAGACCAGCATGATCAACGGCAGAATGGCCACCATTTTCAACGCACTCTTCTGGGCATTCAATTGTATGTCCGAGACAATATTTCTGTCATCCTCAGTTGCCGATTCCAGCTTTTGCATGTCTAAGGACAAGTATTTTCCAAATATGCTTTTCTTTTCCAGGGTCACATATTCTGTGTGCAATGCCGTTTGCTCATCCTGATCGAATTTGAGTATCTTGCGGTCAGTTTCAGTATCCTGAACATATCCCAGGAAAACCGCCCCTACAATGCCCACCCCGATCATGCCTACACCCGTGATCATATTTAAAGTCAGTGCACCTCCTCTGGGGAAGCGTTCACCGGCTATCCCGATCATGGTTGGCCAGAAATACGCCTTGGCAAAGCCGTAAACGGTGGCTACTACAAATATGAGGATCCCGGTGGCAAGGGAGAGCGAGAATAGCGCAATGGCTGCAACAATGGAACAAAATATCAGTAGACCGACCGGTTTAAAAATCTTTAGCAATGGTCCT
>LJUP01000264.1 GCA_001303955.1 Bacteroides sp. SM23_62 | reverse complement strand
CATTGGCTTTACGGGCAGTTTTGAACACGATGGGGCCAATGTGGAGGCCGTACTTGAACAAATCCAGCTTAACTTCTACATTTCGCCTGTATTGCTGATCGTGCCGGTGTTGTTGATCGTGGTCATTGTAAAGAAAATGCCTCCGCTGCCTGCCATCCTCTTTGGTGTGCTACTCGGCGGCTTGTTTGCTGTCATATTCCAGCCCGATATCATACGGAATGTGGCTGGAGATTCCCATGGTTTTTTCATGAGTTCCTATGTTGCGGTCATGCAGGCCATGTTCGGGGATATCAGCATCCTTACGGAAAATGAGATGGTGAATGAATTGCTAACCACCACAGGTATGGCAGGCATGCTGGATACCATATGGCTGATCCTTGCAGCCATGGTCTTTGGCGGGGTAATGGAATCGGCGGGACTGCTTATGAGGATATCTGAAGCCATCATCAAATGGGCCCATTCAACAGGATCGCTGGTTGCATCCACGGTGGTCACCAGTATTTTCTTCAACATTACCGCATCCGACCAGTATATTGCCATTGTTGTACCCGGAAGGATGTACGCCAAAACCTATCGTGAAAGGGGATACAAACCGGAGCTTCTGAGCCGGACACTTGAGGATGGCGGAACCGTAACCTCGGTCCTGATCCCATGGAATACATGTGGCGCCACCCAGTCAAGGGTCCTGGGGGTATCCACATTCACCTACCTGCCCTACTGTTTCTTCAATATTATCAGTCCCTTTACGACCATCATCATTGCTTCCATCAATTACAGGATAAGGAGGATCGGCGAGGAGGATGATCGGGATAATTCCATGGAAGTAAAAGACCGGTAAATCCAGCCGGCATCAGAAAATGCCGGGATATTTGGCCGGGTTGGATTCATGCATCATTTCATAGAGTGTCTCGAAAACATCTTCGGCACTGGGGTTGGAAAAATAATCACCGTCTGAACCATAGGCCGGCCTGTGGTCCCGCTGTGAAATGGTCCTGGGCGGCATATCAAGGTACGTATAAGCCCCCTGTTCCTCGAGCACTTTCTGCATCATGTATGCCGTGGCACCGCCGGGGACATCTTCATCGAAGAAAACAATTTTCCCTGTTTTCCTGACAGATTCAAGGATGTTTTGTGGAAGATCAAAAGGAATCAGTGTCTGTACATCGATCACTTCCGCATCGATATCGAAATCTTCCAGCTGGGCCACCGCCTCTTCAGCAATCCTCACACAGGAGCCATAGGTTACCAGGGTGATATCTTTTCCGGTCCGGATGACCTCCGGACGACCCAACGGCACCCTGAACTCACCCAGGTTCGATGGCATCCGCTCTTTCAGGCGGTAGCCATTCAGCGGCTCGATGACCAGTGCAGGGTCATCCCCCTCAAGCAGGGTGTTGTAAAAACCGGCAGCACGGGTCATGTCGCGTGGCACACAGACGTATACCCCGCGGATGGAGTTGATCACCATGCTAAGGGGAGATCCGGAATGCCAGATACCTTCAAGCCGGTGCCCCCTGGTCCGGATGATGACCGGTGCCGACTGAGCCCCCTTGGTCCGGTAATGCATGGTAGCCAGATCATCACTGATGGTCTGGAGTCCGTAAAGCAAATAATCAAAATACTGTATCTCGGCAATCGGTCTGAAACCTCTCATGGCCAGCCCTATCCCCTGTCCGATAATGGAGGTTTCCCGGATCCCTGTGTCAGCGATCCGCCATTCGCCATACTTTTCCTGTAATCCTTCCAGGCTCTGGTTCACCCCCCCTATTTTGCCGGTATCCTCTCCGAAGGTAACCAGCATGGGGTGTTTGGAAAACAGCCGGTCGAAATTTGCATGCAATACCTCCCTGCCGGTTACTTCCGCCTCCTTTTGTTCTGGATAGACAGGGATTACCGGTTTGACATTCAGTACGGACCTGTCACTTTCATTATAGAGAAAAGCGCTGTACTGGTCCCAGGCCTCATCATACCGCCTGTTAAGCCAGGTATTGATCTCCTCGCTCAATTCATGCCTTACGGGACAATCCAGGCAGATATGCCGGAGCACCTTCTTGGCCGTGGAGAAATTATCCTTGCGGATAGGATTCCTGACCTTTTGCAGGTTTTTGCGCAGGATCCTGATCTTATCGATCTTATCGGTAGCACACTTACATTTTTTATGTACCAGGATATCGACCAGTTCCTCCCTTTCCCTGTTAATGGCACCGGTGTAGTTTGCCCAGGCCGTCTCACGGGCCTGTTTAACCCTCATGACCGCTTCCCTTTCAATTACATCCAGGTCTTCCTCCGCGGCAATGTTGTTTTCCAGTACCCATTCCCTCATTTTTTTCAGGGGATCAAATGCTTTCTCCCATTCAAGTCTTTCCTTTGATTTATAACGCTCATGGGAGCCTGAGGTGGAATGTCCGAGTGGCTGGTTCATTTCATCAATGTGGAAAAGGACCGGTACATGTTCATCCCTGCAACGCTGAATTCCCTCCTCAAAGACCCTGCATAATCCTGGGTAGTCCCAGCCCCTGGCATGATAAATCAAAATGCCCTTCTCCTTATCATTTGCCTCGAATCCTTTCAGTGCAGCCGAAATGCTTTCTTTTACCGTCTGGTAATCCCGTGTCACGGAAATACCATAACCGTCGTCCCATACAGCTACGGCCATGGGGATCTGCATGACAGCTGCGGCATTCATGGTTTCGAAAAAATGACCTTCGGAGGTACTTGCATCCCCGATCATGCCAAATGCGACCTCGTTCCCATGATCAGTCAGGGATCCGTTCCCATCCAATCCGGGATGGTTGCGGAATAACTTTGAAGCACAGGCAAGTCCTACCAGCCGGGGCATCTGTGCTGCGGTGGGGGACAGATCTGCAGCGGAGTTTTTCTGTTGCATCAGGTTCCTCCAGGATCCGTCGGGATTTACATTGGGAGTGGCGAAATGGTTGTTGAAGTTCCTTCCGGCATTTCCCGGGTTCATCACCGGGTCGGTACTGCCGTAGACCTGTGCGAAAAAACTCTCCGGTGTCACGATACCTGCAGCCATCATGAAGGTCTGGTCACGGTAATACCCCGACCGCCAGTCCCCGTTCCTGAAATGCTTGGCCATTGCGATCTGTGCCACCTCCTTACCATCACCAAAAATGCCGAATTTCGCCTTTCCGGTCAGCACCTCCTTCCTGGCAACCACGCTGCAATGCCTGCTGATATGGGCCAGGCGGTAATCTTCAAGCACTTCTTCCCGGAAAGTGTCAAAGGAGATCTTCTGCTTCTGCTCCTCCATCATAGGATGCGTCATAAAAGATACCGGACAAAAATACAAAACAATTCAGCCATTGAAATTGTTTTACATTAAAATGCTAACTTTGCAGACATGATATTAAAAGTCATCATCATATCTTTCATCCTGATGGGTATAGCGTTCCTGGGACTGGCTTTCAGGATCCTTTTTGTCCGCGAGGGCAGGTTTCCGCAGACCTCCATCGGCAAGAACAAGCAGATGCGGGAACTGGGCATTACCTGCGTGAAACACGATGAGCTGAAATGCTATAAAAATGACGGTGGCGGCGGATGTGGCTGTGTATGAACCCCTTATAACTCTTCTGACAGTATTTTTCCCATGCCTGGAGTATACCATGCCCTGTATTCCCCCTTCTCGTCATTGTAGATCAGGTAAGCATCCAGGTCGGTATGTTCCTCAAGGAACTGTCGTGCCTTCTCATATCCCATGACCATAAAGGCAGTCGCATAGGCATCAGCCCTCATGCAATCACTAGCGACTACTGTGGCACTCAGCAAGCCGTGCTGTACAGGATATCCCGTGAAAGGATCTATGGTATGTGAGTATTTTATGCCATCCTCTTCGTAAAACCTGCGATAATTACCGGATGTGGCAAGTGACTTCCCGGATATCTGAATGATTGCCTGCATCTGTACTCCTGGCAGCTGCAGTCCGTCTATGGGCTTGTCGATACCCACCCGCCAGTCCAGGCCAAACCGGTTGTGTCCCTTTGTCCTTACCTCACCCCCGATCTCAACAAGGTAATTTTCGATTTTCTCGGAGTCGAAAAACGCTGCCAGGACATCCACGGCATAACCCTGTGCAATGGCATTCATGTCCAGCATGATCCCTTCGCTTTCCTTGATCAGCCTGTTATCCCGGAGCGTTACCTTGTTCATCCCCACAAACTGAAGAAGGCTGTCAATCAGGGTGCTGTCCACCCTGGATTTTTCAGTAAACCCAAATCCCCAGGCATTTACTATGGGTGCAACAGTAATGTCAAATGCCCCCCCGGTGGCAGTATATACTTCCTCTGCCGTGAGGAAACAGTTCCTGAAATAGTCATCGGCAACTACATCAGGTATCCCCTGGTTCATGCGGGAGATGATGGATGTGGGAAGATAGGTGGAAAGCGACTGGTCAAATTCCCTCAGCAATTGCTCCAGATGTTGCTGATAGTCCGTACTGTCCGGATCCTGGTAGGTAATATTGTAGGTGGTACCCTGCGTATATCCCGAGATCTTCAGCCAGGCACCCCTGTTACCACCAGAGCAGCCGCTTAAAATGAGGCCAAGGACCATTATCCCGGCCCGTAAGGTCAATCTATGCATTCGCATCAATAAAAACCATCGGATCCCTGCTAACCCCCGAAATCGTCAAAGTCGATATTCTCATCCGGGATGCCCATATTGTAAAGCATATCCTGCACGGCATCATTCATCATCGGTGGTCCGCAGAGGTAGTATTCAAGTTCTTCAGGCTCCTCTACATTGCCAAGATATTCATCATATAACACCTGGTGAATAAACCCGGTCAATCCGTCCCAATTATCTTCTTCTAGGGGTTCTGAAAGGGCAATGTAGAAATTAAAATTCGGGAACTGCTTTTCAATGGCCCTGAATTCGTCTTCGTAAAAGATTTCACGTTTCGACCTGGCGCCATACCAGTATGACACTTTACGGTTGGTCTTCAATGTATGGAAGAGGTGGAAGATATGCGATCTCAGGGGGGCCATTCCTGCGCCTCCTCCGATGTAGACCATTTCCCTATCGGTGTCCTTGATATGGAATTCACCGTAGGGCCCCGAAACCATCACTTTATCACCTGGATTACGTGAAAAGATATAGGATGAGCAAACACCTGGTGGTACTTTCATGAAGGCTCCGCGGGATTTATCCCAGGGCGGGGTGGCTATCCGGATATTCAGCATCACTATATTGCCTTCAGCCGGATGGTTCGCCATGGAATAGGCACGATAGGTTTCTTCCGTATTTTTCATTTTCAGGTCCCACATATTGTACTTATCCCACTCATCCCTGAATTCCTCCTCAATATCAAAATCCTTGAAATGGACCTCACATTTGGGGACATCGATCTGCACATATCCCCCGGACTGGAAATCAAGTGTTTCCCCCTCGGGCAGTTTCACAATGAATTCTTTAATAAAGGTGGCTACGTTCTTATTGGAGATAACCTCACACTCCCATTTCTTGATCCCGAGGACTGCCTCCGGAACCCTGATCTTCATATCGCTTCGGATCTTGACCTGGCAGCCAAGCCGCCAGTTATCCTGCTGCTCTTTCCGTGTAAAGAAGCCTGTTTCGGTAGGCAGGATGCTGCCACCACCTTCATCTATCTGTGCCTTGCACATGCCGCAGGTTCCCCCTCCACCACAGGCAGAAGGGAGGAAGATCCCGGAATTAGACAGGGTGGTCAACAGGGTATTGCCGGGTGGAACCATCAATTCCCTGTCATTGATCTGCAGTTTGACTTCCCCCTGTGGTGTCAGTTTTGCCCTGGCATAGAGCAACATGAACACAAGCAGGATGATCACAAAGAGGAAGACTGCAATACTTATCAGGATTACTCCTAGGGAGGATGTTAATAGCACCATTTCAGATGTAATAATTTTAAAGTTTGATACCCATGAAACTCATGAAAGCAATTCCCATTAAACCGGTGATGATGAAGGTGATCCCGAGTCCCCGCAGCGGAGCAGGGACATTGGAATACCTGATCTTCTCCCGGATGGCAGCGATGCCCACAATAGCCAGGAACCAGCCCACACCGGAACCAAGTCCGAATGCCGTGGCTTCAGCTATCGAGGTATATTCCCTTTCCTGCATGAACAGCGAACCGCCAAGGATAGCACAGTTAACAGCGATCAAAGGAAGGAAGATCCCCAGTGAAGCATACAGGGAGGGCGAGAACTTTTCCACGACCATCTCCACCAGCTGAACCATGGAAGCGATCACGGCTATGAACATGATGAAGCTCAGGAAGCTCAGGTCCACATCGGCCAGGGTGGGACTGAGCCAGGTCAGGGCACCCGGTTTCAGAACATAGTTCTCGAGCAGGTAATCAATGGGGACCGTAAACCCGAGGACAAAGATCACGGCCAGTCCGAGTCCCGTCGATGTTTTTACTGTCTTCGATACAGCCAGGTAAGAGCACATACCCAGAAAATATGCGAAGATCATATTATCAATAAAGATGGATTTGACGAATATATTAACGAGGTTTTCCATATGCTGTAATTTTTCTACTTCTCTTCAATTAATTTCCGGTTCTTCGCACGCTGTACCCATATGATGATCCCCACGACTATAAGTGCCATGGGGGGAAGGATCATCAATCCGTTATTCACATATCCGGTTGTGTATAGTCCCAGCTTCTCAAACACGGGATAACCCCACACGGTCCCCGAGCCGAGCAATTCCCTGAAAAAGGCAACGATGATCAGGATCACACCATATCCTGCAGCATTCCCGACTCCATCCAGGAAGGCAGGCCATGGTTTGTTAGCCAGTGCAAACGCTTCCAACCTTCCCATGATGATACAGTTGGTGATGATCAGTCCCACAAAAACCGAAAGTTGCTTGCTGACATCATAGGCAAAAGCCTGCAGGATTTCATCCACCAGTATGACCATGGTGGCTATCACCGTCAATTGTACGATGATTCTGATCCTGGGTGGAATTGATTTCCTGAGCAGGGATATGACAACATTGGAAACGGCCAGTACAGCTACTACGGAAATAGCCATCACCACAGAGGGTTTAAGTTTCACCGTTACAGCAAGGGCCGAACAGATCCCGAGAACCTGCACGGTAATGGGATTGCTGTCATTCAAAGGTTCCCTCAGCAGATTCAGGTTTTTCGTCGAAAACAGCGGTTCTCTCTCTTTCATGGTCAGTTGCTTTTGTTTTTAAAGAAAGTTACATAATTGCCCAGGCATTCTTCCATCATTTCCTGGAGGGCTACACTGGTGATGGTCCCTCCCGAAATGGCATCGACGGCATGGGGATCGGATGGATCAGCTCCACCCTTTACGACCCGTATTGAAGTGAAATTCCCGGTATCATCAAATATTTTCTTGCCCAGGTATTGGGACTGGTACCAATCCGTATTGATCTCCGCCCCCAGACCGGGAGTTTCCTTGGCATGGGCAAAAATGGCACCATAAATGGTTGACATATCTTCTTCCAGCGATATATAACCCCAAATGGGACCCCATAATCCTTTCCCCTCCAGCGGCATGATGTAGATCTCCGTTCCATCCTCCTCTGTATATACAAAAACAGGGAGGCTTCGTTCTTCGGCCGATTTTGCCAGTTCGGCCTTCAGGTTCACCGTGAAAGCTTCCACGCCCTCTTTTAATTCACCTGTTGCATCAACCACAAAACTCTTTGTGATATTTTCTTCATAAGCTTCTTCCACATAAGTATCCTTATCCTTAATGTCCTCAATATCACGGGCGATATCAACAGAGCGCAGGATATCAAGTTTTTTCTCGACCTCCACATTTTTCTCCTGGAATGGCTTGAGCTTCTCGGCTACGAACGACAAGAGGGTGGCGACCAGCATTACCATAACCGTGGAGAATACGAAAATATATGTATTGCTAAAAGTTTTCATAGGATTGTCCGCTTATGTGTTGGTACTTATTTTCACTCTTTTGAGCCTCTTTTTAATATGGGATTCTATCACATAGTGATCGATCAGCGGGGCAAAAACATTCATCAGCAGGATGGCCAGCATGACCCCTTCAGGGAAGGCAGGGTTCAGCACCCGAATGATGATGGCCAGCAGCCCGATGAGAAATCCGTATATCCATTTGCCCCGTTCTGTCTGGGCAGCACTAACCGGATCAGTGGCCATGAAAACTGCACCGAAGGCAAATCCGCCCAGCATCAGGTG
>LJUP01000263.1 GCA_001303955.1 Bacteroides sp. SM23_62 | reverse complement strand
TTATCGGCAGCTTCCATGCCCCTTCTTTCCATCTCGTAAACCCCGGTGTTCACATCCCCTCCGCTCCGGTCAAAATCAGTGGCATGAACATGTACCACCAGCGGCTTGCCGGATACCTGTTTGGCCGCCATCCCGGCTGGATAGGTGAGCCAGTCATGTGAATGGATGACATCAAAATCATGGGCAGCGGCAATTTCTGTGGCTACGGCTGCATAATTGGCGATCTCCTGGAATAAGTTGGCACCGTATCCTCCGGTGAACTCAAGCTTACCGCTGAAATGTGCATGGACAAACTGTTTCTTCCCGCTTTTGTCCTGCTCCATCAGCTTAAAATATTCTTCCGGATCGGTATAGGGTATGATATTGGAATTGACTTCCATGAACTGGATCTTTTCTAAAAGATCCTGGTAATGGATGTTCTCTCCTCTGAGTACAACGTCGTTTGCACCGATCAGCCGCAGTTTGGACTGATCCTCATCACCGAATGCTTTCGGCACCACGAAAAGGATGTCCATGTCATCGAAATAGGACAATCCATTGGTGAGACCATAACATGCTGTTCCCAGGCCACCTGATATATGGGGAGGAAACTCCCAACCGAACATTAATACTCTCATATACTGGAAGGTTTAAGCATTTTCTGTACTGTAATTCTTGATCATCCTCCTGATGCGTAACAGGGCAGCGACACTCCAGGCCTGTGAGATAGTACCACGGCCGATATGCGGGGGATCCCCGTCATATATCTCGGAGACAGATCCGATCCCGTTCACATTCATATCTTCTTCAAATCCGTAATACAATTTTTTCACAAGGGATAATCCGGTTGTTTTATAGATCTTCAGGTAGGTGGTACAGAAATGTTCCAGTAACCATGGCCAGACGGTTCCCTGATGATAGGCTTCATCCCTGATCTCCTGTTTTCCCTCATAAGTGCCTTTATATTGAGGATTTTTTGGTGAAAGTGTCCGCAATCCTCTGGGCGTCAACAGTTCTCCCTCAACGACATCAAGTATTGATTTTTTCATCTCTTTACTGAGCGGGGAATGATCCATGGCTGCGGCAATGATCTGGTTCGGCCTCACGGAAACATCCTGCACCCCATTTTTAACGCAATCAGCCAGGTAGCCACCTTTCTCGTACCAGAAAACGGGGATAAATGATTTTTCGATCAGGGCAGGTATATCTTTCCATTCCTCAATGAATTTCTTTTCCCCCTGTTTTTCGGCCAGCTCCAGGGCAAAACGAATACCATTATACCAGAGTGCCGATATCTCCACCGGGTTTCCGTCCCGCTGGGTGACCGGGCTGTCATAGACCAGTGCATCCATCCAGGTGAGTGCTTTAAATTCCTCGCCGGCATGGATCAGGCCATTCTCCTGCATATGGATATTGAAAAGGGTGCCCGTCCTGAAATGCTGCAGTATATGCTTGATATACTTTCCATACCTAGCCCACAGGTCGTACTCAGGATCATAGTTGTGAAATTGTTGCAATGCCCAGATGAACCAGAGGGGTGCATCTACTGAATTATAGGCTGGATCATTGTCAGTACCCACATTCGGGAATAATCCCTTATGTAATCTTTTCACCATGGTATCGGCCACAGAGATAAAAGATTCCGGATCACGGATGGCGATGGTCAGTCCAGGCAAGGCGATAAAGGTATCCCGACCCCATGTGCCGAACCATGGAAACCCGGCGATAACCTCCGTTTTACCATCTTTCCTTACAATGAACTGCTGTGCAGAATTCACCAGGCAATGATAGAAACTTGTACGCGGGATCCGTTTGGACAGCTCAATGGTGTACTTCCTCTTCAGGCCTGCCGTGGCTGCTTCCCTTGTACTGGCCGAGAAGACGATGGTCTCGCCCTGCTTCATTCCCAGCTCGAAATAGCCGGGTACGAACAGGTCTTCCTTGTAGGCATATCCCCGCTTCATTTCCTGCAGGTATTCAATGTTGTAATACCAATCCGGAACGTGCACATATTCAGGCTTCTTCGAGAATTGCATGTATAAATAGGGATAGCCCTCATACAGTCTTGAGGCAATACCGTTGACCGTCTTCCTGACCTTGGTCTGGGCATAAAGATTGGATTTGCTCAGGGTATGTACATTCCTGAATGCCAGGAAAGGCCGGAATTTCATCTTGATTGGGCCCTGGCTTTCAACCAGCTGGTATCTCATGAGGATCTGCTGTTCCCGTTCTACCAGGAGACTTTCTTTGACCAGTACCACACTGCCGACACGAAAGGTGGTGCGGGCGATGGTTTCAGCTTCGAAATCCCGGATATATTTATGCCCTTTCGGCACAAAATTATCCCCTTCATATTTATGGATACCCAGGTTAAATTCCTTGTCTTTCTCTACAATGGTCTCATCCAAAGAAGATAACAACACATGTTTTTCTCCCTTGAACTGGTCCAGCGGACAAACCAGTAGGGCATGGTATTTCCTGGTATTACATCCTACAATGGTCATGCTGGCATAGGATCCTGCCCGGTTTGACCGGATGATTTCACGGTTCAGCGAATACTCCAGATTGATCAGTTGATTTTTATCAAATTTTATATAGCTCATCGTTTATATGATTCTACAAGGCCCTATTATTCAACAAATTAATAAATTATACCCGGACTTTCAAAAAAGCTAACAAATATCTTAAATACAAATTAATATACAAAGCCCGGAGGGCCTTTTTAATGATTTTTTCGTTAATTTTTTTTCATGATCTGGATTTAGAAATATGTATCTTCGCAGGATTGGTGAAAAAGACAAATCCATACGAGGCGGTAATCGGCCTGGAAGTCCATGCCCAGCTGAGTACAGAGAGCAAACTGTTTTCTTCTGACCCCAACTGGTTCGGCGCTGAACCCAATCAAAACACATCGGTCATATCGCTCGGACATCCGGGTAGCCTTCCCAGGATCAACGGAAAGGTTGTGGAATATGCCATCAGGCTCGGGCTGGCCACCCATGCTGAAATTGCCCCTTTCCTTTCTTTTGCCCGTAAGCATTACTTTTATACCGACCTTCCCAAAGGATACCAAATCTCCCAGCATGAATCTCCTGTCTGCCAGGGGGGCCAAATTAACATCCGTACACCTGCCGGACTTAAAAAGATCCGTTTGATCCGCATCCACATTGAGGAAGATGCCGGGAAGAGCCTTCATGACCAGCAGCCCGATGCCAGCCTGATCGACCTGAACAGGGCGGGAGTCCCATTGCTTGAAATCGTGAGTGAACCTGATCTTCGCAGCGGAGAGGAAGCTCAGTCATACCTCGGAGAGATCCGGAGGCTGGTCCGGTACCTGAACATATGTGATGGCAACATGGAGGAGGGCAGCCTCAGATGTGATGCCAATGTATCGGTCAGGAAGAAAAACGAAACCAGGCTGGGCACCCGCACAGAGATCAAGAACCTGAACAGCATGTCGAATGTCAGAAAGGCCATTGAATTTGAAATCGAAAGACAGATAGCATTGCTCCAAAAGGGGGGGAAGGTGATCCAGCAAACCCTCAGTTATGACGCCCAGAGAAATCTTACCTTCCCTATGAGAAGCAAGGAAGAGGCGGAAGACTACCGGTATTTCCCGGAGCCGGATTTAAATCCCTTTGTCATTGACCAGAAATGGGTATCAGAGATCCGGTCAGGCTTGCCGGCACTTCCACAGGAGCGTTTTTTAAGGTATACCGCTGACTTTCATTTACCGGAACAGGATGCGGATGTCCTGGTGGAATCACCGGACTTGTCAGGATACTTTGAAGCGCTTGCTGAACAGACCGGTGATCCAAGGACGGCCGCCAACTGGATGCTCGGACCGGTTAAATCATGGTTGAATGAACACCATGCACGGATGGATGATTTCCCGCTGTCACCCGGTAATCTGTCATCGCTGATAACCCTGGCTGCTGGGGGCAAGGTCAGCTATACGGCCGCCCAGCAAAAGATATTCCCGGAACTGATCAAGCGACCGGACGGTGATCCCCTGGCACTGGCCCGCCAGATGGACCTCATCCAGGAATCAGGCACGCAGGCCATAATGAAACACGTCCATGCAGCGTTAGATAGATATCCCGAAAAAATAAGGGAATATCACAACGGGAAAAAAGGCCTGGTCGGACTGTTTATGGGAGAAGTCATGAAATCCACCGGAGGCAAGGCGGATCCTTCACTGGCAAACAAAATGATCATGCAAGAACTGGATAAACGTAAACAAGATGAATAAAAACATTTGGCTAACGGGTATGCTTGTCCTGCTGTTATCCTGCAAGGGTGATAAAAGTGCATTCAAGGTTTCCGGCAACCTGGAAAACGGGGAAGGAATGATGATCTATCTAAAGGAGATGACCAGCACGGAGATGATTCCGGTGGATTCCACCCTGATAGATGATGCCGGTGGCTTCGAGCTGATTGGCACATCCCCGGAAAACAGGTTCTATGCCATCCATACACAGCCGGAGAGCTTTATTTATATCCTTGCCGGCAAAGGTGATAAGATCACCATTAAGGGAGATGCCCATGCATTGACCAGTACATACACTGTGTCTGGTTCTGAGGATTCCAGGCTGATCCGGGAACTGACCGGTGAGCAGAACAAGGTGCTGGCCCGGATATACCAGCTGAACAGAGTTTTTACAGACAGTGTGCACAGTCCGAATTTCATGGAGATCAAGGTTGGACTCGATTCCATATACTATGGTATCCTTGAAGCACACCGTGAATATACCTTCGCATTCATCGAAGACAACCTGCACTCACAGGCCAGTCTGATGGCCCTATACCAGCAGATCGGTCCCAGGCGTTACGTACTGGACCCGGAAAAAGATTTCAAATATTTTTCCATGGTGGACTCATCCCTGGGCATATTGTATCCCGAATCGGATGCTGTCCAGGATCTGCACCGGCAGGTTGACGAACTCAAACAGAAAAAGCTGGTTGAATCCATGTCAGCCGCCCGGCTCGCGGCCGGAACATTGGCCCCGGAGATAGCCCTGCCCAGTCCGGATGGCGATACCATCCCTCTCTCATCCCTCAGGGGCAGTTATGTTTTACTGGATTTCTGGGCTTCCTGGTGTCCGCCCTGCCGCCTGGAAAATCCCAACCTGGTGAAAGTCTATGAGAAATACCATGACAAGGGATTTGAGATCTACCAGGTCTCCCTGGACAGGTCACGCGATGCCTGGCTAAAAGGCATTAAAGATGACGGGCTCCATTGGATCCATGTCAGTGATGTTCAATTCTGGAATTCTATTGTCGTCCCGGTCTACAATATCCAGGGCATACCGATGAGTTTACTGCTCGACAGGGAAGGAAGGATCATTGCCCAGAATCTGCGGGGTGAGATGCTCGAACAGGAACTGAAAAAAATATTTAATCCCTGATCCATGAGAAAACTCTCCCGGTTACTACCCCTTTTATTGCTCCTGTCCTGCTCGAAAGGAACGAAGGTTGAGATCAGCGGTGTCATTGAGAATGCAGAGAAGGCCATGCTATACCTTGATGAACAGGGAATCGGGGAGATCCGTCAGACTGATTCCGTCAGGATAAAAAAAGATGGACGCTTTGTACTGAAGGACAGGATTGAAAACCCGACCTTTTACAATCTGCATACAGGCAACCAGCAGATCATCCCCCTACTGCTCACCCCGGGTACCTATGCAGAGTTACAGGCTGATATGCTGGATTTTGTCAATGGTTATAAGATTGATGGTTCAGCTGAATCCCTGTACCTCCAGGAGATGAACAGGACCCTTGCAGCGACCAAGCGGCAGGTTGATTCACTCCGGAAGATCCTGCGGGAGAATCCTGATGCAGGCGAAGAATTTACCCGGGAGCTGGCAGCATCGTATGAAGAAATCATACAGCGCCAGCGCCGTTACAGCATTGCGTTCGTCCTGGAGCACTTAACCTCCATGGCATCGATCTACGCATTGTACCAGAAAATTGATGATAATAACTTTGTCCTCAATGAGAACCGGGACATCCAGCTGGTCAAGATCACGAGCCAGTCCCTCGATACGATCTGGCCCGGTTCCGAACACGTACAGGCATTAAAACGGGATGCAGCCAACCTGGAAGCATCCTTTTACGGGCAGCGATGGCAGCAGGTAGTGGAATCTGCCGAGTCCACCTTCCCGGATATCAGGCTGCCCGATCCCAACGGCGATACCATAGCCCTTTCTTCGCTGAAGGGAAAAGTGATCCTGCTTTCATTCTGGGCAACCTGGGACCAGGCAAGTGTGAATCATAATATCCAGCTGAAGGGGATCTATGACAGTTATCATTCCAGGGGACTGGAAATATACCAGGTTTCCTTTGACCATGACCGGGAAGCATGGGTAAGGGGCATTGAATACGATGAACTTCCCTGGATCAATGTGAGTGAATTAAGTTACCCTGAATCCCGTGTGGCAAGTATATATAATGTCGAGGAACTGCCGGCTGTCTTGCTGATCGACAGAAAAGGCCAGATCGTGGGAAAGAACTACAACCGGATAGACCTGGACCGGAATATTCAGAGACTGTTGAACGAACCATCATAAGACTTGGCTGAACAGAAAAAGATATTCTTTATCTCCGACCTCCATCTAGGCATGTACCCGCAGAAGGAAAGCCTTGAACGTGAAAAAAAGGTGGTCAGTTGGCTTGACGGGGTATACCGCGAAGCATCGGAAATTTACCTCCTCGGGGATATTTTTGATTACTGGTTCGAGTACAAAAAGGTAGTTCCACGGGGATTCACCCGTTTCCTGGGCAAGGTCGCTGAGATCACCGATACAGGCGTTACGGTCAACCTTTTCACCGGCAACCATGATGTCTGGGTGTTTGATTACCTGCCCCACGAAATTGGTGTAAATGTCTACCATTATCCCATCACCAGGGAATATGGCGGGAAGAAATTCCTGATTGCCCACGGGGATGGACTGGGGCCCGGACAGACAGGCTATAAGATCCTGAAGGGGATCTTTACCAGCAGGATCCTGCAATGGATGTATGGGCACCTCCTGCATCCCAATTTCGCCACCGGACTGGCCCACCGCTGGTCCAAAAAAAGCCGCCTTGACAAGGGCGTCACCACAGAATGGCTGGGCGAGGACCGCGAATACCTCGTCCGCTATGCCCGCGAGAAGCTTGAGCAGGAACATTTCGATTATTTTGTATTCGGCCACCGCCACCTGCCCCGCGCCCTGGACCTTAACGAACAGAGCAAGCTCTTTTACCTGGGCGACTGGATCGAGAACTTCACCTATGCGGTTTTTAACGGGGAAAAGCTTGAACTGAAGCATTACAATTAGAGTAATCGCAGATCGATTCCCTGGCTGAAAGAATATACCAGTCTATCCCCAACCTTATTTCATCAGGATCATTTTTTTGTGCAGATATTGTGAGTCTGCCTTAAGCTGAAGTATATAGATGCCGCTGTGGTGACCCGAAGCATCCCAGGAGATCTGGTGCTTGCCGGCTACCTGTTCAGCTTTGTATAAGGTGGTGACCTTTTTCCCCAGGAAATCGAAGACATTGATTTCAACGTCACAGTTATTTTGCAGGTAGTAGCTTATGTAAGTCTGTCCGTGGAAGGGATTGGGATAGTTCTGGTACAATACATGCCCTTCCGGGTTCAGAATTGTTTCAGGTTCGAATACACTGCTGACAGTGGCTTCCTCATAATATAGCTTCAGGCTCCAGGCGTTCAAGGTACCGGTGTTTCCTTCAACAGCATCATAGATCCTTAAAACCCAGGGGCCCGTTGGTTCCAGTCCCGCAAAGGCTGAAAGCGCATTGTACGGCATGAAAACACCACTGAAGGGTGCCGCACCACTGTCAATGGGCATGGTGGATGCATCCGATAGCACCAGGTCAATGAAATCAGCGTTTTCACCCCCATTATGAAATATCAAGGTATCTGTCACCCCGTCGTGCGACAAAGTGAACTCCAGATCGCTTACAGCGGTATGCAATACTGTATCTATGATAACCTCAACGGCTACCAGCTTACTGTCCGCCTGCAGGGATTTCTTCTCTCCCGTTTCAAATATCGTAAGGGTATCAATAGTAACCTGATAATCTTCAATTGGTTTTCCCAGTTCATATCTTGGACTCAGTAAGAAGAAGGTGGTCCCCCCACCGTCTTTGGTGGCCAGGATCGTCCCTTTTTCCCCGGAAATCCAGCCATGTACGGGATCTG
>LJUP01000031.1 GCA_001303955.1 Bacteroides sp. SM23_62 | reverse complement strand
CAATTATTTTGGTTTCGTAGCAGATTGTATTGTTTCAAAAGACGCCTGCCTGTTTCAGGTTATCCATTAACCTTCTATTCCCAGAAATCAGGTTTAATATCGGTCCCGCGGACCCTGCAGTCCGTACAGTAGTAATTATCGCTCCATACATATTTGGTTCCGCTGTCATAGGTTCCGTATAGAAACATCGTACCATATGGTGAGGATGTCCACCCGCAATTTGCGTATGCAGTACCTTTGGCAACACTATGCTCAGCTGGAGTGATAAATAATCTTTTTGTTTTTTCTGCCGATGCCATAAAATATCCCAGGGCTTTCTCATCTCCGTTACAGCAGCTGATATTCCTTTTCATAAATACCCCCAGTTTCCTCGTTGGATTCACGAATTCTTTTAAAGTAAATGTAGAAGTCCCTGCTTATTGCATATTGTTTCACCAGGATACTGTATTTGATGTTCAGCCTGTCATCCGGGGGTCCAATTGATTGAAGGATATAACTTTTAATTGCATTTTCCGAAGCACCTACCGTTGATTTGACCAGGATAGATCTGGAGGGTACGGTAATCCAGCAATGTTTTCGTTCTTGTTCGATATCGATTGTGTGCCAGCTGGGAGGAGGACCCTCGGGACCATGCGATACCTTAATATAAGCCGGCATTTCAAACTCCCATGTCTCCTCAAAATCCCATTTGAAATAGGTAATGTTATCTGCCTCAGCCCTGGTATCAACCAGGACATTAAGCAAGGTTTCTTCATAAGGGCTTGCCTGATCAAAATAGGTACGCAAGACTTCTTCATGGTACACATTATCAATATCGGGCACTTCCTGCATCAAAACCGCTGATGATTCGTACTGCCGTCCGTCAGGTGTAGTAATCATCAGGGTATAGGTATAACCTGGAATGCCATGTAGATCCTTTGTTTCAGTTTCATACCATCCGGCATCCTTCTCGTAAAGCAGGTAAACATTTCCCATATCATCCGCAATTTGTACCTCTGCCCCTGAAACCGGCAGGTAATCACTGACAACAACATTCCTGTCATCATACACAGGAATGGTCGTGGTGAGGCTGACACTAAAAGGTCCGGTTTCATCTGTTATCAATCCTTCCACTACCAGAAGGTTTTCAGTATCTTGCTCATTCAGAGATGGTCTGAATGGTTCCACACAACTGGTAATCAGTACGACCAGGCTGTAAATGGCAATCGGTTTTGTGCAATTATTAAATATAATTATTCCCCTCAAAATCCGAATGTTTAGTTAACCTTCTGGATAACCTTCCAGAGAACCAGGCAAAATTGAATACCAAAATTCCCTGTATTATCTTTGAAATATACCCGGGACTGCTTCTTACAGGTCTGTTTCGGAATCCTGTCCAACAAAAATCCTGGTATCGGCCTCCATGATTATGCCGTCAGGTGATATTCCGGTGACCTTAACTGTATATTCACCTGAAATATCTCCCGTAAAGAACTGAATGGTTTTTTCCCCGGAAGGTCCAATCTCAATCTCCGGCTCCCAGCAAATCAGATACCTGAAATCAGGTATCCTCTTGAGCGTATCCGGGAGTGAATGGTCCGGAGCATTATACTCCATTTCTTGTTTTGCAGCCAGCGGGTATACCAGCCTGACCATGTTTGGAAGCAGTTGAACAGCACTGAAATCCGATTTTTTGGTGTGCAGATCAATGATACCGCCAAAGCTGAAATCATGATAAAAATACAGCTCAGGCAGTATGCTGATCGAGTTCATTTCTGATACAGGAATTCGTGATATTTGATGATAATCCGGATAAAGGACCCCGTCAATGAAGACTCCGGGTTTTTCTTCAAAATAAGATAATTTCACTTTGTCCAAAACCTTTATATCATAATGGCCTCTGCTATGTACGAATTTTACAGATGGCACCAATTCATAGAAATATTCCGGCAGTGAATCCAGCAAAACATAATCATCTATCTTGATATTACGGGCAGTATGGTGATAAAATCTTTCATTATCTTTCAAACCTCCATCCAATTGATTTCCCCGTTTGAAATTCACTTGATTGAATTTATGCTGTAACTGGAGATGATAAAACTTCTCTTCAAGGTAAGCAGCAGTGCCATTATCCAGGCATAGTTCTGGCTGGACAGGAGGATTTCTGAGGCCGTTCCAGAAAGGTTCTTCCAACTTCAATATGGCATTATCCTCCGGAAGGGTGAATACAATATCCACTTCACCTGACCTGGGTGTCAATAAAAAATGAAAACGGCCTTCAAAATCTGTAAGGGTGCTGTTTATTATGGTACCCGGACCGGGTAGCGACATAATGATCCTGGCTTCTTGCAGGGGACCGTAATCATCTTCAAGCTTCCCAGTCAGCCTTATGCCTTTGAAGTCAGGCAGGTAATCCATTTCCTCCAGATGCAAATCCTGTTGCACCCCTGACATTTCATAAGGTTTCCTCTTGAACCCAGGTTCACTTCGGCATACCGATACCGAATATAACCCGCCTGACCTATGTCCTTCTATGGAGACCGATTTTACATGTAAGGTGACCTTTTCTCTTGTCCCATATCTCTCCTTATCAGGCATAATGGTAATTACGGAGCGTGGGTGCTCAAAGGGTTCATGACCGGACCGGAAATGCTGGAGGCCATCACAGGTATCAGCAACTGGGACCCTTTGCTGATCCGGATTTATGATCAAGATGCGTGCCCTGTGAAAGTAACCTTCTCCAAAATTTTTTAACCAGTTGGTATAGGTAAGGACCGTGTAAATCCCCGAATTCAGGTCATCGGGCAGCAAAAATTCACCGCTACCCGCTCCATGTTCAAGCAGTATTTTCTTTCTCAGAACCGAGGTATTCCGGTCACTTACCAACTCGATAAATGCAATCCGGCTGAGTTCCAGTTCAGGAAACAGAGGATTGGTACAATAGATCTTAAATCCTAATATTTCACCGGGGAACAGGAAGGTCTGGGTAAGATGTACCTGTATTTCTTCTGCAGGGTACCTGATAACCGGCTGATCAGCGTTTTTTTGCCCTGATATTGCATGACAGAGCAGGATGATCGCGGCCAACATTATTACTTCCTTCATAAAATATCTGCTTCTTTCATTCATAGATTGACCACTTACTCCCAAAAATCGGGTGCTACATTGGTTCCCCTTACCCTGCAATCTGAACAATATTTATTGATACTATAAGCAATGCTGCTTCCACCGTCATATGTCCCATAAACATATGACGGAAAATACCTTGGACGCACAGATGTCCATCCACAACCTTCATATGCCGAACCGCCGGTAACATTATGTTCATCCGGATGGATAAATATTCTTTTGGTTTTGACGGATGATGCCATAAAATATCCCAGTGCAATTTCATCAGCATCACAGCATTGAATATTCCCGAGTATCTGGGCCGGGGTCCTTTCATAAATTCCCCCGGTTTCCTCATTCGATTCACGGATTCTTTTGAAGTATTTGTAGAGGTCCCTGCTGATCACGTATTGTTTTACCAGGATACTGTATTTGATATTCAGCTGGTCATGCGGGGGACCGAGGGATTGCAGGATAAAACTATTTATTTCATTGGAAGGATTATCCACTGTTGATTTTATCAGGACTGAATTTGAAGACTCGGTGACCCAGCAATGTTTTTTTTCTTCGTCTATATCGATTGTTTCCCAGGTGGGCGGAGGAGCGCCCTCGTCCCATCCATGATTAACGAGCACATAGGCCGGCATCTTAAACTCCCATGTCTCCTCAAAATCCCATTTGAAATAAGTTATGTCCTTCCCCTGAGCTTTTGAGTCCACCAGGATATTGAGCCAGTTTTCCTCATAGGGAGTCTCCAGATCAAAATGCGTGCGACTCACTTCCTGGTAATGCACCCTGTCAATCTCAGGTCCCTCCTGCATGAATACTGGTGAGGACTGGTACTGCTTCCCGTCAGGAGTGTTAACCATCAAAGTATAGGTATTGCCCGGCATGCCTTTCAGGTCTTTTTCTTCGGTTTCATACCATCCCGGCTCCTTCTCAAAAAGCAGATAAATATTTCCCTCGTCATCAATAATCTGTACCTCTGCTCCGTTGACTGGCCTGGAATTTTCAAGAATATTCCGGTAATCATAGACGGGGATGGTTGATGACAAACGAATACCGAAAGGTCCCGTTTCATCTGTGATCATCCCTTCAACCACCAGTAAATTTACCGCATCATTTTCATCCAGTTCAGGCATATATGGTTCAACGCACCGGTCAAACAGGAGCATCATGATGCCAATGGTAATCAGGCTGATGTATTTATCTAATCTGTTATGCTGCATTAGAACCTGAAATTATAGCTAACCGTAGGGATAATAGATCCGAAAATGGAGAGTTTATAGGCTTCAAAATTTCCGCCTTCGCTCCTGAAATATACCGAATACGCATTTTTTCTGGCAGTGACATTATAGAGGGCAAAAGTGATCGTACTGTGAAATGGTTTTTTCTTTTTCAGGTTACCTTCCAGGGTGAGTGACAGATCCATCCGGAAATAATCAGGGATCCGGTACTGGTTGTATTTTGAGTAATGAAGGATCACCTGTTCTCCCAGTATATACTTTGCCACCGGGTAAGTGATAGGCCGTCCGGTAGAATAATCCAGTGTTGTCGATAAAATAAACCTGCGGGAGGCCTTCAGGCTAAGCAATACATTCAGGCTATGCGGCTTGTCGTAATTGGCGGGGAAGTATTCCCCGTCGTTCATTATTTCTTCCGGAAAATCACTGATTGATCTGATCAGGGTCCGGGAATAAGTATAATCGATGCGTCCATTGATCCTGCCCCCCGGTTTTTTTACAGAAAATTCGGCCCCGTATGATTTGCCCTTCCCATTAATGATTTCTGTCTCAATGTGATCATTCAGCAAAAGGTCAGCGCCAGGTTTATATTCCTTGATATTATTGATCGCTTTGTAAAATACTTCAACTGAAGTTTCAATGGCGTCATTCCTGAAGTTCCTGAAATAACCTGCAGATACCTGGTGGCCTATCTGGGGAAGCAGGTGTTCATCACTCAGCTTCCAGGTATCGGTTGGTGAAATGGCCGTGGTATTGGTAAGCATGTGGATATATTGTACCGTTTTGTTATAGCTGAGTTTTATTGAACTGTATCTATCTGCCGAAAAATTGGCAGAGAACCTGTATTCGGGATGAAAATAAATTTTTTCTATACTGTTTTTACGAACCTCTGCTGTATCAATGATATTATCTGCATCCAGGGGCAGATCCGACGCATATATGTATCTTTTCCCGTTGCTCAGGGAAAGCAGTCCGGAAAACCTCAGACCCGCTTCAATCTTAAGGCGATTCGATATGAGAAATTCATTTCCTGCATAAATCCCAAGCTCCACGGAATTGTCATTTTCAGAATAGATGGGAAGGATGTTTGAAAATTCACCAATTTCCCTTTCACCCGGATTCACCGAATAAAGGATTACATCACCTCCAAATTCAAATTTCAAACCCTGTCCCGTAAAATACTCAAACTGGCTTTTCAGATTTAGGTTTCTCAGACTGTGGGTCAGGCTATATGCCATATTGATATTGCTCTCATCTGAGATTTTGTAGCCAAAACCACTGTATATCAAAGAAATACTGGAATTCATCCGCTGGTTGATATGATGCTGCCAGGACAGGGAAGCAATGTTGTTCTCATAATGATAGATGGTATCACTCTGCAGCTGGAATTTATCCATGCTCCTGTATACATTGAGCAGCAGCCTGTTTTCTTCATTGATAAAAAGATTCAGTTTAGCCTGTACATCATAAAAACCAACCTTGCTGTTATAAAGATCCGGGACATTGATAAAATCCAGCAGCCAGTTTGAATAGGTGGTCCTGCCACTGAACAGAAAAGTTGATTTTTCAGAAAAAAACGGACCATCTATGCTGAATCTTGCTGACACGGGACTGATCCCCCCGGAGCCGGAAAATTTTTCCGGATTCCCATCCCGGGTATTTACATCCAGCACAGAAGAGACCCTTCCGCCATATTTTGCAGGCATGCTGCCCTTATAAAGTGTCGCATCGCTGATGATATCTGCATTGATGGATGAGAAATTTCCAAAAAAGTGAGACGGATAATAAATGGGGGCCTGGTCAATCAGGATCAGGTTCTGATCGGTTTTACCCCCGCGAACATTAAATCCGGCAGTCCCTTCTCCAACTTTCTGTACACCCGGGAGCATGACCAGGCTCCCTATTATGTCGGTTTCACCGAGCAGGGCCGGGATTGATTTTAGCCTGGCAATATTTATTTCTTCCAGTCCTATATGGATCTGTCCCAGATTCCCTTTCCCATGCCCGACTATGGACACATCCTCCAGCAGGATGAATTTGGTCTCAAGCACCACGTCCAGTCTTCCATCCGAATACAAATTAACAATGCGGCTGGTGGCGTGCATATCAATACTGCTGAAGTTTATTGTCTGGTTTCCCAGGGGCAGCCTGATCTCATAATAACCATCACCATTGCTGATCACCCCTCTTTGCGTTTCTGCAACGTATATATTTCCGCCGGCGACAGGCAGTCCATTTTCAAAATCTGTCAGGTATCCTGACACAACAGCGGTGCCGGTGGTATTGTTTCCGGGTGTCCCGATATTGATCATCTGGTACTGGAGACGTCTGAGCCTATCCCTTGAGATCTTATCCTCCGGTGAGCTTGCCTTTCGAACAACTTCAATCCTTTCTTCCTCCGGGAATAATTTATGTAAGGCCGCTCCCTTATAGATGCTTACCAGGTTATCCCCGGAGATGTGGAAGTTTAATCTTTCCTTATTCAGGATTGATTCCAGGCATGATGGGAGGGGGGTTTCTTTAAAATCCGCTGATACCTGTATACCGCTGATGGTTGCCGGATCAAAAAAGAAACGGACCGGGTATCTTTGCTCTAATGCTTCAATAACCTTCAGGAGAGGTACATCCTGAAAATTTCCGGTTATTGATAAATCCTGGGCCTTCAATGTAAGCCCATAAACCAGAAAGAACAATATAAGGTATGTTTTCTTTCCCCGCATTTTCAAGTTATCAGTCAGGCTGTCTCATCGTAATATTTCAATACCGGAACAATGTTTTCAGGATGTTTCCTGTTTATTTTCAATCTGTTCCTACGGATAAACTTTTTGATTTCAGGGATATTCCTTTGCAGGGCGTTGAGCAGTGTTTTTTTTGAATGTATGCGCTCATAGTTACCCTCAACCTCAATATAATATTCATAGCCTCGGAGGTATTCCCCGGGCCAACCTCCTGATGCTCCATATTTTATCTCACACCCTGGGCGGATAACAAATGAAGTTTTGCCACCATAAACTTTCTCGCATAATTTTTTCCCGTCGGTGCCCGGGATTTTGATATACTCGTAATGGTGTTCCTGATGGCTTATTGTATCCGTATAGGAGAATGATTCAAGGTACTTGTTTGAAAGCACAACATATTTCCTGTTGCCATTATCATTGTATAACAATATCAGATGGTTTTTGTACAGGTCATAGTTCATATAAAATCCCGAATACTGAATCCCCCTGTAGACCAGGTCTGCCTCTGGCCAATATGCCTCTGACAGGAAAGGATTTCCTCTATACATTTTCTGATATGTCCATTTGGTACCATTGATGATATCTTTTGAAAAGGAATAAAGATCCATGCTCCGCAGGTTATCCTCAATAGCGCTGGCCAGCTCTTCTTTAATGGTGTCATTCAATGGAGGTACTTCCGCACGTTTTGGCATGTTTTCCTTTGTGGCGCTGCAGGATATTTCCGGCCAGTTATCCGTGCGAAAGGGTGATGACGGAAGATATGGATTACCCCTGGATTGATTATACAGGTTGCAGGCAACCGGATGATTTGCCCAGGCATATCTTACCGCGACCGGCTGATCTATTTCATCGTTCCAGACAATGATTTGATCACCGTCGATCCTGGCCCGGGCCTTCAGAAATTTTCTGTCTGTCCCGGCCACACTGAACCCGAGCAATGCTCCACCTCCCTTTGGCATAAGGCCATCACCCACATGATCAAACAACAACCAGCACTTTGGGCCTTCGATAAACATTTTCTTGTAAACAGGGCCCGAAAACAGAATATCCTCGCCATAAGCTATTTTTCGGGCAGCCAGGGCAAGCCGCCTGCCCACTTCCTGTTTGTTTTTGGGATGAATATCCGTCGAATCACCAATGTCAATGGTCACGGCCATGGCCGTTTGGGGCAGTTTAAGGGTCATGGATTGTGCCTCACGCAATTCAGGGAAAACGGGTGGTTCAAAGTGGTAATTTGCCAGTTGCACAAAAAGGAAAGGGAAATCTCCCTGCTCCCATTGCCTGCGCCATTGTTTGATCATGGCCGGGAACAGTTCCCGGTACTGGCATGCACGATAGGCGTTCGATTCACCCTGATACCAGATTACACCCCGCATTCCGTATGGGACCACAGGAGCTATCATCCCATTGTAAAGTACTGAAGGCTGGTTAAAATACAGGGGGGCGGTTCTTCCTTCCAGACGGGCTTTTTCAACCTCCCGGACGAATTTCTCATATTCCTCTTTCAACCATTCTTCATCATCATTATAGACCGGCCAGTCTTCGAGGATTTTTTTTAACGCCGGATCATTGTCCAGGGTATCCCTGGGTGTCCAGGCCTCTGCTGTCGTTCCTCCCCAGGAGGCATGGATGATGCCCACCGGAATTTTCCTTTTCTCATACAGGTTACGGGCGAAAAAGTAAGCTGTCCCGCTAAAATGCCCGGCTGTCGAAGGATCACAAACCTCCCATGTGTTCAGCCACATGGCCTTGCTGTTGACCACAGGGGCGAGATCTTCAAGCGGTTCGGCGGCCTTGGTCCTTTTCACCTGGAAATGACGGATCATGGGATGTTTTGCTTCAGAGATCTCCCTGTCAGCATCCAGGCAGCTGCGTACCTCCATGGCCATATTCGATTGCCCGGAACATACCCATACTTCTCCCACCAGTACATTTGTGATGTTTATTTTATTCTTCCCTGATACTACCAGGTTGAAAGGTCCGCCAGCCGTTAAAGGGCCAATCCGGACCTTCCATTTCCCTTCAGCACTCGCCGTCGCTTCAGCCTTGTAATCTTCAATTTCAACGATGACCTTTTCACCGGGGTCAGCCCATCCCCATACAGGCACTTCCATTTCCTGCTGAATGACCATATGGTCTGAAAACAATGCAGGAAGTCTGACATCAGCATGGGAAAATTGAAAAGCAAGGAGAAGACAGACAAGGGTGATAGATACTTTGCGATATATCATTGTCAAAGATTTTCTTTCAGCCATTCAAGAATTTCCTGATTGTACTTCTGCGGATCAAGGAAGTGTGATTCATCATACTCGACCATTTCTTTCTTAACCTTTACAAGATCAAAGAACTCCTTTGCCCTGGCATTTCGAAGGGGTACATCATTTTTCGCCAGTTCCATCAACAGGGAAAGATCTTTATACCGGGGGAAGAAATTACTAGCGTTAATAATCCGGCCGGGTGGTGTTTGTGCTGTGGCAGACTCTGTTGCCGGAACACTGAGCACGGCGGTTTTGATCCTGGGCTCAAGGGCAGCCAGGATGGAACCAATCCAGCCGCCCAGGCTCCCGCCGAAGATGGCTATCCTGTCAGGATCAATATCCCTTTTTCTTTCACCATACATGAAATGATCCGGCGCCAGTACCGCATACCCTTGCGCAGTAAGTAAGGGTATCCAATCCAGTACCCAATCCTCATTTTTACCCCAGAACAGGTTCCATCCATGCATCAGGACAACCACCGGGATCTTTTCACTTGCCGTTTCCTTGGGTATGGCCAGGTAGGCCGGGACTCTTTGTCCCCGTACAGAGCTGTAGGATAGTTTATACAGGGTATGGGGTCCCCGCCATGGCCATTCTCCATAAAATACAGGATCTGAAGGCATCCCGGGATCATAATTGTAGTACTCCAGTATTCTTTGATACTCGGTATCATCTACGGATTTCTCTATGGCAGTGGCATCAGGCTGTGCAAAAGCATGGGATACAGCCATCAGTGCCAGCAGCAATCCAGGTAAAGCAAGTCGTATCATAGCGCTCAGGATTTATCTACTTTTTGTTCGGACCATAATCAACTTCCCTCACCGCCTTTAACTGTCTTTCCCTGTCACCGGTCGTCAGATGTATGTCTTTATACCTGTCAAGAATGGGGGGATTGGGATCTGTAAGCAGCTGGTAGATCCCGGGGCGCCTGGATTTGTAATGTATGGCCTTGATATTGTTTGTTCCATTGATGGTTTCCCACCATTTACTGTCATTTACCCTTTCCCGCGCAAAATCGATTTCAGCCATGATCACCACGTCCTTTTTACCTACGGCCTCAGCAATGACATTTCCATCAAAATCAATGATACCATTCCCATCGTCCCCAAGAATGACGGGGGCAATATAAACCGAGTTATCCCTGGCCCTGGTGATATACATATGGGCTGTTGCCAGGCTTTGACCGGGAAGGTTGTCTCTTCCCATCGTTGGATTAAAAATGATATCTGCCCCCTTCAAAGCATAGATGGTGGATATCTCGGGATAGAAAAGTTCCCAGCAGGTAGCAATGGCAATATTCCCGAAATCAGTTTCATATACTTCGAATTCATCTCCGACGGATATCAGCCAGGTTTCCATTACGGGCAATATGGTTTTGCGATGTTTGCCCATGATTTTTCCGCTGCGGTCAAATACAACGGCCGTATTATAGACTTTATCCCCATCCGCCTCATAGATCGGTGCAATGATATACATGTTGTACCGTTTGGCTATTTCAGATACCCGGTCTGTCAGGGGACCTGGGACCGGCACTGCCAGGGCATCAGCAAATATTTTCCCTGTTTCCGGATCCAGTACATCTATATGCAGTCCGTATGCCCCGATGTGTTGCATGTCTTCCGGACCGCAAACCAGATCCGCTCCCATTTCACCGGCTTCTTCAAAAAGGCCCAGTAACTTATCAAAATGCGCCATCATCTGGGGCCGGACCATGTCCGGATCATAGTCCCCCATAAAGGGGTCCTGTCTTGGCAGCGCGGTTGCCTGGATCACGGCAATTTTGGCTTTTTTAGTTTGCTGGCAAAAACCGGTGCCGGTAGTAAACAGGCAAAGCAACAGCGGGATACATATTTTTGATAAAGTAATCATAATTAAAAATTTTATCTAAGAATAATTATTTGAAAGGAAATTGACGCGGTTTAATGTTTTGTTTTATTGCAATCAAATATTTGTGCTTAAATATAGTAAAAATGATAATGTTTCGCAATTTGACTTCTCTTAAAAGCAATATACAATGTAAATTGAGATTTTGCCATTTATTTCTATTGTACAGGCCATGACAGTTAACACCCGGCATGGCAAAAGCAGCCATGGAAAATGGTCTGGATGGGGTCGGTGGCACCCACCCTCCAAGGTATCAATCAGCAAGCAGATATACTGCGATCATGGCGATCACAATCCCTGCCATAATCACAGGGCTTGGAATAACAGCATAGATCAGCAAGGAAAGTATTATGGTAATCATCGGGGCACCGGCATTCGTCAAGGGGGCTACAATGATGACCTTCCCGTACCTTATGGCATAAACCAGCATCAAGGCTCCTACAGAATTCAAGGTATGTATGATGGCTGCAAAATAGGGTCCCCTGAAGCCCAAGTAAATATCCTGGCTCATATCTGTCATTAAATAAGCGATGGGAGAAAGAAGGATTCCGGTTAGCATCATATAGAAGAAAATACTTTCGGCCCTCATGGTCATATTTGCCTTTTTCATAAAAAAGGCTTGTATCCCCCAGGCGAGAAAAACAAGAATGGCGAGACCAAACCATAGATAACCCTTGATTATGGTATCATCCGGTTTCTGCAATGACATCAACAGTATCGCCATCAGGGCCAATGCGATTCCAATCCAATGCCGCCTGTTGGTTGTTTCTCTCAGAAAAATCACGGAAAAGATAACCGTCACGGTGGGTGACAGGGAGATAATTGGAAATACAAGGTAGGCAGGGCCATCAACAAGTGCATGGAACAATGCCAGTTGTCCCCCGGCACCCAGCAATCCGATGGTCATCCCAAAGATTATTGAACGCACATCACGATCAAGTTTCCATTTGATCAGTGCCAATCCAACCAGTGCCGTGGGAATCATGGTAACAGACCAGACTATATAACCCAGGGTAGCCGGAAATCCAGCCTGTTCCGGAGTTTCAATCAGCGCTCCCCATGTCCCCCAGAACACGGTTGTAATAAGGGCAAATAATAACCAGGGCTTTTTAAACATAATGGAGGGTGTTTGGGTGATGGAATATGAGGAATTGCGTGAATAAAACTAGGCAATAATTACTTCAATTCCATGATTTTTTAATCTCGCTTTATCTTCCTCACTAATTCCAGAATCCGTTATGACAGTATGTATTTTCGATAGAGGGGCTATGAAGGCAAAGCGCCTGCGAAGAAATTTCCTTGAATCTGTAACCACGATAACTTTTTTAGAAATCCCGATCATGATGGAATTCACATGGGCTTCTTCTGAATTCGGTGTGGATAATCCATGAAGGGTATCAAATCCATCTACCCCGAGAAATAATTTATCACAATAGAATTTTTTGAAATTTTCTCCAGCCAGTGCCCCGACGAGTGACAGGGATCTCTTTCTCAGTACCCCACCCGGCATGAAAATATTGAAATTCTCATACTCAGAAAGGATACTTGCAATGTTCAGGGCATTCGTTATGATGGTCAGGTTATTAAACTGTTCAAGGCTTTTGGCAATTTCAGTGGTAGTGGTTCCTGAATCAAGGACAATCGTATCTCCGTCCTCGATGAGCTTTATGGCCGCCTTTGCAATTCTTTGTTTTTCTTTCAGAAATTCTTTTTGCTTGTCAGAAATTGAAGGATCAATCTCCATCCTGTAGAATTTGACCTTGATCGCCCCTCCTCTTGCCCGGATCAGCATATTCTGTTTTTCAAGATGGGCAAGGTCATTTCTGATGGTTACTGCACTGATATTAAACTTGGTACTTAATTCACTGACGGTTACCTGCCCTTTCGCATCGAGCTCTTCCAAAATTTTAGCTCTTCTGGTAACCGTAGACTTATTAGATGATCGATCCATTTTCATTTATCAGTTGTATGATTTCAATTTGGTATTAAAAGCCTGATATTGAGCGTAAGATACTGTCTGATACTAGCTTTCAGAACCTTATAAATTTTCTTTCACATTTAAAATAATGATTAAAAGTAAAGATAATAAAATGATTTTACATCAATATTGAAGAATATATCTTATTTTAAACAAATAAATTCAAAATACTTTAAAACCAAACAAAAAATGCCATGGAATCAAGAAGATCTTTCTTAAAGAAAACCGGGAAAAGCACACTTTTTTCCACAATGGTTCTCTCTTCGTCTGTTTCTTTTCCGCTTGGCTTCTTATCACGGCCTGGAAGGAGAGACGATCAGATGCGAATAGGTATAATTGGTGCTGAAAACTCCCATACCATCGGCTATGGCAAACTATTCAACATCGATCATAAATTTCCCGGCTTCCAGGTCAAATATGTATGGGGCGAGACGGAAGAATTCGCCAAAAATGCCATGGAAAAAGGAGCTATACCCAATATGGTATCCGACCCGATGGAAATGATGGGAAAGATCGATGCATTGATTGTTGACCACCGGCATGCAAAATACCACCTTGAAGCAGCTACCCCGTTCGTGAAAGCCGGTATCCCGACATTCATCGATAAACCCTTCTGTTATCGTGTATCTGAAGGCAAGGAGTTCCTGGCCATGGCACGTAAGAGTGGAACACCTGTAACTTCTTATAGTTCGATCAGGCAAAGCGATGCTGCTTTTGATATTAAAAAGCAGCTGGAATCTTTAGGAGAGTTCAACCATGTGGTAAGCCTCGGACCGGCCGATATAGAGTCAAAATACGGAGGGATATTCTTTTATGGAGTGCATCTGGTTGATCCCATACTTTTTTGGTTTGGAGAAAATGTAAGCAGGGTCAGGATCTCAAAAAATGGAAAAAACGCCACGGCCAGTCTTGGATATGATGACGGGAAAATGGTGACCTTGATATTTAAGAATATATCATCCGGCTGGGACACTTTTGTTGAGACAAAAGAAGGCGTCATAAGGCTATCATCCAACGTAGAGGAAAGTGATCCGCCCAAACATTATGTGGATATGGTTGAAATGTTCCGGACCGGCAAGGAACCGCGCAACCATCAAAGTATACTGGCCAGCGTTGCGGTGCTGGAGGCACTTGAAAAATCAGTAATATCTGAGGAATGGGAAGACGTGCCAGGCATTGATTGAAAATCAATAATCAGCAAATATAGTGATTGAGTTAAATGGTGCCGTCAGTAATTACGTCCAATTATCCGGTAAAAGGTACTCTTTTTTTTCAGGGAACAACTATCTCGGACTCTCCAATCATCCTGAAATAAAACAGGCAGCTAAAAATTCAATCGAAACCTATGGCCTTAATTTCGCAGCCGCAAGACAAACCACCGGAACATCCATCATCCATCTTCAACTGGAGAAGGAACTATCAGCTTTTAAAAATAAAGAGGATACTGTTGTTTTTGCTTCCGGTTATTTGGGAAACAGCATCTTGCTTCATGCCCTGAAAGATCAATACACGGATATATTTACAGATGAAGCGGGCCATCCAAGCATATTTGATGGAATTCCAAGGGACAGCCGGCAAATACATTTCTATAAACATGGCAATGTCGAACACCTGGAAGACCTCCTCCGAAAAAATAAAGACAGGCGGGCATTGATCATCACCGACGGGATCTTTGCCCTGACCGGGGATATTGGTCCTATTGATGAGATCCACTCCCTGGCTGAGAAATACAGGGCCTTACTTGTGGTCGATGATGCCCATGCCACAGGCGTACTCGGAGAAAACGGGCAAGGAACACCTGAATTCTTCCATTTGCAGGATGTCCCCGGTATTTATCAGACTGAAACAATGAGTAAGGCACTGGGAGTCTATGGAGGATTTATTTCGGCGGATAGCATAATCATTAACCGGATCAGGGAAAGCTCCAGGGCCTACCTTGCTTCAACATCCCTGCCTCCCCCTATCGTTTCGGCAGCCAGCACCGCAGTTAAATTGATCATACAGCAACCCCGCTTAAGATCCGGGCTGCTTCAGAAGGCCAGGGAGCTAAGGGAAGGAGTGGTCAAGCTGGGATTCTTTACCAATGAGGCCCCAACTCCAATCATTCCTGTTTTTTTTAATTCGCGAGATAAAGCCCGGAATTTATCAGGATATTTAAAAGAGAACGGTATCATTGTACCTTGCATCAATTATCCGGTTAACATGAATAAATTTATGGTCAGGATGACCGTATCTGTAAATCACAGCAGCGACCAGATAGCAGAGCTATTGAACACACTAAAACGTTGGAGATCAGAATATGGAGTCACTTAAGATCAAAAAAGTAAGCATTGAAGCTGTCAATATCAAGCTGGAAGCGCCCTTTACCATAGCGATCGGGACAAAATACAATATAGAAAATGCATTCATACGCATAGAACTCGAAAATGGAGTTGAAGGATTCGGCGAGGCAGCCCCTCTGGAACCGATAAATGGTGAAAACCAGGCTACCGCCCTGGCAACCTTACATGCCTGCAAAGATTTCCTGACAGGCAAGAGAGTATCCGATTACCGCAGTATATCCAGGCACCTGAAGACGGTTTTCTGGGCCCAGGTAACAGCGCGTTGTGCCATTGAAATGGCGCTATTGGATGCATTTACAAAATCCCTGGATCTTCCACTTTACAAATTCCTGGGCGGATCTGAAAAGCGCATAGAAACGGATTATACAGTAGACATTGTACCTCCTCCCGTCGCCAGGAAGAATGCTGCCATCCTGGCCGGAAAAGGTTACAGGATGTTAAAGACCAAAGTCGGGAAAAACATCTCGGAGGATATTGACAGATTGTTAGCCATCAGGGAGGGAGCACCCGACTGCGGGATAACCCTCGATGCAAACCAGGGATTTTCTCCCCCGGAAGCCGTTCATTTCCTGGAAGAACTGGAAGTTAATAAACTTCGTCCCCTGCTTTTTGAACAGCCGGTTGTAAAGTACGACCTGGCAGGAATGAAATTCGTAAAAGATCATACATCTGTACCTGTGGGCGCTGATGAGACGGTATTCACCAGTGCTGATGCCGTGAATGTTGTCAGGTCGGGATGTGCGGATGTCATCAACATAAAACTGATGAAATCAGGGATCATCGAAGCCCTGGACATAGCAGCAATGGCAAGAAGTGCCAATATAAACCTCATGATCGGATGCATGCTCGAGACCAGACTGGCACTGAGCTGTGCTGTGCATTTTGCTGCCGGACTTGGCGGTTTCAGTTTCATCGACCTGGATCCACATCTGAATCCTGATGATGATCCATTTGGGGGCGGACCTGCGTTTACGGATCCGGTCTATGTGCTTTCAGATGACCAGGCGGGTATAGGCGTATTCAGGAAATAGGACGAAAGAGTTGTTCTATCTGTTCCAGGCTTTTGCCTTTTGTTTCAGGAACATACTTCCAGAAAAACAGGGTGGCTACCAGGCAGATGGCCCCGAAAGTAAAAAACCCGACATGCATGCCGAAGGAGGCTACATACCAGGGAAACAGATAGGCCGCCATGGTATTCGTTCCCCAGTTGCTGAAGGCAGCAATGGACATGGCCCGTCCCCTCACCCGGTTGGGAAAGATTTCAGGGGTCAGCACCCAGATCACCGCACATATGGAGAAAGCTATGCAGGCAATATATACACCCAGCACTATCACAATCAGCATCCCGTCTGGATTATCCGTGACGAATAGTAATCCGGCCATCAGCAATGCTATAACAACCATTGCCATACCCCCGATCAAGAGCGGCCGCCTGCCAAGTTTATCTATCAGTGAGAGTGCCAGCAGGGTGAATACCAGGTTTATCATACCCAGTATTGTCTGGAATTGCAATGCATTTCCGAACTGGATTCCGGCTTGCTTTAAAATTTCCGGACCATAATAGATCACTGCATTAATGCCTGTTAACTGTCCGAATACCGACAGTCCAACGGCCACCAGGAGGGCCGTCCGCAAGCCCGGCCTGAACAGTTCTCTCACCCTGCCCTGCTCTTCATCCAGGGATCGCAAGATCTCTTTAAATTCTTCTCCTGCCACCTTGTTCCCGGAGATCTTTTCCAGGATAAGCTTTCCATGATCCCTTCTGCCAGCCTGGATAAGCCACCTGGGACTCTCAGGTACAAACAGGAGCAGGAACATGAGAAGCAGGGCAGGAACCATTTCCATCCCAAACATGGAACGCCAGACCTCCCCCACCAGGACCTTGTATAAAAAACCGTTTCCAGCCGACATTTCCATATGATGCATTGAATAATGCTGAAGCATCCAGTTGGAAAAATAAGCCAGCAAAATTCCGGTCACTATCGATAACTGGTACAATGCCACGAGTCGACCTCTTATTTGAGGAGGGGAAAACTCAGAGATATAAAGAGGAGACATGACCGATGCAATGCCAACACCAATCCCGCCGATGATTCTCACAGAAAACAGGACCGTGAACGATGGGGGCACGGTAGATCCCAAAGCCGAAAGAAAAAACAGTATTGCAGCCCCCAACAACACCGGTCTCCGGCCATATTTATCACCCAGTCCACCTGCCACCAGGGCACCAACAATACACCCGACCAGGGCCGAGCTGGTGAACCATCCCAGGGCAAGTTTGGACAATCCGAACTGGGATTCCACCATACCGACTGTCCCTGAAATCACCGCCGTATCAAATCCGAAGAGGAGTCCCCCGAGAGAAGCGACAACACAAACCAGCGCCAGGTACCTGAAATTCCCATCTCTATTCATCAAGCAATTGTTCCTCCGTCAATGGATAAATATCTGTCGATTTCCAGGATGCTGAACAGCAAGGCTCTTGGCACATGGAAAAAGCCTTTATAATGGCTGCCCTTGGAGGTATGGGTAAGGGTACCATACCGGTCACAATACCCGAACCATGCACCATTTTCATTGTCAACAAAATGACTGAACGCATAATCATGGACCTTATCAAGCCATTCGAGCCACCGGGCATCTTCCGTTCTGCAAAAAGCCAGGACCAGGGCATAAATGGCTTCAGTATGCGGCCACCACAGTTTCATGCCTGATTCCAGCTGGAGTGTCGGTTTGCCCTCAACATCCATAAAATAGTAAATCCCGCCGTACTGTTGATCCCAGCTAAAATTCAGGCTTCCTTCGAGTGCATCCAGGGCCAGGGAAAACATATCACTGTCTTCAACATATTCCAGGAGATGTATGACAAACCAGGCGACCTCAATGGAATGTCCCGGGTTAAAAAGACGTCCCTCCGGCCATTGAACGATGTTTTGATCTGGATCATCGGGGACGTTCTCCATTAATATCTTCAATTCAGGGTTGAAGTGCCTCCTGCATTGTTTCAAAGCTGAAACCATTATTTCCTGATATTGCGGATCGTTTTCGACAGCAGCCAGTTCGAGAGCCATACTGGCCAATACCATAACATCAGCGAGGTTGCTCATGGCGGGGACGCCCTGCATGGATGGCCTTCCAAGTCTGGCAGGATCCTGAATCCATTGATGTATCTTCCGGAATAAATCAATGGCTTCTTTTTTATATTCAGCCTTTCCGCTGGCTTTAAAATATTCAAGATACGCCATCATCGCGAATACCGCGCCATAAGGTTTTCTTTGAAAGAACCAGGGTTCTCCCTTACGGGTTAAAGAAAAATAATAACGCCCCTGGTCATCCCTGGCATATTTCCAGAGGTAATCTATACCGAGTTCTGCCATTTTAAGATAGTCCGGATCCCTGTCAAACACATTGAATAAACGTGCAAACATCCATGCAGACCGCGCAACCAGCCATACATATTTCTTGGAATCATATACATTACCCCGGAGATCAAGACAGGAAAAACTGCCACCGTGTTCCCAATCGGGGGAGTTATTGTACCAGAAAGGAATTACCGATGCCGAGAGGTTTTTAAAATATATCTCCCTGTATTCTCGCAATACAGGAGCGTATTTCTTCGTGTCCAAGATACTTCCTTGATAGATGGTTTATGCTATTCAAATAAGCCCGGATACCATTTCAGGGCATTGTCATGATAGATCTTTCTCAATATTTTCGTATCCAGTCCCAATCCATTAAATACACCATCCACATTGGGGGATTCCATGGCTTCATTTGTCGAGAAATACTTCCAGTCTGCCCTCCATTCCTTTTCAATCCAGGCCACCTGCTGTTCAAAATTATCTCCGGAAATTACCAGATCCGTTGCATACAGCAGTCTGTCCTGGTACTTAATGATAAAGTCACGGACTTTTTCCCGGTCCTGTACCTGGAAATGACATACCCTTGCAGCCATATCCACAGCAAAATTAGGAAAGCGGTCCAGCCGGGCTGCCAATTCATCAACGTCCCATTCCAGGCTTCCCAGGTGGGCCCCGACCAATCTCAGGTCAGGGTGCATGGCCAGCAAATTATCCCTCGATTCAACGAGCTTTTCATGGGATGGATAATCAGGATGCAGGTACATGTGGTATTCCGGATGCTCACTGAAATAATTCTTGTCATTGCTGACGGTCATGGAATCTACTGGTAACCAGCAGTTCCGGGGTTCACCTATATGGGCTATGACAGTTTTTCCCTGGCTGGCAACAAAGTCGAATATTGGTTCAAACATCGGATCATCAATAAAAATAAAATTCCCCAGGCTGTCACGGAACGTCATTCCAATATCCTTCCAGACTTTAAGGCCTATGGCTCCTTCATTGAAATCCCGCTGAAGTGTCCTGATTACCTCTTCACCCCAAGAGGGATCTTCAAAGTTTTCCATTGAAAAGGTGGTGATGTATGATATTCTGTCGGGATAATTCTGTTTAACAGCCTTGGCAAAACGCATCTGGTTATCAATATGTTCCTGGCTGCTTGACCGGGTATTGATGGTTAGGAATTTAAACCCCTCGGCTTTGGCCAATTCCATGATGGCCGGATCTTCAGTTCTGATATGAACATGGGCATCTACCTTGGTGATTTTATCATACAGGTCCGCCTGATTCCCATTACATGACATAAGCAAGAAAACCAGCGGGCATAGTTTTATAATATTCGTTTTTATTGGTCTCATAAGTTGAATTTGTTAAATAAATCTTAAACATACACAATCAAATTGAAAAATAGCTCATAGAGCCTGAACCCTATGAGCTATAAATCCTAACCTAACCTAACCTAAAACCTGAAATTCCTATGAAGTATTGCTTCCTGTTTCTAAATGATACTTAGATGTATATATTACGAAACGTTGCTTCTACTGATTATTTTTCTTTTTATTCGTTAATAAACCACAAATTTATAATAAAATTTTATATAATCAAAATAAAAAACTAACAAAAGAAAGAAAAAATACATAAAATTGACAGAAATAATATTCTTTCAAAGGAATATGCTAAATAATTGAAGAGAAATTCTTGAATTTACTAATATTTTAAAAGTTCGGTTGAAATCATCACGCAGGTTTTCAGCGTGCTTGCCAATATCAGGCCTGCGGTTTTCCAAAGGCAAGGATTCAGACAGAAAACCCAAAAATATCCTGAGCTTTCTTTCTGAAATTTTCATAATCCTGAAAGGCAGTTGTTCCGCCGGCTGCCGTGGTTGACATGGCGCCTGTAAGATTGCCAAATTCCTGGCACTCCCGTATTGATTTTCCCATAATGTACTTATACATGAAACCGGCATTAAAACTGTCTCCGGCGCCAATGGCATCAACCACGCTCTTGTTCAGGAAAGCAGGCAGGTTCACTATTTCATCTCCGTAACATACCATGGATCCCTGGTTACCTCTTTTAATTGCCAGGATATCAGTATACTTATTAATGTATTCAATGGCCTCATTCAGGTCATTCTTCCCGCACAGGTACATGAGTTCCTTTTCATTGGGCAGAAACACATTGACATAAGGAAGTATATCCTCAATATCCAGGTTCCATTCTTCCAGGGGATCCCATTGCATATCAAATGAAGTTGTCAGTCCCAGTTCCTGTGCAGTCCGGAAAAGTTTCCCAACGTCATGCCTCATTCCCGGTTGCAGAAAATAGGATGAGAAATGAAGATGTTTTGCTTTTTTCAGGTCATTTTCCGGTATATCATTTATGGTCAGGAAATCCATCGCTCCCGGATAGGTAGTATTGGCCCTGTCTTCCTTCACGTTTAAAATAATGGTCGCCCCGGTGCCGCAATGATCATCTCTCTTTATCATGGAAACATCTACACCATTGTTTTGAAGACTTTCCAGGACCACCTCACCGAATTTATCTTTACCGATCTTCCCGATGAAAGCAACCCTTGCTCCCAGGCTTGAAATATTGCTGGCAAAAATAGCCGCAGAACTTCCCAGGGTCAATGTCATCTGGCGGGCCAGGATTTCCTTGCCTATTTCCGGAAATTTCTCCAGCTCATTCAAAATGAGGTCAACGTTTAGCTCTCCAACTACAATGACATCTAATTCTTTATCCATTTTATTCGGTAATTTTAATTTGTCCCAGCTGGTACCAGCCGTCATTCCCTCTCCCTTCAATGGCTAGTTTTACCCTGGGCTCAAATTTCCACCGGTCAACAATGGCCAGTTGAACATCATAGGTGCCTGCCGGCAGATCACCCGGTACAAAAACAGCATTATCGTATATATTGTCGCCGGGCAGCCATTCTTTAATATTGGCATCTGTTGGCAGTACCGATACATTACTTCCTGATTTCAGCCGGAGGGCAAGGGTGAAATCCTTATAACATGGGGCAACGCCTTTATTTTCCCACCATGATTTAAAGGGAAACTTGCCATTCCGGTTTACTTCATCCGGGTAACTGAACCTTCTCAACACAAACCGGTAGCCCATTTTCTTCAGCCAGTCATCCACCAGGTCCTGCCACTCTTCCGGTACGGGGGAAGATTTGGCATTGAAGGAGGACATATGCCATTTTAACGTTTCATTAAAAATATATCTGACATCATCCCTGTCATAGCCCTGCCTTTCTTTCCAGTTACGAAATGTTCCACAGATCTCAAAACTGAGGGGAGATGTTTTCCAGGAATCTTTAACCCCGGCATTGATAATTTCCTGCGGGTAAAAATCATACATATGCGTCCAGCCATTTTGTTCATCGGCCCAGAATCCCAGGTCACCGATACAATCTACCCGCCATCCCACCGGTATTTGAGAATTTGCATACGTATTGGTTTCTTTATCCATCAATAATGCAATGATAGGCGTCTTCCGGAAGGATTCAGTATATGCATCAACCAGTGCTTCCCTTGCCTGCTGGCTCAGCAATTCAGAACCGGCACCCTCTCCCCAGGCCCCGACGATGGAAAGATCCACGGCTTCCAGATCTGGGTGGCCGTCATATCTTTCTCCCATCGATCTAATGAATCCACCGAAGTATTCAGCATAACGCGGATCTTCTGGATCCACAACCCATTTGTTGACCGGATTGTTATATTTCCAGTCCCTGTTCGGACCAACCATCTCCCGGTACCAGTCCGGCACATCCCTTTCATCCCCGGTGCCATAAGGGGCTATCCTGAGCAGCAGTGTTTGTCCCCTGGACTTCGCAGTTTCCAGTGCCTTATCGAGCATATCCCAGCGATATTTATCCTTCTCTGGTTCCAGGTACTTCCAGTAAATCCGCCAGTAGGCTATGGTGGTAGCAGGATAATCCTTATTGGTCAGATCCCCGTCAAACTCCTGATAATCGATGGGAAATCCTTCTGTCCACCTACTTCTGTTAAGATCATCTCCATTGAACCGTTGAAAAGTCATGAAACCCATGCCAGGATTCTGGAGTACATCATATATTTCTACAGGCCGGATAATGGTCACATTATCTGGATTTTGCGAGAAGCCATTGACACATAATAAAGATAGAAGGACGGCTATACAGCAGGAGAACTCAGTGGTTTGCTTATTTCTCATGGCATTTAATTGTTATGTTGATTATTGAATTCCATTTCAAAAATAGAATAAAAATCTCATTTCGTAAGGTTTTGATATGGTTCTTTTATATCTTTATTTTGCTTTTTATATAAAAATGATAACGTAATGAAAGCAATTAATTTATTTATCGCAGCAATATTGCTGATCACAGGATGCATGAATAAAGAATATATCGTTGAAACGGTAGACAATCCTCCATTCAGACCCAATGTTGAGTTCCAGGGATCTGAAGATCTGAGCCATCCCGGTTTTCAAAAATTAATAGACAAGTATCAGCTGGATACCATATTTCATGGTGAAACGGATGAATTTAAAAGGATCTTATTACTCAGGCACTGGATCAAGTCAGTGATACAGATCAACGATTTTGGTGATCCTTATCCCGGGGGCGGATTCGCAGAAGGAATCCTGGATGCAGCCTTACAGGGACAGGGATTCCATTGTGGCCATTTTATGAAGGTCCAGAATGGCATCATGAATGCATATGGTTATGTTACAAGGACCCTGGGAGCTGGACCCGGTGTAAAAGGAGGTCCCGACGGACATCACGGAATTAATGAAATATGGCTGAACGGTTATCATAAATGGTTTCTATCCGATGCAAAATACGATCACCATTTTGAAAAAGACGGGATCCCGTTGTCTGCACTTGAAATTCGTGATGAATATTTAAAGAACAAGGCAGCGTATATCATCAAGGTAAAGGGACCCGACCGTATTCCCACGGACGAAGATCCCGAAACAGGAACAAGCAAGGAACGGAGTGCCCAGACCTATACCTGGATAGAATACCATACCTATAATGACATGTTCACCGCCTGGCCTGAACATCAGACAATGCTGAGCATGTATGAAGATGATTACTTTGTGAACAATACCTGGATATGGGGTGACAAGCCCCATTGGGCCTATGCAAAACCTGAGTTCATGCGGCTGGTGCGGGACCGCGATGCCATAGAATGGACGCCCAATACCATTGCTTCGGAGATCCAGATAGAGGACGATATGGCAGAAATCAGGCTGATTTCCGAGACGCCCAACCTTCATACGTACCAGATGAAAGAGGTGCCTTCGGGGGACTGGAAAAAAGTTGGTGGGTCATTCAGCATCCCTTTGAAAAGAAAGCGGCATGAACTGACATTCCGTACCATGAACCTGGCTGGTGTAACCGGACCTGAACATAAAATTGTGATTACACGAAAGGGGTGACTGGCGGGGTAGCTCAATATTTGCACCGCCCTTGAGTCAGTTCTACAAACCCTGACAAGGATTTTTCCGTATGAATAAAATAAAAAAAAGATGATGCTGTTCAACGGAAAGTCTCAACGAAAATCCATGTTTAAGATCCATTCGGGTTTGATATTCTCTTTATCACTGTTAGGTTGTGTATTTTTAACCAGCTGCAATGAAGATAATATGACAGATCAAAATCCTGGAAATCAATCGACAATTGCCGGCTATCACGTTGCCAGGGAAGCCGTTCTCAGGAGCATCCCGAAACAATATATTGACAAGGCAAGGACTACCCTTCACATAGCCTACCAGCACACATCACATGGCACGCATGTCTCGCGGGGATTATTTGGATTACAGGACTATAAGCCAGGAGATGATGTGCTGTTTGGCATAACAAATAATGCTCCCGAAGCTGGCAAACTTGATTTTCACGATTATGCCATAGCCGGTTATGCCGCTCCCGGAGAAGATGCCGCCGATCTGAGCAGGAATGAAACTGCCTTCATCCAGGCCACAAGGAATTTCCTGGACGATGAAGCCAATGATGATATTAATGTGGTCATGTGGTCCTGGTGCAATATTGCCGGCCACCAGATTGCCACAAATTATTTACCCGGAATGGATGCATTGATATCAGAATATGGTGAAGGGGGAACAAAGATTGGTTCCGGAGCAGGCATGAGGCAGCTTGCCGTAACCTTCATTTTCATGACAGGCCATGCCAACCAGGGGAACAATACAGGGGACGGCAATCCTAAAAGCCAGGCAGCATTGATTATTGAACATTGCAAGAAGAATGGCTACTACTGCCTGGATTATTACAGCATTGACACCCATGATATGGGTGATAATTATTGGGAGGACACGGGTGATGATGGCAATTCGGCGGCATACGGAGGGAATTTTTATGCCGACTGGCAGAACGCCCATCAGCTGGGTGTGGATTGGTACGAAAACAAGAGTTCACCCGGCGGATCGGTCGAATTTGGGGCACATAACAGCCAGCATATTACCGCCAACAGGAAAGCCTATGCGATGTGGTGGATCCTGGCCCGGATAGCCGGATGGGACGGGACGTAGGTCATTGCACTTCCAGTTTTCCAATGGATAACCATCCATCCGTATTCCTGCCCTGAATAGCTAATCTTATACAAGGTCCTGACATTGTCCTGTCAATAGCAGGGCGCAACCCCCTTGTTCTCCCACCATGATTGTAAGGATATCTGTGCAAAGGATGGCAATCTCATTTGGGTGGCTATCAACAAACTGATCAGGATGAAAAGTCCTGGATTGGCATTTTTTATTTCCATGGATTTCCGCTTTTAGATAAATTTATATATTTGTCTTAAACAACCGTATAAAATAATGATATGAAAGCTAAAATTATATTAATTATCCTGACAATCTTAGCACTTTCTTGCGAAAGCAGGCAATACTTTATTGCGGAAGTAGAGAATACGGTATACAAACCAAACAAAGAATTTCAGTCCATGGAGGATCTGTCCAATCCGGGATTCAGCCATTTGATCGAGAAATACCGGCTGGATACCATTTTCCACGGTGAAACTGATGAATTCAAGAGGATATTGTTACTGAGGCACTGGATCAAATCCGTGATCAAAATTGAGGATCACAGTCCCCGTTACAGCGGAGAGGGATATGCAGAGCGCATTCTTGATGCCGCGCTGGGGGGGGAAGGATTCCATTGTGGCCATTTTATGACCGTGCAGAATGGTATCATGAATGCTTACGGATACCTGACAAGATGCCTGGGTGCCGGTCCGGGTGTCCGGGGCATTGAAGGCCCGGATGGACACCACGGCATCAACGAGATATGGCTGAATCAATTCAATAAATGGGTATTGTCCGATGCCAAATACGATCATCATTTTGAAAAGAACGGTATACCACTTTCCGCGCTCGA
>LJUP01000262.1 GCA_001303955.1 Bacteroides sp. SM23_62 | reverse complement strand
TCGGGAGTCCTTCATAAATTGTATAACCTGACCGATGATCCGGATGAGACGACGGATCTCGGTAAGGACACGGAACATGCGGAAATAGTCACCGGCATGCAGCGGCAGATGCTTAACCGGTTCATGGATACCCATCCCGATGCCATGAACCTGTCGGAAGGATTAAGCATTGAGGAAAAGCTCATCTGGTTCTGTGAGCCGCGTGACATCGGTTCAGAGCCCGGGCAAAAATAACCTTTTGACAGAGACCTGTTAGCAGCTGCAGTTACAAAGACTCAGCGAACAATAAGTTTTGTTTTTGAGCTTACATGATCGGACTGAAGTGAGATCATATACAAGCCCTCTTTCAGTCTTTCTCCGGGTGCAATCAGGTAACGGTCCTCACCCTGTATCTTGTTAATTTCCGTACTGAAAACATTCCTGCCATTGATATCCAGTATTTTCAGGGATAATTCACCGGAAGGGATTTGCGGTCCCAATTCAATGGTAATCAATCCGTTAGAAACAGGATTGGGATAAACAGTTACCTGGCCGTGCAACGGATCTTTCAGTTCCGGACCTTTTTTCGTTGAGGTATTATCGGTGATCTCCAGGGTCAGTTTCCTCCAGGTATAATCAACCAGTTCCACACTCGCATCATATTCTTCAAGCCTGGTCAGAAAGGTGACCCGGTGTCCCATCGGGGCATCATCCGCTATCTTGATCACTGAATAGGACAGGTTATTGTCAGGGTAGATGACTTCTTCCCCGGCAAATGTTATGTACTGATCATCATACTGCAGGCGCAACCTCTCCTCCAGGAGTGTTTCGAGGACGATCATCTCACCCGGCTCGGCCAGTCCGTTGACCCTGTTCCGGGTCCCTTCCGGGATGTTATCATTAATTTTAAAACCTGCCATAACAGGAACATTGAACATAACGGGGACATACAGTTCGTCCTTCCATTCCCTTGCTGATCCGTCCGATATGGATGCATTCAGGCGCAATTCGATGGGTGCTTTACGCAGCGGTGGAGCATAGCTTGCCGTGATCCCGATGGTCTCATCCAGCCAATGGCTGGCACCTGTTTGCAGTGCCTGGATGGTAAGCGTTTTTTCCTCAATGCTCACCGAAGTCTTATCAGTGGAGAGGTTAATCGAGACATTTTCTGCCTGCTGTCCACCCCTGTTCAGGACCAGTATCTTCAATTGGCCTTCCTGGCCCTGTGTCAGGAATTTGGTGCTGTCATCGATCTCATAGGCCAGTATCACGATCTCCGGTGGCGCATCATTATCGTAAATGCCAATCTGGTGCCCTGCCCCGGAAACGCTGAAACTGATGCGGCCTTCGGCATCGCTCATGACCGTTCCGGTGGAGGCGCTATCCTCCGCAAGATCATAGGTAAGCAAAGTATAGGAGGCATTTGTCTTGTACAGGGGTGCAGTGGTAACATTGATGGTCACATCCGGCAGTCCCGGACCGTCAGGCAGCCATTTCCTGGCAAATACCTTCATCCCGCCCTTTGTGATCCCTGTAAAGTCGAGGAAACCTATCCTTTCCAGATCACTCGTCACGGTATAATCCCATACCTGGAAACCGGGGCGGAATTCGGCGAAATGCCAGCGTTCGGGTTCGGGCAGGGGATTTTTTATCGCATCCAGCATAAAATCGAAACTGCCGTCAAACCCTATCGTAGTGCCAACGACATCTATATCATGGTCTGTTTCGATCTCCATCCAGTAGAGGTTTTCCAGCTGTTCCCGCTCCATGGCGGCATAGAGGATCACATTCATTTCATTGAGGTAATCATCGGTGCCTTCAAAAACCCTGACCTGTGTTCCGTGGAGATTTTTTACAAACTCGTGCGTGTAATACCTGATAAATCTGTCGGGTGTTCCCAGCAGGTGGTTGGCCCCGGCAACGAGGGGTTGTACTGCCGCTACCAGATCAGGGGATCGCTGTCCCAGGCGCAATACCATGCCACCCCCCATGCTGAGCCCCATTACCGCCCGGTGGTGCCGGTCAGGTATGGTGCGGTAATTCGCATCCAGGTAATCGAACAATTCCGGGAAATAGTCCTCATAGAAAAGGTCATACTCTGCCACCATGTTATAGGGTGAATACTTGGCCATCACAAGGTCTTCGAACCATTCTATCTTTCCGTCAGTCATGACAAAGATCACAGTATCTTCATCGATCCGTTCCTGTATCCTGTTGAAATTGAAGTGGGGTCCCGAACCCTGGCTTTGCCGGAATACACGGCCACCCCATCCGTGGCTGTAAGTCATCACGGGAAACCGGGCATTCGTTTCATCATAATAGCTGGGCAACATGACATTGATCCAGCGCCGCTCCCCGAACAGCTCGCTGTAATGCGATTCATACCTGTGTACCGAAGAAGAGTCCCTGATCAGCCTGATATAATCAAGTTTTACGCCCGGCTGCCGGTAGGCAAGTTCCACGGTATGCTCTCCGGTAAAAAAGGGATATTCCGTAATGCCTGTAAAACTGTGCGGCGATTCTTTGGTTTCTTCGCTCCAGACAGTATCCGGGGCCGTAATGATCTGCCAGCTCAACGTGTCCACCTTGATATAGTAAGAATTGTTATTCCTGTCAAAGGCTTTCAGGCGGATGTATATAACGTAGAAGCCCTCCTCTTCAATATCAATGGTAAAGGTAACATGCCCGCTGTCGGGAACCACCGTTTGTGAATGCTCCCCGGAGTCATAGATCAGGCATTGTCCACCGGAAGCCGTCGGATCGTCCATGATCCTCAGGGGACTGGTCAGAACGGCATCCTCGGCTTCCAGTTTCAGTGAAGTATTATCATCCCTTACATGAACTTCAATCATATCCCCGAAAGGGCTGTATTTACTTTTGGCAGTTACATAGGCCCAGCCAGGTTTCTTGCCTGTTGCGTATGATTCTTCATCCACGGTAAGAATACTCGTGTCCGAGCTGCTGAAATCAATGACAGAGATGGAATAATGCTCGGGTGTATGAACGAATGGGAGCTCTTTGGTCTCTCCGACCAGGAGGAATTGCTTGAAAGGATAGTATGCGATATCTGTGATCTGACTTTGTCCCTGGCGGGGCAGCAGGATCAATGCCAGCAGCATACAAACAATTGAAATGAAAAGGGTAGCATTTCTTTTCATGATCTTCAGTTTTATGGGTTGAATGAGAACCTATCGTATGATCAGCTTTGTCCTTGAAATGAATTGATCGGATTCAAGTGAGATCACATACAAGCCCTGGCTGAGCTTTTCTCCGGGTGCTACCAGATAGCGGTTCACATCCAGTGCCCTGTGAATGGTTGTGCTAAATACCGTCTTACCGTTCAGGTCCATTATTTTCAACGATAATTCACCGGAAGGAACTTCCGGTCCCAGTTCCAGGGTAAATAATCCGTCCGGAACAGGATTGGGATATACTGATACCTGGCCGTGTAATGGATCTTTTGGTTCCGGACCCTTTTTAATGGAGGTATTATCGGTGATCTCCAGGATTAGTTTATACCAGGAATATACTGTCAGCTCTACACTGGCATTGTATTCTTCGAGCCTGGCCAGCAAGGTTGCCTTGTGCCCAGGGGGAGCATCTTCTGATATTTTAATCACTGAATAAGAAAGTGTATTGTCGGGGTAAATGACCTCCTCCTCAGCAAATTGAATATACTGGTCATCATACTGCAGCCTGAGCCTTTCCTCCAGGGCCGTTTCAATAACGATCATTTCTCCCGGCTCGGCAAAGCCGTTGATCCTGTTTTGTGTCCCTTCCGGGATGTTATCATTGATTACATAATTTGATAAAACAGGAACACTAAACATTAAAGGGATATACAACTCATCTTTCCACTCTCCTTCCGATCCGTCCGTAATGGATACATTCAGGCGCAGTTCAATCGGTGATTTATGTATTGGGGGAGTGTAATCTGCCTTGATCCCTATGGATTCATCCAGCCACATGTCGGAGCCGGCTGGCAGGGATGTTAAAGTGAGTGTTTTTTCTTCAATGGTAACATCTGATTTATCAGTGGTCAGCTCAATGGCAATGTTTTCTGCTGTTTGACCGCCCCTGTTCAGCACCTGGATCTTAAGCCGGCCTTCTGCTCCCTGTGTAAGGTACTTTGCAGTATCGTCAATATGATAACCCAGCAACACAATCTCCGGTGGCGTATCTTCGTTGTAAATACCAACCTGGTGCCCTGAACCGGGCAGGGAGAAGCTGATCCGGCCTTCCCCGTCGCTCATCACTGTATCGGTCGAATTACGCTCAGCTGTGAGATCATAAGTCAGCAGTGTATAGGATGAATTTGCATTGTACAATGGAGCTGTGGTTACATTAATTGTAATGTCAGGTAAAGAAGGCCCGTCGGGCAGCCATTTCCTGGCAAATACCTTCATACCACCTTTGGTGATCCCATTGAAATCGAGGAAACCTATCCGTTCCATATCGCTGTTTACCGTATAATCCCACACATGGAATCCGGGACGGAATTCGGCAAAGTGCCAGCGGTCCGGAACAGGCAAGGGATTATTAATGGCGTTCAGCATGAAATCATAACATCCATCGAATCCGATGGTCTGCCCTGCAATATCTACGGTATGGTGTCCCTCGATCTCGGTCCAGGCAATATGTTCCAGCCGTTCTCTTTCCATGGCTGCATACAGGACCTTATTCATCTGATTCAGGTAGTCACCGAACGTCTCATGGAGCCTGACACTGGTACCATGATAGTTTTTTACAAATTCATGAGTATATAACCTTAAATTCCTGCCCGGGATTCCCAGTTCGGGGTTTGCCCCGGCACAGGTAGGCTGGACCGCCGCCATAAGGTCGGGATAACGCTGCCCAAGCCGCAATACCATCCCGCCACCCATGCTCTGTCCCATAACTGCCCTATGATGCCGGTCCGGGATGGTTCGGTAGGTAGCATCCAGGTAATCAAACAGTTCCAGAAAATAATCTTCATAATACAGGTCATAAATGGGTATCATATTATAGGGAGAATATTTCGACATCTCCCCATCGTCAAACCATTCTATCTTCCCGTCGGTGAAAACAAAGATGACGGAATCTTCATCTATCCTCTCCTGGATCCTGTTGAAATCCAGATGGGGACCCATACCCAGGCTCTCACGGAATACTGCACCTCCCCATCCATGACTGAAGGTCATGACAGGAAATCTTTCATTTGTATTATGATAAAAGCTTGGAAGCAAGACATTGATCCAGCGCCTTTCTCCAAACAACCCGCTGTAATGCGATTCATAATTATGGACTGAGGACGAGTCCTTGATCAGCCTGATAAAATCAAGCCTTACCCCGGGCTGCCGATAGGCAAGTTCCACGGTATGTTCCCCCACCAGGAAAGGATATTCCACGATGCCGGTGAAACTGTGCGTGAAAATTTTGGTTTCCTCGCTCCAGACCGTATCCGGAGCCGAAATTACCCGCCAGTCCAAACTGTCGACCCTGTAATAAAAGGAATTGTTATTCTTATCAGCTGCTTTCAAGCTGATGTACAATGAGTAAAGACCTTCTTCCTGAAGATCCACAGCAAAAATGGCATGTCCGCTGTCCGGTACCGCTGTTTGGGAATGGGGTCCTGAATCATAGATCAGGCATTTCCCACCTGAGGCTGACGGATCGTCAGTGATCCTGAGGGGACTGGTTATTAAGGCGTCCTCTGCTTCGAGCTTCATCGATGTGTTGTCATCCCGGACAAAAACCTCGGCCATATCCCCGGCCGTACTGTATTTACTCAACGCGTAAACATAGGCCCAGCCGGGATTCTTGCCTGTCATATATCCCTCTTCATCAATGTTGACAATATTGGTATCCGAGCTAAGGAAGTCAATGACAGAGATGGAATAATGGTCGGGTACCAGTTCAAAAGTGAGCTGCTTGGTCTGTCCGACCAGGAGAAAATGCTTGAAGGGATAAAAGGTTATTTCAGTGATCTGGCTCAGTCCCGGACAGGGCAAAAGGACCCAAATCAGAAAACATGCAGTTGAAAGGATGAGGGTAGATTTTCTATTCATATTTTTCAATTTTAATGATGGCAGTATAAATTACAAAAGTTAAATCATTGATTTCAATACCTTATCCTGACCTGTCCTGTTCGGATATTCACATCAAGTGTAAGTTTGTTGCCAGGATTAGTAATAAAATGGGGATAATCCCTCTCGTCCTAGATTTGCTTGGTAAATATTTTTCAGAAGTATCATCTACTGTTTTACAAAATGCCGGACCGAGATGCCATCCGTCTGTAGAAAACAGATCGTATAATACCCGCTTTCCAGGTCCCCTATATTCACCGTTCTCTCAGGCAGCCGGCAGTTGCTGATGTTCCTTACCATCCTTCCCGACAGGTCATAAATGATGATTTTTTCAATGCCGGTCATATGGCCTATTTGCAGGTGATCTTCAGCCGGGTTTGGGAAAAGGATGATCGAGTCGGAAAGTTCTGCTGCAGTCTGCACCGAAACGGTAGATTGAAAACTCACCTTGAACTGCCTGATAATGGAGTCTATGGAATTGCTGGCCACCACCTGAAAGGTGATGGTCCCAGTATCCGCAGGGGCTGGATAGAGTATGATGCTGTCCGAAATTTCCATAGCTATATCAGTCCTGTCGGCAGAAACATCCAGCTGCATGGTATGCCCAAAAGGGGTGAAAAAATGGGATGCAATATCCGGTGAAACGATGATGGATGTCCCAGTATTGATGACACTCATGTCTTCAAATTCCTTTACCAGCACCACCGGAAAATCATCCCACAGGAAATCCCCCCTGTTCATGGCATAGGGATGATGGTAAACGTCGTTTATCCACCGGTTGGAATTGGCATCGGTGATATGGGTCCACCAGCAGAGGAACCAGGTGAATTCCGGCCGGTCAGCCAGCAGCCAGTCAGGGTCAGGGAGAACACCCAGCTCGGTGAATGAGACCACATTGCCTTTGCTCAGGCTGATAATGCTGTTTATATCCTCAGCAAGATTGGTTCGAATGTCCCAGTTGTTGATGCCTGTGTAGCCGTCCAATCCAACGATATCGACATATTCGTCCCCCGGATAATAGCTCGCCAGTCCGCTTTGTGAAATATTGGGACCACATACCCAGATCAGGTTGTTCAGCTTGTGATAGTAGGTAAACCTTGCGTACATCCCCCTCCAGAGATCAGTAAAATTGCTTTTGGCACCCCACCAGAACCATCCCCCGTTCATCTCATGGTAGGGGCGCCAGAGGACAACCACCCCGGCCTCCTGCAGTTTTTCCAGATAGCCTGCAATGGTATCGATATGTGCCTGGTATTTTACCTGCAGATACGATTCCGGTACAAAAAGCTGGTTGAACTTCTCCTGTGTCATGCTGTACTGGGTGTATTCAAAAGGCCCTTCATGGATGCTGCCATCCAGGGTTTCAGGATTCACCTGGTGCCAGGAGATGGTTACCAGTCCCCCTTTCTCCCAGTAATCAATGGCTGTTTTCACGATCTTTAGTCTTTTCGCAAAAGCACTGTCCCCGTAACTGAAATCCTCACCAAGGAGTCCGGGATAAACGCCCGTAATATCCACCACCTCCTCGGTCCACCGCATGACATCCGTGGCCAGGTTTTCCTGTCCCGTCAGGATCCCCTTCCCTTTTATATCGTAAAGGAATTTAAGTACCTTTTTCACATCATCACTGGCATTGGGATTAACCGGGTCCCACGGCATGGTAAAATTGAAATTACTGATCGTGCTAGCTATGAATTCGGCAAAGAGGGGTCCCACTGTCTCATTGGCCGTTGTATTGGGATGAGAATCGCCGTTCGAATGGCTTGATTCAAATTCGTATCTCAGGCAGTTCACCTCCCCGCTGTCGGGATTGGCATTTGTTTCTGCCACATATCCCCAGAAATCAAAGATCTTGATATTCTTGTGTTCACTGCCATCTTCGGTCAGCCATTCATCTTTCACCCAGTCAACGAATTCCCTGGCACGGGCAGCATCCTCCGGGCTGGTGGACATGCGATGCAATGGGGCCAAGGTCCAGACAATGAATATGGTACGTGGATAATGATCCATCCTATCCCGCAGGGCGCGGTATTGCAATTTATAATTACCCCGTGTTTTTACCTCGCTGCTGACTTCGGGACTCCCTGATTCAGCCTGTATGGCCGCGCCGGGGAAACAATGCTTGAAAATGATCACCTGGTACTGCTCGACCAGGCTTTCGATGCATTCAATACCTGG
>LJUP01000030.1 GCA_001303955.1 Bacteroides sp. SM23_62 | reverse complement strand
TGAATTTCCCCGATACTTCCCTCAGGGTCATATAACCCTTCACCTCAATTTCAGCTTTCAATTCCTCCCTTTGTACCTTTTTTGGGTGATGCACTTCCTCCACCATAGGCTCACTTTCTGGGATACTGTCAGGCTTTATCTCCGGCGATATGATATTATCGGAAGATATAACAAGTGAGGTGTCCGAATTGATTTGTCGTCCCTCATTATACAATCGTCCGAACCCGGCTTCCAGATCTGCAACCTTCGGATTGACCATGAAGGGAAAAATGATCAGAAATACTCCGATAAACAGGAGAATAAAAACCAATGATATTCTAAGAACCCTGTCTGCAACAGCATTTTTAAAAAATTTCGTGATTGACCTCCAGTGCAGAATCAAATGGAGGATCAGCACTGCGAACAATATCAGTCCGATGATAAGATGGACTTTGCCCCATCCATGCCGGTCCATTCCCAGGAAGGTTTCCTCAACATTCCTGCCATATTTGATCCATTTTTCCTGTCCGGTTATCAGGATGAATTTCATAAGAAATCCAATACCGATGATGGCCATCATCAAGAGAAACATGAATATGTCTACGATATAATTCAGCGTATTCTTTTTCATTTCCTGTTAAAATGGTTCCAGGGCATTATTTTCATAAGCCCTCAGGGCTTCCCTTACAGTCAACTCTCCTGCCCCGGCAAAAACCTTAACGCCTGCCTTTTCCAGTACGGTTGCGGCATTGCCACCCGGACCATTGCCCGTGATCAGCACATCAGCCTTCAGTTCGAACAGTTTTTGTGCTGTCTTGGGTCCCGCACCATGTGCTACATCCTCTATGGCCCTGTTATCAAAATGAATGAGTTCCTCTTTGTCTTCATCATATACCAGCAGAAATTCGGTCCGGCCAAATCTCGGATCCATCATGGAATCCCAGTCTGTACCTTTTGATGTAAAAGCTATTCTCATAATATCTGTTTTATTTTATGCCAGCTATCCTTTATCATTCCGGTCATATCATTGTTTGTATATTCAATGACAGCTTGCCCGTAAGTCATTGATTCGGTGAAAATTTCATCATACGGAAGATTGGAGATGTGTAAAATATCTTCCGCTTTCAGGAAGTCCTCTATAATTTCAGTGGTCCGGGTATTCAGGTCTGACTTATTGATGATGCAACCTGCCCTGATATTAAATTTCTTCACCAATTCGTAAGCCCTTTTCAAATCATGTAATCCCGATATGGTTGGCTCGGTCACAAGTACTGCAAAGTTCGCTCCGGTAATTGATGAAATGACCGGGCATCCAATGCCGGGCGGTCCATCAATGATGATCAAGCCAATTCCATTTCTTTTCGCTATTTCCCTGGCTTCCTTCTTTACTTTTGCCACCAGTTTTCCGGAGTTGTCGGCACCGATCCCCAACCTGGCATGTACCATCAGGCTCCCGGTCTTAATGCTGGAGAGAAACCATTCCCCTGCGTTCAATTTTTCATTACCGATGGCGTGGGAAGTACAAATCCTTGCGCAATAGCCACATCCCTCACAATCCAGCGGATCAACAATGTATTCGCTATCTATGATAGAGATGGCATTAAACCGGCAGATATCAGCGCAATTTCCACATCTGATACATTCATCCTGGTTGATCTTTGCCAATTCTCCGCTGTAGAAGTCCTCTCTTTTGTTAAAATCCGGCTGCATCAAAAGATGCATATCAGCCGCATCCACGTCACAATCCGCCACCACAACATCCCTGCCTTCAAGGCAGGCAAATGATGCTGCAAGCGATGTTTTACCCGTTCCTCCCTTCCCTGAAATGACCACAATCTCTTTCATCTGCTGTCCTTATTGTTCATGATGAAATCAAGGATCTTTTCCAGCTGAAGTGCTACCTCCGGGATTTCTTGATAGACCAGTTCACCTCGAGAATACAACTCAGCTATTCTCCTGTCATCAGGGATCTCCGCAATCAAAGGAATGTTTTCCTGCTGGCAGAAATCCAGTACATCATTATTCCCGATACCCTGGCGGTTGAGGACCACTCCAAAATCCCTCCCCAGCTTTTTCATTGTATCAATTGCCAGTTTCAGGTCATGCAAGCCAAAAGGTGTGGGTTCCGTTACCAATATCACATAATCGGCATCCTTCGTGGCTTCAATCACGGGACAGGAGGTCCCGGGCGGTGAATCATAGATCTTAATGATATCCCCGGGGAAGTGTTCATTGATATATTGATTGGTTTGAGATATCAGCAGCGTTGACTGCTCCTGTCCGATATCAAGCCTGCTTTCGATGAAATTCAGCTTCCCGTTTTGAAAATGTCGTAATTCACCCATTTTCCTGGCGACCATCTCCAGGGCGGATGACGGGCATAGTTCAGCACAGGCATAACATCCATGGCATAACTGAGGGAAAACCAGGATGGACGAACCAAGCTGGATAATGGCATGAAAATTACAAACCTCATGACAATTACCACATGATTTACAGTTCTCTTCAGACCACTCAGGGATCATTTTATATTTAGTTTCCCTTTTGAGAAGCCTGGCCTTGATGAACAATCCCGAATTTGGCTCTTCCACGTCCAGGTCTGTCAGCACAACCATCTGCTCCTCTGCGATATAACTGGCCAAATTCGTTGACAGGGTTGTTTTGCCCGTACCTCCTTTCCCGCTGGCAATGGCTATCTTCATCTAATGGTCACATGGGTTCTGACCTGTCTGAAGTTGATTATTCAGGTACTGCTCTACCAGGTTTTGGGGCGAACCACTCAAAACACCTATACAAACTTCAATATCGTTCTGTGCGAAAAGGTCCCGGGCCCTGTGACCCATTCCTCCAGATATAATGACATCTACGCCCTGATCTGCCAGAAACCTGGGGTAGACTCCCGGTTGATGGACGGGTGGGGCAATAAAGTCTACACTTATGATACTGTCATTCTCAGTATCAATGATGGCAAATTGATTACAATGGCCAAAATGGGCTGTCAATACCCGGTCCACCGTAGGAACGGCAAATTTTTTCTTTCCAGTCATACTTATTTACTTGGTTTTCAGGATCTATACTTTATTCTTCAGCAATTCTTCCCTGATCATTGTATGTCCGCAATCAGGGCATTTTAGTGTAGTGCATTTAATCCCTCGCTGATGAAGAACTTTTACTCCGCATTTTGCACAGACGCAGTATCCTCCGGGACCGAAAGCGCCCCCCTTGTTGCGGCCCTGTCCACCTCCCTGGCCTCTTCCCTGGCCTCCACCCTGCCCTCCGCCCTGGCCACCGCCACGGCCCGCTCCTCTACCTTTGGCCATATGGAAACTTTTTTCTGCTGTTGTCATTTTACATGAATTTATAATTGTTTTACTGTTGATCCAAAGAAACAGGCCATGTCGGGCACAGCCTGTTTCAGCGCTCACCATCATTCCTCTCCTAACTTGGAAAGTCTATCTTCAAGTGAGGACAATTGATCTTTGAGAATCCTGATCTCATTCTCAATCATGGTCTTCTCGGAAACTTCAGGGATATCTTCGTACATTCTACCATATCCATGTATGAATCCAGGACCAAAACCTCCTCTGAATCCACTCCCTGGTCCTCTGCCGATTCCCCAGCCGAATCCCCTGCCTAATCTCCGGCCGGGCCTAAACTTCCAATTTGGATGAATGTTAACAAAGCCCGGACTGTCATGGCCGGTGCAATATCCCATCTGTCTACCTGTTTTTGGGCCTTCACCAAATGGCCCTGTTCTGTCTCCTCGTGGCATAATTACCTCCTTCTGTTTTGATTTTTATATTGACAGCATCTCCCATGACCAAATCCTCCGGCCAGGTTAATCAGATTTTTTGAATGACAGGCCGGACACTCAGTTATGGTGTTGCTGATATTAATTTTGAACATATGTCCACAACTCTGACAACGTATGATATTATTCCTGAAATGGATACTCCCACCGTCGATGGTGAGCCACTTTCCCTGGATGATAAAGTCAGCAATCTTCTTTCTGGTCTTCTCGATCAGCCGGGAAAAAGTGGACCGGGATATGCCCATTTCATCTGCTGCTTCAGCATGTGACAAACCATTGTAGTCAGCCAACCGAAATGCTTCGAATTCATCGAGCGTCAGCTGGACCTGTTCCAGGTCCTGTCCTTTTATCCCCATTGGTTTAAATTCTGAGAAAAGAGGCGGCTCATGTACTATCCGATTATCCTGTGGCCTTGGCATCGATCATTTTTATTACAAAAATAATGCACATATGTGCAAAATACAAATATTTTTACCTATTTTTATTTTAAAATTATCAGATGAAAGAATTTGTTTTCGTTAAAAGGAAGAATATCAATTATGTACTGGATGAAAAGGGGCATTTAAAAAAGTACAAGCCCTGGTTGGGAGATGTTTTTTCCTTTCTATATGACAGCATAATGGAAAAATCCATCTTCCCAAAGAAATTTAATGCAGACATAGAAAAGCATTTTGATATACTCAAACGTGAAGGGAAGAATATACATCATGCCAACATTCTGGAAGTTGCGACCGGTAGTGGCAATGCGGTAAATTTTTTAAACAAGGTTAACAACTATACAGGTATAGATATCAGTCCGGGTTTATTGAGAAGGGCACACTCAAGATTTCATGAATCAGGATTTGAGACGATTGAATTATATGTTGCCCCTGCAGAAGACCTTCCGTTTCCAGATCATCGGTTCGATTTTGCATTTTGTCACTTATCATTGAATTTTTTCGATGATATTGAGTTGTTTATTAAGGAGCTGAAAAGAGTCCTGAAAGCTGGTGCCACATTTTTTTGCAGTGTTCCAGTTCCGGAAAGGAAACCAGCAAAGACAACCATTCACGGAACCCTCTATACAGAAAATGAATTGAAAACAATTTTTAAGAACAGTGGGTTCAGGTTTGAAAGTAAGTCCCACGAAAACGGGGCATTGTTTTACTTTACTGCAAGCCGGTTAAAATGATTAACAATCCTGGAAATTCATAAAAAGTTCAATCAATATGCCACAATTGGTTAAAGGCGGAAAATACGTTTTTGGATGGGCGGGTCTAAAGAAGGATGGGCTGATCCGTATGCCTGATAAAGCATTCGAGGAATACAAATTTGAAATGACAGAGAAAATCATCCTCATGTCTGGAAGTAAAGCTTCGGGAGGATTTAGTATCAACCGTCTACATGGCATACTTGGATCAAAGATCGGACAACAAATAATCGATTCGATTGGATATTTAAGAGAATCCCGTTCATTTAAAACCCAGAGATCAGAAATTATTGAAGTTGGGGATAGATTGATTTGCTGGACAATACTGGATGAAAAAAAAATTATCTGTCTCTCAAATGAGTTAATAGATTCATTGGGATTAAAAATCGGAAGTAAATTATTGGTGGTAAGAGGCAGTGGACTGGGACCTGCCTTTATTGCCCGGGGACCTATCTATGAGGAAGCCCTGAAACATGATGATTTACCAGCATATTAATAACACCTCGCTTCACCATTTTTCCAAGGTTAATATCAGACAGGATGCCTGATGAGTATTTTCCTGGTTGTGACTCCAACCAGCAGAATGACCCCGAGTAGCAGGATGATCAGGGGAGACACAGATACATCCAGGGTGATGGACAGATAGAGGCCTATAAATGCAGCCAGGACACCCGATCCAAGACCGATCAGAATGCGTTGTCTCCACTGGACTGCGAACAATGCCGATATGGATGCCGGAAGGATGAGAAATGCAAATACGGTTAACACCCCGGCTACCCTGATGGCTTCAATAATCATGATGCCAAATGTAAAATAGAACAGAAAATCCCATTTTCTTTGATGCTTCATGGCACCGGATTTTTCAAGGTAAAAGGCTGTCAATTGAATGAACCTGTGCCTGTAAATAAAATGAAATCCGCCGATGATCACCAGGATTATGGCAAGCCTTATCACCTGCGGCCAGGTAGTCCAGAGCAAAGATCCGGTCAGCATGTCATGCAGGTGAACATCCCCACCCGCGCCTTTGTCAAGAATGATCACAGCCGCTGTAGTAGCCAGCGCATATGCAATCCCAATGAAAGCTTCAATGGGGACCTTTATCCTTGGTGATTTCAGATGGGTAAAGATGACAGCCGCTCCCAGGCAGAACAGCAGGGAAGCAATATAGGCCAGGATATTGGACAGGAAAAGGTCTCCGACCATGATCTCATGGGTATGGAGCCTGTGATCTATAAAAATTACCAGCACCCCGCCCAGGGCTGCAATCTGGGCAAGGGCTATGTCTATGAATATGATCTCTCTTTTCAATACATGTATGCCGAAATAGGATGTAATGACCAGCAGCAGGATGCAGGCAAGCAGAGGAACCAGTATGAATTGTAAGGTTGATATCATGATGGGGCTTTCATCTTCTGATCAGTGGGCTTAAATAACCTGACAAGGGCCATGATGAATACCAGTAATCCCAGCAGTACTACGATGGCAGGACCGTTGGAAACATTCATTGAATAGGATAAAAAGATCCCTGCCACGGTACCTAGGATCCCTATCAACCAGGACCAGGCCATACGGCTCAACCAGCTTTGAGCGAACAGGGCTGCTGCTGCAGAAGGAGCAATCAACAGGGTAAAGACCAGGAATATACCGCCAATCAGCACGGCTTTGACCACAACGATGCAAAATGTGACATAGAAAAGAAGGTTATACAGCGTATCCTTGAGCTTCAGGCTGGGATCTCTCCTGCAGACTTCGGACAGGCTGATGAATTTTGCCCCGAAGACCAGGTGTATCAGACCAATACCCGCGAATAACAAGCCTATTTTTAAAACCTTCTCCCAGGTTACCCATAGGATGTTTCCGGTGATGGTTTTCGTAATATAGTTGGATCCGCCCGGGATCCTTTCGGCCAGCAGAAGAGCCAGGGCCAGTCCAAGGCAGTAAATAATCCCAATCACCGCCTCTGCCGGGATGACCGATTCTTTGGTCCTGAGGAAGGCAAAACCACCGATTACCAGCAGTGTGAACAGATAAGACAAAAGTTGAACCGTGCTTGATTCCTCGGCAAAACCAAGCAAGAGGCCGATCATTGTCCCAAGCGCAGCAATCTGGGCTATGGCTATATCAATAAAGATAATACCCCTGGTAAGGATATGGGTACCAAAATATCCGAGCACACCGGCCAGCAATATGCTAGCTGCAATTGGGGTTGCGAGAAATAACAGGGTTTCCTTCATGAGATATTTATTTGATATTCCTGTTGATCTGGTCGATCCAGTAATCTATCAGCTGAAAGTTGTCCTTAATCTCCGGCATGGCCCCCACAAATAAAGGGAGATAAACAGCTTTAATACCTGTCTTGTCAGCAATGGACTGGGGCGAGTTTTTCTCAAAATAACTTGCTACCAGCATCAATTTAATCTGCTGGTCTTCAATGGTCTGGATGATCTGCTGAACATGTTTGGCAGAGGGGGGTATACCCGGTTTGGGTTCTATGTAACCAACAATTTCCAGACCAAATGTTTCTGCGAAATAGGCCCAGTTCTTATGGTACGCAATGATTTTTTTCCCGCGGAAAGGTTCGGCCTTTTTAAGCCAGCCACCCAGTTTATTGAGGAGCTTTTCTCCCTCGTATTCCTTTTCAAGAAAAGTGTAGAGCGTATTATTATCAAGTAATTTTAATAGTGTCTCTCCCCCGAAAATATCCACCAGCTCATCCCCGAAAAGGGCCCGGTCAATCATATCATTAAACTCCCTGAGATTCGCCTGGTAATAATCTGCGTTTGCCGGATCCACTTTGATCAAACCCGTGGTAATGTTCAGGCCGATTATTTTCCAGTTCAGGGGACCCGTGTTGATATGGGGATTTCCCATCAGGTGGATATCACCTTCTGTCCTGTCCGCCTTTTCAACCTTCTGCAATACCCTCACTCCATCCGATACTGAAACAAAGCCTATCTCACCATCCATGACCTGCCTGTTCCTTGCCTTATCTAGCAATGTGGTTGACCAGATCTCCAGGTCCATGCCGGTGGTGATCCACATATCTGCCTTGTTCAGCATCATGGCATAGCTAGGTTTGGGTGCCACAAAGTGCGGATCCTGTTCTCCATGGGCGATGAATTGTACCTGGGCATCCGGACCGGCAATATATGCTGCAATGGAGGCATAATCAGAGAATGAACACACGATGTTCAGTCCACCACCACTTCGTCCTCCGTGATACCTGTGTTGATGGCGATGCTGGTGCTGGTGCTGAGCTCCAAGTGGAAAAAATCCACCGATCAGGATGAACAGGAGTGCATTCCTGAATCCGTTTACTATATTCTTCATTGTTCTGTTTCTCATTTTAGTATGCTTCATGTTTATGAGGCCCCATGGCCCAGACCACCTGGATGATAAAGGAATGGTCACTGGGGAAAGGTCCTGCCAGGTTTTTTCTTCCATATATATCACGATCATTATATTGATATTGGAAGCGGGTAAAAACAAATTCACTCTGCCAGAAATCAAAAGCCACCGTAAAATCCCATTCACCCTGAGAAGGATCGTAAGGTATTTCAGAATACCCGATCCTGCCACTCAACCAGCATCTTGCGTTCAATTTATTCTGAATGCTGGAATAAAATCCGATGCTCTGATGATTTCCCAGGGAAAATTCCTGATTGCTGTAGATGAATTCAGTTTTCCACTCCAGGGTGCGGTATTTTTCCCTTCCGACCGGAGCCCATTTGTAGGCAATACCTGCACTGCCGATGTATGAATTGAATGCTCCCTCCGGCTGGTCATTCCTGCCGGCTGCACCACTTAACCTGACCTCCAGGTAACTGCTGGCAGTGAGGTCATAGTAATTAAGGAGCTGGCCCGTAAAAATCAGACCATTGCCTGAATCGGCAATGAAACTCTGGGAGTTCTTGCCATAGATTGCTGAAATATCCAGTGTGGTCGCATGGGCAATGGCAGGCGGCAGCATAATATTTGCCGAAACCCCGGGTCCGTTCAGTCCGCCGGTCCCGAACAGGTTTACCAGTACCCGTGGCCTGTCAAACTGCGGCAACGCATGATCATGATACCTGTTATAAAAACCAAATTCAGCATTGTATACTCCCATTTTAAGATTTGCATTCAGCGGCAGGTTTATCCATTCAAGGTAGGCTTCATCCACAACCACTCCATCGGGTGTGGCGGAAATAAATCCTTTTCCCCTGGTAAAAGGATCCAGGGGTGCAATAAAGGACATCTGTGCCTCCCTCAGGAAAAATCCATTGTTACCATAGCTTATATCACTGGGATCACTGATGGAGCCGGCATCGGAAGAACTAATACCTCCGAAAAAATCCACCCCAAAGCCGATATTGGGATTGAGGCCCTGTTGCTGCCTGACCCCGCTGAAGTATTTTTTGGACACATCTATTTTTTGTTCTTCCTGCTCGGTGGAAAGCCGGCCGGCTTCATCCAGGAGTTTCTGCATTTCATCCTCCTGCTTCCTTTCCATGATCAGTTCATTCAGGACCCTGACCGTCTTCTCGAGCTCAAGGATACGTTGGTTCGTACTATCCTGGTAGTTGCGGAACGCTTGTTCAAGCGCCTGCTTTTGGAGGGTGTCCTGGGCCTGGCTTTCGGTCCGGCTAATTATGAAAGTGAAAACAGTGAAAACACTCATGTAAACAAGACCTATTTTTTTAATCATTGTCCTCTCCGTTAAAGAGAAAGTGGGTAAAGGGGAATTTTTGTGCTAAAGGCTGGATAGGTATCTACTACAGGCCAGGAGGTGCATGATAATTATAAACCTGGTAAAAGTTCCTGATGGTTACAGGAAGGCTGGTAAAAGTTTTGAATAATCGGTATACCATGATCACAAACAGACATAGCATAAAGAGTATGGAGGCCGTTGTTACCGGATCACTGACGAGGCTGATCAGCAATAATTCCGATTCACTATGTTGGTGGGATCCAGTGGTACCTGATGGTTGAGGGGTTTTATCATAAGGATGTGCATGGGAAATAAGATAACCCCCTGACAGATAGTGATTATGCCTGTTGACCGTTGCATTGATAAAGAGCCAGATCACGGCAGGAAGCAATATCACAAATAATGTCTTTGTCAGGTCTCTCTTCATGATCGTCAATCTACCTAACTGCTGGATATATGTAAATATAACTAAAACAGTGGAATAATAATCTCGAACGAGGTTAAGAATGTACTCTGACTGGCTATATTGCCCCTGATCATTGTGTATCACATGCTTATTTGGGCACCCCAATTAAAATATCGTAAATTGTCCGGATGATTATCCACTTCATGCGCATCGCGCTAAGATACGCCCTGAGACATAAAACCTATACCCTGATAAATGTATTGGGACTTTGCATGGGTGTTTTGGCAAGTATCCTGATCTGCTTCTGGGTACTGGATGAGTTAAGTTATGACCGGTACTTTGAACATGCCGATCAAATACACAGGATTGACCTTTATGAATATACTCCACAGACCAGGACACCATATCCCATGGCCAATGCCATGGTGAGGGATTTTCCTGATATTGAGATAGCCACCAGCATGACACCTGTTTTTGGTCCCAACCTGTCAAAACCAACCTTTGCCGTTGAATACCAGGACATCCGGTTCGACGAGAAAAATGTATTTGGAGCGGACACAAACTTCTTTGACGTTTTTTCATTCGAATTCATCATGGGGAGTCCGAATACAGCATTAAAGGATCCGAACGCCATAATCATCACCCGTGAGATCGGTGAAAAGTATTTTGGAAAGGAGAATCCCATCGGCAAAATGCTGACAATTAATGATGAAGAAGAATTCATGGTGACCGGAGTCCTGGAAAACTTACCCTCAAACATCCATTTTCATTTTGATTTCCTGATCTCATATACTTTCATGAAACAAAGAGATAACAGTGAATGGTTCTCATGGTCCGATCCGGGCCATTATAACTATGTGATAACCACGCCTGGTGCAGATATTCAGGAATTACAGGCAAAACTGCCGGAGTGGGTTTTACAATATATTGATTATGGGGAGGAATTTGAGCAAGATCTGCTGGCCGGGAATATCTGGTTCCAGCTTACCCCTATAAGGGATATTCACCTGCTGTCTGATATTCGGTGGGAACTTGAGACCAACGGAAATATTTCCTATGTATATATCTTCATGATCACTGCCCTGCTGATCCTGATCGTTGCCTGCATCAATTACATGAACCTGGCTACAGCCCGGTTCAACCAGAGATCCAGGGAAGTTGCCATCCGGAAAACCACTGGCGCATCCCGCTTAAGGCTCATCTCCCAGTTCCTGTTCGAATCCTTCCTGCAGACTGTTTTTGCAGTGATACTGGCCGGAATTCTCGTAGAATTATTACTGGATTCATTCAGTTCATTTACGGGCAAGGATTATTCCTTCTATTATGCTCAGACGGGCCTGTTAATCATTGGGCTGGTCCTGTTGACAGTGGTCATCGGATTGATCACCGGGAGTTATCCTGCCTTTTACCTTTCCTCTTTCAGTCCCATGACAATCCTGAAAGACAAATCCAGATCCAGTGCTTCCGTAGTAACCATCAGGATTATGCTGGTTGTTTTTCAATTCACCGCATCCATATTCCTTATCGTAGGGACACTGACCATTTTCAGCCAGTTAAGGTTCATGAATAACAGGGATCTGGGTTTTGATAAAGAAAATCTGGTGATTATCCCGGTCAAGGATGCCCGCATAAGATCACAAATTGAACAGGCCAAGGAATCCATGTTACAGTATCCGGGTGTATCGAACATCACAGCAGTTTCAAACATTCCGGGTGGAAGGATCAATAATAATCCACTAAGTCACGATGAGCAATCGGAGCCCGTCATGGCTTCTGAAGTGAGTGTGGACTTTAATTACGTAGAAACACTCGGATTGAGTATTGTTCAGGGAAGGAATTTTTCAAGGGAATTTGGTGCCGACTCTCTGAGCAAGTTTATTGTAAATGAAACTGCAGTCCGGGAGTTAGACATGACATCGCCTGTAAATAAGCGGGTAACCTGGTATGATGATGACAGTACCTACAGGGGGGAGATCATCGGCATCGTCAAGGATTTTCATTATAAATCCCTCCACGTTAACATCGCCCCCCTGGTCCTGATGGTCAAGCCTTCAGAATACAATTACCTTTTGGTCCGGATCAATCCCGGCAACATCCCCATGACACTGAAAGATCTAGAGCAGGAATGGCAAAAATTCGACAAACTTTTCACATTCGAATATTCCTTCCTGGCTGAACAATTTGATGAGCAATACTTGAAGGAGGAAAAAATGGGGGTCATTTTCCGGATGATGGCCATCCTGGCTGTGATCATCGCCTCGCTGGGACTATTTGGCTTGTCTACGTTCACCGTTGAGCAGAAAACCCAGGAAATCGGTATACGCAAGGTTCATGGAGCTGTCGCCCTGTCGATCCTCGGAAATTTTTATCTGGATTTTTCGAAATGGGTATTACTGGCATTTGTAATTGCTTCTCCCCTTGCGTACTGGGGAATGGCGTACTGGCTGAGAGATTTTTCCTACCATATTAATCCCGCTTTGTGGATATTCCTTGCCTCCGTTATAGGTACGGAAATCATTGCCCTTTTGGCGGTAACTTATCAATCCATCCGGGCTTCCACTCTCAAACCCGTGGATTCCCTGAGATATGAATGAACGATCAGTGTATGAATCGTAAGGGCAACAGTTTATTTTGAGGTATTTTAAATATAACTTACATTTATTGATAAGATCATGATAACCTGCAAACCATCATCCAGCTATACTGAAATTTAGCCCGCCTCATAAATGGAAATCTATTACATTATCATCGTTGCAGTCCTGTTTTTATTTGCCATCTCTGACCTGATCGTTGGTGTCAGCAATGATGCGGTCAACTTCCTGAACTCAGCCCTGGGATCAAAAGCCGCACCATTTAAAATCGTGATGCTTATTGCTGCTATGGGCATCATTCTCGGTGCCACATTTTCAAACGGGATGATGGAAGTAGCCAGGAAAGGCATCTTTCGTCCGGAAATGTTCTTCTTTGGGGAAATCATGATCATTTTCCTGGCCGTGATGATGACAGATGTAATTCTGCTGGATGTTTTCAACACCCTGGGGATGCCTACCTCCACTACCGTTTCCATTGTGTTCGAGCTGCTGGGTGCAGCTGTAGCGGTTAGTATCATCAAGGTTACTGGTTTGGGTGAAGGGATGGAGGGTGTGAGTAACTATATTAATTCTGCGAAAGCCCTGGCAATCATTTCCGGCATTTTACTTTCCGTGGTAATTGCTTTTACAGTGGGGGCAGTCATTCAATATATCGTTCGGTTTGTTTTTACTTTTGATTATGCCAAAACATATAAATATTTTGGCGCTGTATGGGGAGGCGTTGCCATCTCGGCCATCACCTATTTTATCCTGATTAAGGGAGCCAAAGGGTCCTCATTCCTGACTCCTCAATCAGTCCTTTGGATAAAGGAAAATACAGCCTGGATACTGCTGTTCAGTTTTGCAGGATGGAGCATAATATTGCAACTGGTGATGAGGATTTTCAGGATTAATATCCTCAAAATCATAGTTCTCATAGGCACATTTGCACTTGCCATGGCATTCTCCGGCAATGACCTGGTTAATTTTATTGGTGTTCCCCTGGCAGGATTAGAATCCTTCAGGGCATTTGCATCCAGTACTGTTTCTGAACCAGGGCTGTATTCCATGGAAGCTTTAACGGAGCCTGTTCAAACACCAACTATCTTTTTATTGATTGCAGGATTGGTAATGGTAGGGACACTCTGGTTATCCAGGAAGGCAAGGTCTGTTACAAAAACAACGCTCGATCTGAGCAGACAGGATGTAGGAAAAGAACGATTTGAATCCTCCGCAGTTGCACGCCATCTTGTAGGAAATGCCATAGGGATCGCTAATCTATTCAGGATTGTACTTCCCAAAGGAACCTCGCAATCCATAGAGCGAAGGTTCAACCAGCGTATCTCGAAGAAAAGACTGAAAAAGGAAGGCCTCTCCTTTGACCTGGTCAGGGCTTCTGTCAACCTGGTAGTGGCCAGTGTCCTGGTCGCTTTTGGTACATCATTGAAATTGCCACTTTCAACTACCTATGTGACATTTATGGTAGCCATGGGTACCTCGCTCGCTGACCGGGCCTGGGGGCGCGAGAGTGCTGTAAACAGAATCACAGGAGTTGTTGCGGTAATAGGAGGTTGGTTCCTGACAGCTTTCAGTGCATTTACCGTAGCTTTTATCGTCGCCCTGATTATCCACTTTGGCGGTATGATCGCCATAACCCTTCTGATTGCCCTGGCCATATTCTTTTTATTTAAAACGCATACTTTACACCGCAAAAAAGATGAAGAAGAGAAGATCCTTACCCAAATCGAAACATTGAAAATTAAAGAGGATGGAATAACGATTGTTGAAAGTTGTGATATAACTGTCATAACTTCCCTTTTCACCATTTCAAAAATATACAGTAATATTATTCTGGGATTTGTCAATGAAAAACGGAAAAAGTTAAAAAAACAAATCAAAGAAATTGGACATCTTGACGTTGAGATTCAAAGCCTGAAAGATGATCTTCACAACGCACTCATGGGACTGCGGGAAGATGACATTGAGACAGGCCATATATATGTTCAGGTTCTTGACGCATTGAAAGAATTATCCAATGCTTTAGACAATATGGCCAGGCCGATCTATAATCACTTGAATAATTACCGGCCTCCGTTGTATCCCAAGCAGAAAAACGACCTAATTGAATTCAATGAACAAGTCTCAGTATTTTTCAATACGGCCCTGAGTATACTTAAAAATCATAGAGATGATGAAATTGAATTATTCCTGAAGCAACGTCGCGGCTTGGTTAAACGAATTAAAAGCCTGAATAAAAACCAGATTAAAATGATTAGACGCGAGGAGATGGGTACCAAAATATCGGTGTTGTTTTTAAATACAACGTCGGAATCAAAAAATTTGTTCCTCCATGCAGTAAACCTGGTTAGAGCACACAGGGATTTTCTGCGTCATAGCAGGTAAGTTGATGTTTGTAATTTTTCCTGTAATTTATTAAAGATCAGCCTAATGGAAAAGGTATATGATAAATTGAAATTCATTCAACACGCAAATGAACAAATCCTGGAAAACAATCAGCCTTCTTTCGGTATTTATACTTGCGCCCTCCGCCACCCAGGAACCATTTTATAGTGAAACCGTTAGTCATTGACAGGAACGGACTGGAGCATATTAAGAACCAGCGGAAATACATGTAAAACAACCTCGGCCGCAAAAATTTGATCCTCCCGAAAAAGGGCCGCCCGGGTTATTAACTTTCAGATTCAGATTCCTCTACTAATATTGAACGAACAGGCAATAATTTATCAGAATTATTGTTTAGATTGCAAAGCAATTTCACTATCATTTGCATGAGACAAACCGTAACACCGCTACTTTTCATCCTGTTTTTCATTCCCGATACACATGCACAGTTATTTGACAGCAAGGTATATAATGTCAATCCTTATATAGACGGGGCCATTACTGTGGGGGCAGCTGCCACAAATTACTGGGGCATGGTGATCGTTGACAGGAAACCGCCCCTCGATTCCGCGGAAATAGCCAGCCTGGACGCGAACGATATCAATTGCTTTGACCGATCTGCCACCCGGCAGGATGCAGATTATATTTACAGAGCCTGGAAAATCTCAAATGTGGGCATGCGCGGAAGCTTTTTGCTGCCTGCCCTGCTGATGCTTGACCAGGATATCAGGCAGGACTGGGCACCGCTGCTATTACTTTTCCTCCAGACCGAGGCCGTTGCCGGAAACCTTTATTCATGGGGTGCAGCCATCCATATAGACAGGATCAGGCCCCTGGTATACCATCCGGATGTTGTTTATGAAGATAAAACTTTTATCCGCAATAAGAATTCCTTTTACAGCGGGCATGCATCCACATCTGCAGCCGCAAGCTTTTTTGTCGCCAAGGTTTATTGCGACTACCACCCGGAGCTGGGCAATAAAAAGTTTATTTTCTATGGACTTGCCCTGATACCCCCCGTATTTACCGGATACTACAGGTACAAAGGCATGAAACATTTTCCCACAGATATCATGACCGGAGTTGCTGTAGGAGCGGCTACCGGTATCCTGGTGCCCCGTCTTCACAAACACAGGAAAAATAAAAACCTGACCCTGGTGCCTGTCACAGGACGATATGCAGGTCTCGCGATGAGTCTAACATTTTAAGGTAATTGTAGGTTTCGATCTGTGCCCTGAATTTTTGGCCCTCCCCTGCTGGTTTCCGTAAATTATTATGCTTGCTGTCGAGTACTCTGGCCTTGGTATTATCTTTCAGCTGCATGTCCAGGATTTTTAGAACCTCGTTCTTAATTTCCTCATCCCATACCGGGAAACCAAGTTCAATCCTCCGGTCCAGGTTTCGGTTCTTCCAATCCGCTGAAGCCATGTACATTTCAGGATTCCCTCCATTGTGAAATACAAATACCCTGGCATGTTCGAGAAACCGGTCTACAATCCTGGTAACAGTAATGTTCTTGCTGAATTTCCTACCTGGGACCAGGCAGCAGATGCCACGGACCAGCAAATCTATTTTGACCCCATTGCGGCTCGCCTCATAGAGTTTATCGATCATTTTTGGGTGATCCAATCCGTTCATTTTCAATATCATCCTGGCTTCACGGCCAGCGGCAGCATGGCTGATCTCCCGGTCGATCTTTTTGGCTAATTCTTTTTTGATATTGAGCTGAGCAACCAGCAGGTGCTTCAGCTTTGGTTTTGCATCCTGTTTCTCCAGGAAGCAGAAAAGATCTTTCAACTCGGAGGTTATCTTTTCATTGCATGTAAAAAATCCATGGTCAGCATACATCCTGGCCGTTTTTTCGTTGAAATTGCCCGTACTTAAAAAGGCATATGCATCCTGTTTATTTTTAACCGGTTTTTTCAATACCAGCGCAACCTTCGCATGGACCTTCAGTCCGGGTATACTGTAAATAATCTTTATGCCCGCTTTGCTCATGATCCTGGCAAACTGCAGGTTGGCATATTCATCAAACCGTGCTTTTAATTCCACGAATACTGTCACCCGCTTACCATTATGCTTTGCATTTAAAAGGGCATTCACCACCGCCGAATCAGACGCAACCCGGTACTGTGTGGTTTTAATCTCCCTAACTTTCGGATCAATGGCCGCTTCATTCAAAAACCGTATGACCGGATCAAATGAGTGGTATGGAAAATGGAGCATCCAGTCCCTATCCCTGATTGCCTCGAGCATGGAAGGATACGATTCAAGATCCTTTTTGTAGAGGGGTGGAAGGGATTTTACCTCAAGCTTTGGGGACAAAGGGTTGGGAAAAGAAAAAAGATCCGAGAAATTATGGTATTTCCCGCCTGGGACCAGGTCAGCCCTGGATATTTTAAGGCTTTGAATCAGGAAGTCCAGAAAAGGTTCAGGGATTTTGTTGTCATAAAGGAACCTGGATGGAGTCCCAGTTTTTCTTTTCACCAGCGAACTGCTGATCTTTTCCATCAGGTCACCAGTAAATTCATCATCTATTCCCAGATCAGCATCACGGGATAGTTTGATACTGTATGATGATGCTATCTCATATCCCGGGAAAAGGGCATCCAGGTTCATCCTGACAATATCATCCAGGAACATGATGCAATGCTGTCCATTGGATTCAGGCAACTCAATAAACCTGGGTAAATGGTTGCTGGGAATATTGACAATGGCATAACGTGCCTTGCGCTTGTTTTTAACTTCCTCACCGGAGGCTGGTTTTTTCACCAGCTTCATGGCCAGGTAAATGGCATCATTCTGAAGAAAAGGAAGGACTTTTCCCTTTATAAGCAATATAGGCTGGAGGTATGGGATTACTTCATGGAAAAAGAATGCTGCAATGAATTCCCTGCGGGATTTATTCAGTCGCTGATTTTGGCGTAACTGTATCCTGTTGGCCCTGAGTTGAGGTACCAGCTCCTTCCAGAAGACTGATCCAAACTCATTTTGCTGCTTATCAACGATCCTCAGAATCTCCTGCAACAATGCTTTAGGATCCCGGGATGATCTGCGATAGGCAGCCACCCTGACCTTGTAGAATTCATCAAGGTTGGAAGAATAGATGGCGAGGAATTTCAATCGCTCATATAAGGGCAGACTGTGATCCTTGGCTTCATCCAGAACCCGTTCGTTAAACGACAGCCAGCTGATGTCACGGTTGATATATTTTACGTTTTTCTTTTTCATCGGGTTGATTGAAATGATTTACTCAGTCCGTTCACAGTATTCCTTAAGCTGATCAAAGGATTTTTTCAAACTTGACCGCATGAATGGTCTGAGAAGAGGACTGAGCAGCCCGGTGATCATGGGAATTGGTTCGAAATGTACCTCATAGTATACTTTCGTACCTGCATCATCATCTTCAAGGATGGTATAAGTGTATATCTTCCTGGCTATCCCTGCTCCTTTCACCAGTTCACCGTATACCAGTTTATTGTCGCCAAAATCATTGGATACCGTTTCTTGGCGGTAGTTGCGGTTGTTAATCACACATTCATGCACAAAACCAACCCGGTTAACCCGATCTTTATCATATTTAAAGTCTGATGCGTCCCTGTTGATGCTTGTCCTGTATTCCAGGTTACTGGCAATTTCATATACCTCTTCCTTTGAGGCATTGATGATACCTGCATACCGCACAGGGTTTTTGAATTTATGGGGATGGACCTTGGTCGGAAGTTCCCTCACCTGATCATGAAAAGGGTGTAGCAGGAAATACCTGTACATTAATTCACCAAACTCTTCATAATTCGTGGCCCCTTCAAACATTTCCTTAAAATATTTGATGAATGCGGGTGCGTTCTCAGGATAGACGTCAAATGTATTTTCCGATAACAACATATACTCGCTCTCTCCTATGTTGTTCTTCAGAAGTTTATGTGCCAGGATCACATCTTTGCCATATGGTTTAACAGTTTTATTGATCGTAGTGAAAGTAAATGTCCCGAGATGGACAATGAACTTAAGTCCAAGATTAGATGCCGTGCTGCAGGCACCACAGTGGCAAATTCTGTAATGTTCATAGTATTTAAGATGGGCATGGAAGTTTATGAACATAATCCTGGTCTGGTCAATTAGTTCACCAGGCGTCGGGATGAAATCCTCCCTGTAAAAAAATACAGCATCACCTTCTATTTCAGCCAACTTCAGCTCAAGTTGATTGGTATGGAGTAATACTTCAAGCAATTCGGAAATGATATGTTTGCTATGTAATATTTCAGTTTGCTGCGTAAAATGGGTGAACCCACTAATGTCAGGAAGAAAGATGAGTGATTGGGCCTGTTCCATTTTTCTGATTACGCAAACGGGACCGCCACGATGAATATGGCAAATAAGAGGCTTGAGATAATCAGTCCGATCATGAAAACGGTATAAGCCACCCGCAACAGTTTATATTTCCTGCCGATCACCTTCCCGAGGCTGTACTGGTCCCTGATCATGCTGGAATACAGATAATTGCTGTCTTTCATCATCTCCGTTACGGCCCATTCATATTCATCCATGGTCATGTTGTAAAAGTTCCCGAAAAACAACAGGTTGACTTTTTTATTGTGGATATCCTCCTTTGTAAACTTACCGGAAGATATTTTTGGGCGGGTGGACAGGATGGCAAAAATAATGGTGACCAGGCAGGTAGATAAAAACACAACGCCCGGAATGATGAAATTCGGATAATCTGCTACCCTGCCGATCCCCATCGATACCAGGACTGTCAATATGATGGAATTAATGGAAATCAGGATATTGGCTTTATTATCAGCTATGGAACTCAGGTTGATCTGGTTCCTGGCTGTCAGACGGAACATTGATTCCACACCCCTTGCGGGCAGTTTTTCTTTTTGAAGTTTTTGATTGAGTTTTTTGTTCTGTGACTTCATTTTCTTTAGATCGTGATTTGACTTTTCCGATAATTTAGAAAGCCTTTCCAGCAATAACTGAAAGTTTGAAAGCTTGCCGGGAGTCAGGTTCTCTATGGCATATTCTGTATAATACTGATGATTGTTAAAGAGCTCAATCGTTTCAATGTAGTAATCCTTTTTGCTGATTTTTTGTTCTCTGGTACTGTTCCATTCTGCCCTCAACAGCATGGTGCGCGCTATATAAAAATCTTCAGACAGATACGACATATCTGCGTCACAGACAACTGCTGCAAGCGGGTCATCACCCGGATCCTGTGGCATCCTGGTGGCTTCAATGCATTGATGGACCTGATCGATAACCTCCCAGTGAACTCCTTTTGATGAAAGGTATTCACGGGCCATCCTCTGGCTTTCACTCTCATGATCCTCTGTGGAAAACAGAAACCCGATATCATGGAACCATGCTGCCGTTTCCGCAATATCCTGTTCCTTTTCTGTCAGTCCGGATGCCTTTCCGATGATCCTGGCCTGTTCAGCCACATATTTGGTATGATCCAGGTCATGATAGGTAATGCCTTCCGGTAATTGTTCGTCAAATAATTTCGCAATATACTTTTGTACTTCGCGGATATTAATGTCTGCCATTTGGATGGATTATGTTTGAAGTTGTTTTTTCCGTATTTTAGTTACTCCCAGATCACTCTCAAATGCCACTTCATATAAAAATACAGAAATTTTATTTATGCTGTTTGTTTGGGCTAAGGAGTCTGCCAGCCTTTGCCATCCTGTTTGTACTTATGTCTTTTTGCCGGTCCCCGGATATTGATTATAAAAATAGCTCCTACAGGCTGAATAATCCCGATCAGAGATTTACCTTGCCTGCCAGTCTGGAAGAGATCTCGGGCATCAGCTGGGCCGGAAAAGGAAAACTCGCTTGCATAGAGGATGAGAATGGCATGATCTACATCTACGGCTTTGAGCAGGAGAAAGTACTTACCAAAGCTGAATTCGGGAAAGGCGGTGATTATGAAGATATCTCAATCGTGAAGAACACTGCCTATGTATTGAAGAGCAACGGGCATATATTCCGGGTGAAAAACTTCAAAAAAGATGATGTTAAGGTAAAGTTGTACAAGACCCTGCTTTCTAATAAGAATGATGCGGAAGGCATGGCTTATGATTCATCGGAAAGCCGGTTACTGATTGCCTGCAAGGGATCTCCTTCCATCGACAAAGAAAAACCATATAAAGGATACAGGGCCGTTTATGCTTTTGACCTCGAAAAGGAAAAATTACTCGAGGAACCCGTCTACCTGATAGATCTCCGGAAAGTTGACAGCTACAGGGATCAGGACAACTTTACGCAATTTTCGAGTAAACTGGCACGGATACTTGGTATAACAGATCCTTATGCCAACTTCAGGCCATCCGGAATTGCCATCCACCCGTTGACAGATGAGATATATATCGTCAGCAGTGTAGGCAAACTGTTGATCGTACTTGACAGGGAGGGTTTCATACTGGGCGTTCAGGCCCTGGATCCAAACCTGTTCAGGCAACCCGAGGGGATCTGTTTTTCCCCGGAAGGAGATCTGTATATTTCCAACGAGGGAAAGGGAGGCAAGGGATATATATTGAAATTTAAACCTAATCCATATGAATAGGCTACTGATATTTATCTATGTATTGTCCATAACGGTTTTTTTCTCCTGTGCCACCAACAAACCTTTTTACAATGAAAGGCTGGGAAATTGGAAGGAAGAGGTTCCCTCCACATCCACCTCGACAGTCTATTCGGTATTTCTCATTGGAGACTCAAGGAGGGCATTTGAAAATGAGCATGTTATGAAAATGATGGAAACCCACCTGGGATCAGCCGGAGAGAACAGTGCCGTTGTTTTTCTCGGCGATAATGTCCAGCCAAGCGGTTTGCCGGATGATTCCACCCACAGGCACTGGGAGGTGGCTGAAAAAAGCCTTACCGCCCAGCTGGATATTTTGAAAAACTATAAGGGTGAGATCATATACCTTCCTGGCAATCATGACTGGGACAGAGGTGGAAAAGATGGGCTTGAGTATGTTAAGAACCAGCGCATATACATTGAGGACTACCTGGACAGGAAAGATGTGTTCCTGCCAAAAAAAGGACGTCCGGGACCGGAAGAAATCAAACTGAGCGATGATATTGTATTGATCGTATTCGACTCGCAATGGTGGTTTCATGAAAATGATAAAAGTTATGAAGACATTGAGGATGAAGCCGATATCTTTATCCAGTTAGAAGATGCAGTCAGCCGAAACAGGGAAAAAAAGATCATTATAGCAACGCATCATCCCCTGTACAGCATAGGGAATCACGGGGGGCATTTCCCTGGATCGAGCGTTCTCTTCCCCCTTCTTGAGGTAAACAACGCCCTGTACATTCCCCTGCCCGGTTTCCTGTATACCGGATACAGGAAATTCCTCGGGGCACCCCAGGACCTCTCCCATCCCCATTACAAAATGCTCAAGGAAGCATTGCTGGAAACTTTTGAGGGGCACTCCAATATCATTTATGCTGCGGGACATGAACACAACCTGCAATATGCAGAAAAGGACTCTAACCACTATATCGTCAGCGGGGCGGCGGGAATAGCCACCTACGCCGCCCATAGCAAAAAAACCGACTTTTCCCAGATGCAAACTGGTTTTGCCAAACTGAGTTTCCAGGATAACGGGGATGTCTGGCTGGAATTCTTCACCACAGAATCCACAGCAGGCAACGACCAGGAACTTAACGCAGGCAGTGAACGGGCTGCCAGTGATCCTGCCGGTCACCTGGCTTTCCGGAAAAAAATATTCAACAAAACCGTCTATGATAAGAAAAAATACAAAGATTTCCTCAGTGATATAGACTATTCCGACAGCACCATCACAACCTATCCCAACGGGGAAAAATACAAGGCCGGTAAATTCAAACGGATTTTCTTCGGGGACAATTACCGCGAGGAATGGATCATACCCGTGGAAGTCCCGGTTTTTGATTTCAACAATGAAAAGGGCGGACTGGAGATCGTAAAAAAGGGAGGCGGTGGACAAACAAAATCCCTGAGGCTGGAGAATGACAAGGAACAGCAATATGTCCTCCGGTCACTGGAGAAGGATCCTTCCAAGGTCATTCCCGAAGTGGTGAAAATAGAGCTGGCGGTTGACCTGGCGCAGGACCAGATGTCGGCTTACCTTCCCTGGGCAGCCCTGTCCGTTCCCAGGATGGCTGATGCCGCTGAAATCTACCATACCAATCCCAAGATCGTCTACCTGACCAAGGATCCGAGACTGGGAAAATACCTGGATGATGTATGGGAGGGACTCTACCTTTTCGAGGAAAGGCCGAATGGGAACCGGAAGGATGTGGAGAGTTTCGGACGCTCAAAGGACATCATCGGGACCCCGGACATGATGGATGAAATGACGGATGACCATGATAATATCATGGACCAGGAGCATTTCCTGAAATGCAGGCTGTTTGATGTATTCATAGGGGACTGGGACCGCCATGAGGACCAGTGGAGATGGGCCGCTTTCAAAGAAAAAGACCAGACCATCTACCGGGCCATACCAAGGGACAGGGACCAGACATTTTTCCTGAACGAGGGCTTTTTCCCATGGATATCCAGCAGGAAGTTCGCCCTGAGGATGAACCAGGGATTTGATTATGAGATCAAGGACATGGGTGGACTCATATCCCAGGCGAAATGGCTTGACAGGCGTTTTCTGAACGAACTGGAAAAAGAGGACTGGATCAAGGCAGCCAAGAGAATGCAGTCCAACTTCACAGACGAACTCCTCGAGGCTGCCGTTTTCGATATGCCCCACCAGGTGGCGGAGGTAAAAGCCGAAACCACCCTAGCCAAACTCAAGGCCCGGCGGGAACAGTGGCCGGAATTTGCCGAAAGTCATTATGCCATCATCTCCAAAAAAGTAGATATCGTTGGGAGCGATAAACGGGAACAATTCAGCGTGGAAAGGCTGAATGACAATGAAACGGAAGTGAAGGTATGGTCAGTCAGCAGCAAAGGAAACAAGAAGGATAAGATCTATGACCGTACTTTCAGGCATGATGAAACCAGTGAAATCCGCTTGTATGGCCTGAAGGGGAAAGATGAATTTGATGTCGAAGGAAAGGTGGACGAGGGGATCAGGGTGCGGATCATTGGCGGACCCGGGAACGATGATATCAAGGATAAATCAGCCGTCAGGGGACTCTCAAAGAAGACCATTATTTACGATACCAGGGGGAAGAATGAGATTGATTTCGGCACCGAGGCCAGGAACAGAACATCCAACAGGCCCGAGAAAAATTCCTATAACTACTATGCTTTTAATTATAATAAGTTTATCCCCCTGGCCTATTTCGGGTACAATGCGGATGAAGCCTTTGTCCTCGGGGCAGGATTCTTTTACACCACCCATGGGTTTCAGAAAACCCCCTATGCCAGCCACCATACGGTGGGAGGCCGCTATGCCTTCGCCACCAGTGCGCTGGAATTCACCTATGATGGTATTTTTACCTCTGTGATCGGGGGATTCGACGGGCAGCTTCACTTCATTATCAGGGATCCCCGCTATACACAGAATTATTTCGGGCTGGGAAATGAAACGGAAAAAACCTCGGATGATAAGGACTTTAACCGGGTACGGATCGGGCAGTTGCATGCCAATCCTGAAATCAGCAAATCCATTAAGAACAGTACTTTTTCAGCGGGACTCTTTTACCAGCAATTTGATGTAGAGAATACGGACGGCAGATACATCGCCGACATACCGAATAACGGGCTGAATCCCGAGATTTTTGAAAGACAGCGGTTTGCCGGCATCAACCTGCGATATGAGCTGGATTCAAGGAATGACAAGGTCCTTCCAACCAGGGGGATATACTGGAATACCAGATCAACATTCAATTACAGCCTTTCTGAAAATGCCCACACCTATAACCAGCTGGCCTCAGACTTCAGCTTTTTCCTGAGCTTCCGGAAACCTCACCGGACTGTCCTGGCATTCAGGCTAGGCGGAGCCGTAAATGCAGGCAATTATGAATTCTTCCAGGCTTGCAGCGTGGGCGGTAACAGCAATCTCAGGGGACACAGGTCCACCCGCTACGCTGGTGATGCCAGCCTTTACCAAAACACCGAGCTGCGGTTCAAGCTCTTCAATTTTTCCACATACATAGCAAAAGGTGAAACGGGAATCCTTGCTTTTAATGATTTTGGAAGGGTCTTTCTTGATGAAGAAGATTCCCGGGTATGGCATCATGGATTCGGGAGTGGACTATGGTTGTCTCCTTTCCGGCTTGCCGTCCTTACTGCTACCTGGGAATGGTCCAAGGACGAACCAAATGGATTGTTCTCCTTCAGGTTCAGGTTCCTATTCTAATAATGTTATATCATAATATTTCAAATTAATCAAAACAGTGTCCACATCATGAGCAGATATCTCACCCTTCTCATCCTGATCCCCCAATCGCTGAATGCATGGCCGCAGCAAACAGACAGCCTTGATCAGAAAATATACAATGTAAGGGCCGTGGTCGATATACCCATCACGGTGGGAGCCTTTGCCTTGAATTACGTGGGACTGAGAATCCTACAACAAAAAACACCCCTTGATTCCATGACCATCGTCAACCTGGATCCCAATAACGTCAATGCATTTGACAGGTGTGCCACACAACAGGATGCAGCATATGCCGAGACAGCAGTGAAAATATCTGATTACGGTATGTATGCAAGCTTTGCGCTCCCACTGCTTTTTTTAGCAGATAAAAAGGTCCGGAAAGACTGGGCGCCCCTGTTCCTGCTATACCTGGAGACCGAGGCCATTGTCGGTAATCTTTATTCCTGGGGGGCGGCCATGCATGTCGATCGCATCAGACCCTACGTATACCATCCCGAGACACCATGGTGGAGGAAAACCGGAGGTGGCACTCAGACCTCATTTTACAGCGGTCATACTTCTTCCTCAGCTGCAGCCACTTTTTTTGTGG
>LJUP01000261.1 GCA_001303955.1 Bacteroides sp. SM23_62 | reverse complement strand
GTGAGAAGGTACCCGATTGGGCATCCACTATGCCTGTACCGCTCCAGGTACCGCCATCAGGGGAAGCTGTCAAGTTAAAATCACCGCTGGTGGTACATAAGGGCGGGACATCCTCAATCGTTACCCGGGGATAAGCGACGATCAGGATGATGGCTGTGTTGGTAACCGGTTCATGGTCACCATTCACAGGATCAGCGGGCGGGCCCGCAATATTGGGATCATCATAGGGATTGCAAAAGTTCCAGTATCGAAGCGTGACCTCAAAATACTGTCCGACCAGTTTATCATTGGCCACGTTCATGATTTCACTGACCTCTCCGGAACCGGTAACCGGTCCCGGCAGGGTGATCACACTGCCATAATAGGGGTAAACCTGCGGGCTCCCGTTGATGGTGACCGGCGCTCCGGTCATGGTGATGTCAGTTCCATAAACCCATTGTATCCATCTGGTATCCGTATTCGGCACATCATTTTCCTGGGGAGGGACACAGTTGAAGATGGTCTCATCCGAGAACTGTACATTGTCACCATTGCCAAAACAGATAGGCCAGACTGCAGGGGCAATATAAACCTCTCCGCCGTTGTGGTTATCATCGTCCCAGACTGTTACGATCTGTTCCTGTTCCGATGAGGTACACTCGACACCATTGACCACCAGGGTCGCCAGGGGGTGGTAATTACAATTATCTTCCGCAATGTAGGTGTGGGTAGTGGTTGCTCTCCATTCCCTGATATCCGGATCGGGATCTGAATTGATGGCAGGGACCAGGTCCGTGTCTCCATCATCCCATTCAAAGAAGATCTCCACGGATGCACCACCATCATTGACCCCCCGGTAAATTACTTCCCAGACTACACCCACCGGGGAACATAACCTGTCAGGAAGGATATCATTCGCTTTGGATACGATGCTGCAATCCTGGGAATAGATGTTGAGTGAAACAACTACAGGTAATATTAATATAAGATATGTTCTGATCCTGCCCATTTGACCACATATCATTAATAAACCTGTGTCACATTTTTGAGAAACAGGATGGTCATTGGCATTTATACGGATCAGAAAGGGGTATGGTTCACTATTTCACCCTGTCTCATGGGGTTTTTACGCTTTTTTAGAATGATTCCGGATAAAAATCCCTCTGTATGAGGAATATCAGTCAAATGCCCTTTGGTAAACAATTTTGCCGTCCACGATGGTCATTTCGATATTCATCTTCAGAATGTCCCCGGGAGGGATCTCCATCAGGTTCAGGTCACATACGGTGATGTCTGCAAGTTTCCCGGGTTTGAGAGAGCCGTGGATATCCGCCTCAAAGGCTGCATAGGCATTGTTGATGGTATAGGCCCTCAGGGCTTCTTCCATGGAAATTTTTTCTTCCGGGAACCAGCCTCCTTCCGGCTCCCCGTTGAGGGTGGTCCGGTTAACGGCTGCATGGAGCAGGTATCTGGGGTGGGCGAAGTATTCGGCTGCCGAGGTACCAGGCATATCTGATCCGAAGGAAAGGGTGGCCCCGTTGGCGAGGAGGGACCGGAAAGCATAGGCTCCCCTGCACCGTTCATGGCCGATCCTTTCTTCCATCCAGCGCATGTCGTCTGAAATGTGATATGGATTAACCTCTGCGATCACATTCAGCTGCCTGAACCTGGGGAAGTCTTCCGGTCGGATCACCTGTGCGTGTATGACCCTGAAGCCCTCAAGGTCCCTGCCAAGGTCCGTCATAAGCCTTTCATAGGTATCCAGCATCAGCGAGACACCTTTTGTACCGATGGCATGTACATTGGAAACAAAACCGGCATCGTACCCGGTCCGGATGAGGGCATACATTTTGTCCATGTTCCCGGTCCTGAAATCGGGATCATCACTGGTATGTCGCCGATAATGCCCGTAATTATCAGGCTGGTCATCGTAAGGCTCGAAAAACAATGCACCATGGGTACCCATGATGCCATCAATGTATCCCTTCAAAGCCCCGTAACGCAGGAACCGGCTGGGCTCTCCGGTGCCCGGATGGGATCCTGCGGTCATTCCCATCTCCTTCAATTCAGCACCCCTGGAAAGGTCAGGCCGCATCCAGATCCGGCATGTGAGTTCACCATTCTTCTCCAGTTCCAGGTATCTTTCTGTCTGATCCGGACCTGTAATGTCATGGATCTCAACGATGCCGCATTCACGCAAGTGTTTTAGAGCGGCCCTGTTTTCATTCATGAGCCTTGCGTGCGATTTGGGCCGGATCACTTTCCGCATATCGTTCAGCCTTGGTGATCCCTTCCGGATCAGTCCCGTGAGCCTCCCCTGCTCATCCCTTACCATGTCTTCCGGGTACATATGGATCACACCGGAGATTTCCAGGGCAAGGGTATTGGCCAGGAACCATTCCCCGTCGAAACTTCTCAAAAAGCAGGGATTTTCAGGTGTCAGGTCATCGATCATCCGGCGGTCAGGCATCCAGCGTTCGGCAGGTCCTGTACCGGTTTCGCTTGCTCCCAGGGCCCATTGCTCATAGGCTCCCCATAATCCGCGGGTAATCCATTCCCCTTTCCCAAGAATATTCACCACCCTGGCGATCTCTTTCCTGAGTCCCTCTTCATCCGCCACAGCAAGCAGGTTGGCATCATTGAGCTGGGCACCAGTGCCGTCGAAATGGGTATGTGCGTCGATAAAGCCTGGCAATACAAATTTACCCTCCAGGTCCACAATGCGTGTATCCGGACCAGCAAACTTTCTGGACAAGCGGTCATTTTCGAAAACAGCAACGATTTTGTTCTCTTTTATCACGATGGCCGATGCCCATGGCTGATCCTCTTCCATGGTATATACCTCACCATTCAGAAGGATGAGGTCTGCCTTTTCGACTTTCGAACAGGAAGCGACTGCCATCGCTGTCAAAAAAACGAAAGGGATGAATCTTCTCATTTGATGGTCTGGTTTTCAATGATCATTCCGCAAACTAATCATGTCGCAATGCCCTGACCGGATCTATCCTCGCAGCCCGGATGGCAGGGTAGAGTCCTGCTGCCAGGCTCACAACCACAGAGAAACCAATGGCCCCGAGGATCAGCCACAGTGGGAAATAAAACAGATCTACAGGACCCTGGTTGTCAGGTAGTACCATGGTATTCATGACCTGGTTGGCAATCCTGGTCACTACCCAGCCAAGCAGCAATCCAAAAACGGCCCCGACCAGACCGATACAGGCTGCCTCTACAAAGAAAATAAACTTGATCTCGTTTTCACTTCCACCTACAGCCTTCATTACCCCGATTTCACGGGTCCTTTCCAGGATGGACATCAGCATGGTATTGATGATGCCCAGGGCAGCGATGATCAGGGCAATGGTCCCGATGGCACCCAGCAGGCTGTCCATGATCAAAAAGGCCCTCTTGATCTCATCCAGTTCATCTGCCAGGGCAAAAACGCCCACACCCATGGCTTCAATCTTTTCCCTCACAGGGGTCAGAACCTCCATCTCGGCAACCCTGACATATATGGAACTGTAGGTGCCTTCTTCCTTGCCTTCCCCGAGGATATCCCACACACTTGAAAAACTCAGGCGGGGGATTTTCCTGGCTGTGACAGGAGGAATAACCAGGGCACTGCGTGAGCGGTCAAAGGTAAATTCATCACGGGGCCTGGTAATGCCACAGATCGTATACTCCCTGCTGGTCTCCTCAAAGGGATCAAAATCATCCCCCATAAGGATCCCCAGTGGATTGGACGGGATGTTCAATTCGGCCGTTATGAGGGTTATTTTACGACCGATGACAGAGTCGGGAGATACGATGCGTGTTCCCTTTAGACTGTCTTTTCTGGAAAGGGTATAGTCCAGGTCGGGATATTCCACGATCAGCCCGAGATCCCTTAATGTTTCCCACTTGATGACAACCGATTGGCTGCTGTCATGGGGGTAAAGTTCTCCAGCCAGCAGGTCATTGTAAGGGTAAAATGCACTGGCTGCAGCCGGGATGGGCTGCATGTTTTTACTCACTTCATTGTCATTGAATTGAAGCTTCCCGGCAAATGATTCATCCGGGAACGCAAGCTGTACCCCCTCCATTTCACGGATGGCTTCCAGGATTGAATCTGTAAGCGGTTTTGGCTTTTCGTCCAGCATCTTGCCAATCCCCGAAAGGTCACCGCTCATCATCTCATCTACGTTGAGATCCTTGGGCGTAACGTTCATACTGGTAAACAGGTCATTCTTGGTAAATGCATCTGTCAGGTTTTTCTGCATACCTGTACCGAAGGATACCATGGAAGTGAGTGCGCCAATGCCGATGACCACGCCAAGGATGGTCAGGGTGGACCGGAGCCGGGTGTGCCAGAGATTCGAGAATCCCATGATGGTCATGTCCTGCAGGTTCATATGATGCTTCCGTCCTTTAAGGTTATTATGCTGTCAGAAACTGCATCTGCTGTTTCTCTGTCATGTGTTACCATCAGGATGGTTAATCCTTTATCCTTGTTCAGGGATACCAGCAGCTGAATGATCTCATTTGCTGTACTGCTGTCAAGATTCCCTGTCGGTTCATCTGCCAGGATCATCTTCGGTTCATTGGCCAGGGCCCTGGCAATGGCCACCCGCTGCGCTTCCCCTCCTGAGAGCTCCGAAGGAAAATGGGTTGTCCTTCCTCCCAACCCTACCTGCTCGAGTAGCTTTGTTGCACGCTGTTTCCTTTTGCGACTGGGGACGCCTGCGAATGTAAGCGGCAGGATGATATTATCAAGCGCCGTGCGCCTGGGGAGCAGGTTAAAGGATTGAAAGATCATTCCGACCCCGAACCTGCGGTGCAGTGCCAGATGGTAACGATTCAATTTTCCCAGCTCTTTCCCGTTGAATTGGATGGTGCCGGAAGTTGGCCTGTCAAGTCCACCCACCAGGTTCAGAAGGGTCGATTTCCCGGAACCGGACTTTCCCACAATGGAGAGATAGGAACCCTGGGTAACCTCAAAGCTGACCTCCTTTACGGCCGGTATTTCAACCTTGCCTTTATGGTAGATCTTGGAGAGATTATGTATGGAGAGTATCGTGGACATTATTTCAGTAAAACTACATTTAATACCTGAAATATTGCCTGGTCCGGCCGGTTTTTTCGGGTTGATTTATTAGGCTCTTTTAGCATACCATACATGTAAAATATCGGTTAAACGCAATTAACATATAGTGGGCTGGAATAGCCAGGTGCCCCGTTTCGATTCCAGGTGGTACCACGCCAAACCGTGACAAGTCCCTGCAGGTCATTGATCTGCCGGGATTTTCTTTGGGGGGGTGAGGAATTCGTTGATGGATTTGTTGATGATTACACACAAGCCGGCAAGGTATCAGGCAGAAAGCCGCGTTAAGTTATGGTACCGCTTAATCATCGGGAAAGCATGCATTTTCAATGATGCCGGACTGGTCTCACCAACCTGCCTGATGTATTTCGTATCCCTTTTCTCTTAAACATTCCAGCAAATTTCCGGGACCGAAAAGGTGACCTGCCCCGACTGCCACAAAGATGGCCCCATGGTGTTTATTGGCAAGTTCTTCAAGATTGTTGGCCCAGGTCTTGTTACGTTGTGTGAAGACCTTATTGTAGGCCGTTTTTTCCACCGGGTCTTCAAAATTGAATCTGGTGGTAAAGATTTTTCCGAATTTCTCCACATGGTTGTTGAAATAAGCATCATATAAAGCACCCTCCTTCTCTGCTGCTATCAGGATATTACCCACGTTCCGTTCAATTATTTTTAATTGAATGTCATAGGGAAGATCGAATTCAAGGAGTCTGAACTGCTCTTCAACACTTTCAAGTCCACTAATCTCTTTACCGGCCGCAAAGGCTTGGTCCCAGATATATCTGTCAACGGCGAGTAATGGATCATAATCCAATAATCTCATTTTATTTACGGCTAGTTGCATGATCAGGACCCAGGCATTGTATTGGTCAAATCTATAGAATTGATCAGATCCAAGAATATCTATGATTCTATCTCTGATTTCTGGTTGAAGTGTATGCCTGAAGTATTTGTCCTCTGGTAGTCGGTCCTTTTGAATGTATTCCGACATTATATTATGAATGTTCTCGAAGTTTTCAGCTACTTCAAGAATGATTTTATCGGAACGCTCAAGATACTCCAAGTATGTTTCGTGAAGGGGGTAAGAATCTTTTTTACCGACGTGTACTGAGCCTGCAATAAACAAAGTGCAAGCTTTGATATGGGTTTCCCATATAAAGACATCACCTGATCCTGAATCCCTGCCGAATATGTTTTGCGGGATTGAAAAGATTAGGATGGCAGCTGTAAGAATGAATATGGATTGTTTAAGATTTTTCATGATTATCAAAATATACTATTCTAAAGATCTTCATCCTCAAGCATGAACAGGTCTTCCACTGTTACATTAAAATACCTGGCAAGTTTCAGGGCAAGCTGAACCGAAGGATTAAATTTCCCGGCTTCAATGGAGTGTATAGTGAGCCTGGAAACATTCAGCCTGCTTGCAAGTTCAGCCTGAGAAATATTATTTCTTGCTCGTTCAACTTTAAGGGAGTTTTGCATACATTAGATTTTAAATTCAATAATTGCATAGATAAGCCAGCCGATCAGAAATATGAGACATACAACCGGAATGATGCTTTTTGCTTTTCTCGTAGGTGTTTCCCTGAATATCCATGCAGGATTCGTCCGAAGGAACAGCCGGAACAAAAACTGGTAGAGTATCAATGCTGCCTCTATGATATAAAAAATAATATATAGATTAAATTCAACCCTGTCTAATATGGTTATGGCAGCATAGCCTATAAGTCCTGAAATAGTAAGGAGTTGCGAAAATCTCAGCATCCTGAACCGGATGGTCCTTATCCTCTCGTCTTCAGTCTTTTCAAGACTATAGGAGAGCAATACCAATCCCAGGATGATGATGTAATGATTGATTATAAAAATCTTTTCCTCCCAGTTTTCAACATACCTGAAGTCCAGTACCAATAGCATACTGAATATTGCTATACCGGTCAGGGATATAATCAACCCGACCCACCGGTAAGAATGCCTGTTTAAAGATGAAAATTCCATTATTATTATCTTTTTGTTAATAAAACTTTACCAAATGTATATAATAATATACAAAATGTCAAGTAAAATATAAAAAATCTCACAAAAATGTTTATTGCTGACGAGTATTCATTCTGGCAAGTTGCTGAAGACCAGCGAGTTAATGTTTTTGCTGGGATTTTATTTTGAGAGTTGACGATTTCGTTGACGGTTTTAAAAATCGGCCCATCGTTGAGTCACTAAATAAAGGAAACTCCAATTTTGAAGGGCACAGTATTGAATGAGGACGTTAGATTTTCAAAACCATTGAAGCAACCATAAATACAAATTCTGCATCTACCTATTGTAATTTAAAAGAATAACATCATCAAAAGTTATTTCTCATATATATAATAGTTGCAAATTCCGGTGATGACCAGATTTTGGACGGATGCTGATGAAATAACTTGCGAATATTTTATCAATCTGGATTACACTATAGGACTGCCACAGTTCAAAAATCTTTCATAATAAGTTCTTTACCATCAGCCTCAAATTTTAAATTTATCTTCAAAATGCAATAAGTATGAAAGACTATAAATTGCTATTCTTTTTTCTTTTACTATTTCTTGTGTCAAACAGTTGCAGTGATGAAAATGAAGAAAATTCTCCAATTGAAATAGAGGAAGGATCATGGGTCAAATATTCACCATTTAAATGGACCCATGATGGGAACCCTATTGGAGGAACATATTGTAAAGTATATTCAGATGGAGCCAGTTATACGCTGAAATTACAGTGTTTAGCGTTTTCTGATGAAATGTTTGGAGAAATTTTGAATCAATTTAGTTTTGAAGATTTTGAGGATTTAAAGCTTCCTCCTGAAAATGATAAAATTAATATTTATATAAATACCGGGCATGAAGACAATGGTGCTTATGCGTATTGGGGGACGATTATTATTAAAATTAGAACACCTGAACTTAACACCAGTCTATATGAATATTTATTTAAACATGAGTTAACTCATGAGTTTGAATTCTTGATTGAAGGAACCGTAAATTTAGGAACAGACGTATGGTTCAGAGAGGCAATAGCAATTTATTGTGGTGGAGGTTTTGATTATATAAGCACGGTTGACGATCTTGAAGATTGGATAAAAGCAAATGAAAACTTTCCAGGGAAAGTGAATCCAATTATGATCCATGCTTGGGACGATTTTCCCGAAGGA
>LJUP01000260.1 GCA_001303955.1 Bacteroides sp. SM23_62 | reverse complement strand
AGAAAAAGTTATGATGGAAGCCAGAACCCACCCAAAATACAGAAACTCAAGGGAATGGTTCGGGAATTTGAGGAGGAGCTGATATGGGCACATTATGGTGTGCCTGTAAAAAATGTACATCATCTGAGGCTGGGCTTTTACAAGGGAGACATTTTTACCGAACAGCCCGACCGCAGCCGTGATGTTACGCCCATCCTTGAGGCCTTTAGAAAAATCAAACCCACGGTAATCAGCCTGGCATTTGATCCCGAGGGCAGTGGTCCGGATACTCACTACAAAGTCCTGCAGGCGATCGCAGCAGCTGTCAGGGAATGGGGAAAGGAGACAGATACTTCGAAATTGCGCATCATCGGGTACAGAAATGTCTGGTTCAGATATCATCCGGCCGATGTCAACGTAATTGTCCCGGTGTCATTGAATTCATTGTCTATCATGGACCAGTCCTTCACCAATTGCTATATCAGCCAGGTGAATGCATCATTCCCCAGTTACGAGTATGACGGAAAATTCAGTCTTCTCGCACAGAGGATCTGGGTCGAACAACTGGAACAACTACAATTGTTGCTGGGCAAGGAGTACTTTTACAGCAATGAAAACCTGCTTTTAAAAGCAACCCATGGTCTTCTATATTTCAAGGAAATGAATGTTGAAGAATTCATCAAGCATGCCCGAGAACTGGAGAAAGCACTGGAAGGAGTGCTTCTTTAAGGCATTGTCCCGCGAAGTTCAATTTTTGGGTGCGGGCCATATTCTATGGTAACCATATCCCCGTCATTGAGTATTGATAGCCGCGCGGCTTCAACGACCAATTCATTGATATAACTGTTCGCAGGTGTGGCAATAATTCCTTTTTCATCAGCCTCCCTGATGATTTGCTGTCTTTTTTTAAGAGACTCAACTTCTGATAAGGTGAGTACTTCGGTTTCAATCTTATGGGCCATTTCAACGGTTGCTGCCACAGACTCATAACCATATCCTGAGGGTTTGAGGCCCTTGCCTTCCCAAGGAATGAGCTGAAAGAAATCCGGACTCACAAAATTGAAACTGGATCCACCGCACCCGATCCCTTCCAGATAAGCATGCTGGACCCCCCTGAACTGGTCATCATGTTTGATCATACCTGATTTTCCAGGTCCTTCAAAAAACATTTGCAGGTTCTGTTCATTACTTCCCGCCCCTTCATCGGGATAACCCAAACCATCCGTAACCGACAACAAAGCATCATTCTCGAATCGTACCCTGCCGTTGGCCCACATATAACCTTCATTCCCGTTGGGGAATTTCCCCTTGATTCCTGAGACTGATACTCCAACGGGCTTCAAACCGGTAATAAAATAAACCAGGTCAACATAATGACAGCCGACATATACAAAAGGATCCGTCTGGTCGCATGTAAACCAGTTCTGGAAATTTGATGACCTGTAAAAATAGGGTTCGATCATTTTTGCCTCACCTATCACAAATTCACCCAGTTGATTCAGTTCATAACTTTTTTTTGCCATCAATGCCCTGCGGTCAAAACGTTTATGGTATTCAACGCCGATAAACAGCCCTTTTTCATAGGCCATTTTTTCTATTTCCACGGTGTGTTCATACTTTAGTACCAGTGGCTTGACACATAAAATATGCTGGTCATTTTTCAGGGCTTCCATAATAACGGAATAATGGAGCTGGTCAGGCATGGCAACAATGACCACCTGCCTGGGCTTCATACGGGCAATGACCTCCTTGTACAGATCAGGATATTTATTGTCCTCTGGATCCGAAATAGCCGGATGGGCATTAAAATCCTGGCCGGGGAATGCCTCCCGGATCATCGCACTGTTTTTCAGCTCCTTCAGAGGAGCAGCGTCCAGGGAGCATACGTTGATCTCATTGACCATCCCTGTTCTCTGCAGATGATAGACCACAGGCAGGATCAGGTCATGGGAGATCATGCCCCCGCCTACGATGGTAACATCCAATGGATGTGGTGAATTTAGTGTTGTCATATCTTATTTTCCTAGTACTGCCGTTTCTGCATCGGGCTCTTTGGTGCCTTTTTTAACCACCTGTATCCCGGCAACCAGGCCTTTACTCTGCACACATCCCAGCACATCGGGATATTTAGCCTTGATTTTTTCCAATCCGGATTTCAAAACATCTCCTAGTTTTCTGGAATGCTTGACCAGTTTTTCTTTCTCGATGATTTTTAAATTCTCGATGGCAGATACCACAGGCAGTGGACTGGCAGAGTGCGTGGAAGTCATTGACCCGGGAGCATATAATCCCATAATATCCTTTCTTCCGATGACAGCCGATATGGGTAAGGATGATGAAATCCCCTTTCCACAGGCAATTAAATCCGGTTTAACTCCGTAATGCTCATAAGCAAACATTTTCCCCGTCCGCCCGAAGCCGGACTGAACCTCATCATATATGGTAACAATGTCATGCTCGCGGCAAAATGCTTCCAATTTTTGGGCATATTCAACGGGAAAGAAATCCGGTCCGACTCCCTGGTAAGTCTCGGTAAGAACGCCTGCAATATCCGCGGGTTTTATGCCCCGGTTTTCCAGGCTGCTGTGAAACAAACCGAAAGATGTATCCTCATTCTTATATCCGTCAGGAAATGGTACCTGTATAAATGTCCCGCCTTCATCAATGAGCCATGTCTTTAATCCGGCCATACCACCTGCCAGCTGGGAGCCCATGGTTCTGCCATGGAAAGCATTCTCAAATGAAACCATATATTTTTTATGTGGACCGTGCTTTTTGAGTGCATATGTTTTGGCCAGCTTGATACAATTCTCAACGGCTTCGCTTCCCGTGCAAAGAATGAAAACCTGATAATTTCCAGGATCAGGAGATAAATCCTGAAGCATTTTTGTCAGCTCTGCCCTTTTTTCATGGACAAATACATAGGTCGCCAGCAGTTTTTGATCGAGTACTTTTTTTAAGCCTTTGATAATTCTTTTACGGCCGTGACCCGCATTTGTGATCAATACACCGGATGACCAGTCTATCCATTTATTGCCCCATTTGTCATACACCTGAAATCCCGTTGCCTTATCCCAGACCACAGGGGGCTGGCCCATCATTGATACGGGTTCTGATGCGGAAAGTATGCTGAAAATTTTCAGGGATTCAGGAACGGGTAACCTGGTTTTAATGGTTCTGAACTTAGTGCTTACTTTTGGCACCTTAACAGGTTCCAGACTGTACTTTGCCATTTTTATCTCTATTTTTTATCTGTGTTAAGAAACTTCGATCAACCGTCCCTTCTCTGCCGATTCATAAATTGCGAAAGTGACTTTAAGGGCCTTGATTCCATCCTCACCGCGTGTTCCCATCTGTGGTTGTTTATCCTGCTGAACGCAATCCACAAAATGGGTGATTTCATTCACATAACCCAGTGACATAAACTCGTCAACAGCCGGGCAGGTCCATCCATGCGTGAAATCTGCCTTTTCGATGGCATATTCAAAACCTGAACGACTGTAAACCGTAAGGGGGGATCCTTTCGTGAGATCAATATGAATGTTCCCTTCTGTGCCATATATTTCGACTGTATCGTCCATGCCGCCGCAGGTAATGTAATTCCCTTCCACAAAGCCCCGCATGCCATTTTCAAATATCACCAGGGATGCAGCCCAGTCCTCTCCCGTGTAATGCTTATGCAATAAATTCTTATCAGCGCCTTCCGTGATCATTCCCATGACATGGGTAATATCCTGACCTGTCAGCCATGGCAGACAACCAATCGGGTGGATACCCAGGTGGATCATTGATCCACCTCCGCAATATTTTTTTTGCTGGGCAAAAACAGAATGTGAACCGTTGTGTGTTTCCTTTGCTTTTACGTAAAGGATATCCCCGATACCGCCTTCCTCGATAATTTCTTTGGCCCTGATTAGCGCCGGAGCAAAAATCCAGTCCTCCGCATACATAAATTTTACCTGCCTGTCGCGGCATATTTTTACCATTTCCTGACCATCTTCAACGGATGTCGCCAAAGGTTTTTCACAGATAATCGCTTTTTTATCTGCCTCGGCAGCAGCAATGACAACGTCCCTGTGCAGATAATTCGGTACACAGACGCTGACAAGATCAAGGTCTTCTTTTTCAAACATCTCCCGGTAATCACTGTAGCGGTTTGGTATTTGATACCGATCTGCAAATTCCTCCAGATTATCAATCGCCGCTGTTGAGTGCATGTGCACTGAAGAACATCTTTTATAGGATTCTGCGTGAAGCATGGCGGCAAATTTTGAACCGACAATACCAATTTTTAATTTTTCCATCATTGCGCGTGATTAATTACTGGGGATCATTTCCAGGTTATCATTGGGACAGCGCCAGACACAAATACCACAACCGACGCATTCTTCTTTATCCACAAAGGGTTTGGTGTCAACGCTGGAAATGGCAAATGCATTGCAAATATCAGCGCAGATCATACAGCCCTCGCCACAGCCACAATTTAAACAGCGAGCGGCTTCCTGAACCGCTTCGGTCTCTGTAAACGGACGGCTGTATAATTCAAAACCATTGATGCGCTTATGCGCTTCCACCGTATAGTTCCTGACAGAAGCAGTCCTTGGGGCGTTGCCTTTCGTTTCAAGTACATGATTGAGGTCAACCTGCTTAAGTTCCTCAACGGGACGAATAACTGCCTCTGATCCCGATAATTTTTTATCGACAGCCGCTGCTGCACGTTTACCACTGGCTATTGCCGAAATAATATCACTTGCCCCCAAAGCAGCGTCGCCCACGGTATAGACACCAGAAATATTGGTTTCGAATGTATTTGGATCGGCCTTGATTTTACCATCGACCGCAACCTTCGACAGGTCCTTATCCGGTAAAGAATCCAATTGCTGACCAAGGGCTGAGATGACAGTGTCCGCCTCCAGTGTGAATTCAGTGCCTTCGACTTCAACAGGTCTTCTCCTGTCAGAAGCATCCTTTTCTCCCAGCACGAAATTCACCAGGCGGATGCTCTCGATTTTCCCCTTATCGGTTACAATCTGTTTTGGTGAAACCAGGTACATGATCTTTACACCTTCTTCTTCCGCTTCTGTAATTTCTTCGGGAGTGGCGGGCATCTCATCTTTCGTCCGCCGGTAAGCGATGTATACGTCCCCGGCTCCCAGCCGCAAACAGGTTCGTGCAGCGTCCACCGCACTGAATCCACCGCCAATGACAACCACCTTATCGCCGATACCCGGTTTTTCACCCTTCTGCATTTTCTCCAGGAATTCAACTGCTGTATAACAGCCATCAACAGCTTCACCCGGCACATTTAAAGGCAGACTCTGCTGTGCCCCGATGGCAAGAACAACCGCGTGAAATCCATTTTGTTTAAGCTCCGACACGCTGTAGTCTTTCCCTAGTTCCTGTGAGGTTTTAATAATGACACCAAGTTGCTCAATCATCTCTGTTTCATAATCGATTACCCCGGCCGGTAAGCGAAAACGCGGAATGCCATAACGCAATAAACCTCCGGCTGCTTTCTCTTTCTCAAATATGGTCACTTCATGGCCGGCAAGTCGCAGATAAAAAGCCGCCGAAAGTCCCGCAGGTCCGGCACCGATAATAGCAATTTTATGACCCTTCTTTTCAGCGATATTCAGTACAGGGGTCCATCCTTTCTGCCTGCCGTATTCCAGGACGAACCGTTTTATTTCTTTGATCCTGACGGGATCATCAATATTGCCCCGGATACAGGCGGTTTCACAGGGATGGTTGCAGGCATAGCCGCACACTGACTGCAAAGGGCTGGATGTGGTGATCAGATCGTAGGCCTTGCGAAAATTTTGTTTTGCGACCGCCATTACATAACCCTGTGCCGGTACATGGTTCGGACATGACACAACGCAGGGCGCAGACAGCGTGCGGTCTTTCACCTGTGCCTGCCCCTTGCTTAAAGTGACCGTTTTTGCCGATCTCAGTTCGTTGACAATTGAGCCTCGAATCTCATCCAGCGAGGTATGTCCGGTTTCTTTCATGTATTTTTGGATACCCTCTATCATATCCCGGACAATGTCAAAACCGGAGATGATCGTTTCCGTGCAGATCCCGAACATATTAGCACCCATAAATGCCATCTGAATGACGTCGCGATAATTTCGTATGCCACCGGTACCAGTGATAAAGGGTCCCGGACCGATTAGTTTACGCATTTCGTAAACATCCCGGAGTCCGAGTGGTTTGATAATTTCTCCGGAAAAGCAGGACAGGCTCAACTCCTTTTGAAGGTGAAAAGGTGAATCTGCCGGATGGTAAATGTCAAAGGGTGGTATTGCCAGCCTGTTGGCAGTGGTACCAACGGCATCAGCGCCGGCTTCGAAACAGGCCTTCGCCACTTCTGCTATTTTACCTCCCTCGGGTGTGAGCTTGACAAAAACCGGGATGGACACGCTTTCCTTGACTGCCCTTGTGATGGTGCTGACGGCCTCGGGATCCTGTCCCAGGCTGGCACCGGTCCGTGGACCTGATACCTCGTCCTTGTTGGAAAGCTCGACATTGTAGGACATATTGGGACAGCACATATTCAGCTCGATGATATGGGCCCCGGCCTGTTCACACTGCCTGGCAAAACCTCCCCATCCGGTATGGATATCCTCCTCTCCTGCATAGGTAATGTTGGCCATGATCACCAGGTCAGATGTTTGTTTCCTGGACTCGCGGATCAGCTCGAGGCATTGCTCAGGCAGCAGCCGTTTTTCCGCTGTGAAGGCAAAAATCCCCTGATCGGCGAACCAGCCGTAACGTGGCTCGCGATTGATATAGGGTTCCGGACTGATGCTCAGTTTTAAACTGACACCGCCCCAGCCGCACTCTTCAGCCCGCATCACTTGCTTGATCGTCCGTGTGGTCGGTCCGGAGGCTATGTATAAGGGATTACGGAAAGTGACCCCCTTGACTTCAACAGGCTGAAAAACGAAATTGGCTTGATCATTCATCGTGGCAGCAGGCTCTTTGTTATCTATCAGATTGTCATCGCTGTAAAGCCACCATCTACACGGATAACAGCACCTGTAACAAAAGAAGAGGCTTTCTCAGAGGCCAGCCAGATGGTGGCACCGACCAGTTCTTCCGGGTCACCGAACCGGTTCATCGGGGTATGCCTGAATATGGAATCAATGCGTTCCTGGGTCAATATCTTTCTGTTCTGTTCAGCGGGAAAGAATCCTGGAGCAAGGGCATTGACCCTGATGTTATGGGGGGCCCAGTCCTTGGCCAGAAACTGGGTGAGATTAACCACCCCCGCCTTTGAGAGGCTGTAGGTAAACACCCTGGAAAGGGGCGGTCCGGAGGAGACGGAAGCAATGTTTATGATGCTCCCGCCCCTTCCCTTTTCGATCATTTTCCCCCCGAATATCTGGCAGGCCAGGAACATACTTTTCAGGTTGACATTCATGATCTTTTCATATTCTTCTTCAGCAATCTCGAGAAAAGGGGTGGCGGAATTGATGCCCGGGGCATTGATCAGGATATCCACCGAGCCAAAATCTTCAAGGATTTGAGCCGCTGCCTTTTCCAGGTCGGTCTTATCGGAAGCATCCACCATGATGGCTGAGGTTTTCACTTTGAATTCCTTCAATTCCCCTGCTTTTTTGGTGGCATTTTCCAGGTTCAGATCGAGGATGACAATGTCGGCACCAGCCCTTGCCAGTCCTTCTGCCATGCAGCCGGCCAGCACACCGCCTCCGCCAATGACGACCGCTGTTTTATGCTCGAGCGAGTAAAGCTCTTCTAAATAACTCATATTAATGGAATCTTTTTTACAAGTAAATATAGCTCAAGTTTTAAAGAAAAACACCCGGATGAAGCAGGATTTCAGGTTTTAATTACTCCTGAAAGAAGCAGGATGGAACGGCAACCTGTACAGAAAGAATACGGCGTATGGGAAATGATGGATTTTAATTATCTTATGATCATTTGTTATAAACTTGTCATGAAACATGCCACTGATCATTTTTTTGACTTTGAAGGCCTGATCAATCTTGTTTGGGCCCTGGCCGTTTTTTGTATCATGCCGGGATGTGGTTCTGCAGGATCCCGGCAGCCGGACGATACACCCCCGAACATTCTGATCATCACCGTGGACAATCTTGGTTACGGAGACCTTTCCATCTATCATCCTGACTCGCCCGCCAAAACCCCGAACATAGAACGCCTGGCATCCCAGGGCGCACGGCTGACCAGTTTTTACACAGCCTCACCAACCTGCTCGGCTTCCCGGGCTGCACTGCTGACAGGCCGGATCCCGCAACAAAATAAACTGGATTACCAGCTGCCCGGCATCGAAGGCAATTATGGGGTTGGCCTTCGGCAATCAGAAATCCTCATCCCCCAGATCATCAAAAAGGGTGTGCCCCATTATGCCACCGGCGCCTTTGGCAAATGGAACATCGGGTTTGCTCCCGGATCAAGGCCAACTGAAAGGGGATTCGATGAATTCCTGGGCCATGTATCTGGCAACATGGATTATTTCAACCATGTTTACAGGGGCAAACATGATCTCTATCACAATACCGAGGAGGTTTATCGCACAGGGGAATACAGCTCAGAGATCTTCGCCAATGCCGCCATAGATTTCATCAGTGAAAAAACCGGCAGGGCCGAACCATGGTTTGTCTACCTGTCATTTAACGCCCCGCATTTCCCCAGTGCTGCCAACAAGGCTCCCGGTGAGCCGAACATCTGGCAGGCGCCCGACTGGGCTTTTACCGAGGCTTATGGGCTTTCCCCTGACGAACCTGATCCGCAGAAACGTTACCATGCCGTCATCACAGCCCTTGACCATGCCATCGGCAACGTCCTGGATGCCCTTGATTCCCTGGGCATCAATGATAACACCTTTGTTTTCCTGTTTTCGGACAATGGAGCCTTCAGGCTGGGAAGACCGGTGGACATTGGCATCAATGATCCCTTGAGGGAGGGCGGTGTTACCTGCTGGGAAGGTGGACTCCGGGTAGCTGCACTGGCACGCTGGCCGGGATACATCGACGCCGGTTCGGTCATCAGTACACCACTCTGGTCTCCCGACCTCCTGGTAGCATCTGCCAGGATTGCCGGGGCGGATCTTCCGGCAAACAGGGTCCTTGACGGCAAAGACCCCTTGCCAGTACTCACGGGTGAGACCGATGTTTCACCTCATGAAAGCTTCTTCTTTCAATATGAAGGGCATGCCGCCCTCCGCAGGGGCGACTGGAAGATTGTTCGCACAAAACCCGGTGAACCCTGGCAGTTATTCAATCTCAGTGACGACATATCGGAAACCAACAACAGGGCTTCGGAAAGGCCTGACCTGGTGGAGGAACTGGACCGTGATTTCATACAGAAACAGGAAGAGATACTTAATTTGACTGATCACTAACTTTATCATCAGACTCTCAGCATTTACAACACTTTCAGAATATTTTCGTAACTTATTTGTGCTAATTGCAGTTCCAATTTTTTTATTATCATAGAGTTAATTAGTTCTGATATTTCTAATCGTAAATTCTGAGAAATGAAAAAATCCATCTATTTCACTGCGAAGAAAAAAACAGGCCTGGCCTTGTTATTTATTGTTGTTATAGCGCCTCTTGCTTTTCTCGTTGCGTGCAGCGATGATGATGAGTTTTCAACAGAAGGAATATCTGAAATCGCTGGAACCTGGACTGCCACCAGTGCTACATTTAATGGTATTGATGTGATAGAGGAAGGAGGAAGTGTAACGCTGACAATTCAAAACAACGGCAGATTTACTTTTAAAATCAAACGTCCCGGAAGAGATGATATGGTTTTCACAGGCAGACTTGGTTTTGATGAAGAGTGGCTAGCCGTGGAGTATGATACATATCCGGGAGAATATGAATATTATGACATCGAATATGATGCACATAATTTACATATTGGAGCTAATTCAGAGTTCGACTTCGATGGAGATGGCACAGATGAAGAAGTCATCTTCTTTTTAGATATGGTGCGCTAATAAAGCCACAAAAGCATTCACCATCACCGGGGAAAGCAGAAGCTTTAAGTGAATCGGTTTGTCTTCTGCAAAATCCGAGGGGGTCATTATCTGCTAACGTTATATGCAGTTTATACCCAAACCATTTATATGGTTTCATCTCTGCTCAGTCTTTACTCAGCAGAATTACTTTTGTAATTCATATTCCCTCTGACGAAATCTTCCATGAATAGCCCCAGCCACATGATCCCAACCATATCCAGCTATAATAATTAATCCTTGACTTTTAATTTTATTTCTTAAT
>LJUP01000259.1 GCA_001303955.1 Bacteroides sp. SM23_62 | reverse complement strand
CCTGATACAGAAATCTTGTTTAAAATTAATTCATTCTGGATGAACATACCGAAGGCCTGCTGGTCCCTTTCCAGGACAGCGGTCCGTTCAAAATTCATATATCGGTAATCACAGCCGGCTATCAAGCTGTTGTTTCTCAGCCGGCTCCATGATAAAAAAACCTCCGGGTGCAACAATTGATTCTTTTCATTACTCTGTTCGGCCCTCCAAAAAGAAATGCCGCCAGGTCCGTCTTTTCTCCAAACCTGAGATCCAATGAATTCATCAGTGAGAACTTGGTGTAACCCATCCGGCCAATGCGGTGAGCAGGAGCGAGTAAAGGCATGCCGGCAGATTCTTCCCACCCGGCAAAAGTTGAAAATCTGGCAAATTGATTGACAGGAGCTCTGGCGATCATGTCGGCTGAAAATGTTCCGTAACTGCCGAACATGGAGCTTAGTGAAATTTCAGGCTGATCTTTGCACTTCTTTGTGATAATATTGATAATACCTCCCATGGCATCACTCCCGTACTGAGCTGATGCAGCTCCTTTTATGATCTCAATTCTCTCAATGTTACCAGGTGGAAGAGCCTCAATATTTTGTCCGGAATGAATATGATCTGTAAGGAGACGCACACCATCGATCATGACCAGGCTGTAATTTGCCGGAAAACCATTCATGCTTACTATGCCCCTCTTCGGCATACCGCTACCAGTTCCCGATTCAAGGCTCAAGCCGGTAATGCCGTTCAGGATCTCAGTGATGGAATTGACATTCATTGTATGGATCTCATCTGAACCGATCACCTGGATCACTTCCGGCGTCCTCTTCAACAGTACCGGCTTCCGTGAGGCAGAAACCACCACTTCGTCTATTTCTATGGTGTCTGGTATTTGTGAATATCCAGGTATGCATAAAAAAGGAAGAACAATCAGGCAGGTTACAAGGGATTTCATTTCGTCTACTTTAATAATATTAGTTTTGTTACATTGTAGTTTACATGCTTAAAAGTTAACACATTGAATATAAGCAAAATATATGATATTTAGGCATTTTTTGATCACTTTTATTAAGCATAAAATTCATATATCAGTATCATCCATGTGAACCATAAAAACTATTTTTACTTTCTGTAACCATAATATTCCATGATAATGCTTAAACTGATTGATGTTCGAGGGGCATACTTCTGCTTCATTTTGTTGATTGTAATCCTTTCCCACTCCTGTAAAAAGACACCTGCAGAAAAACCGGGATTTACTTTTGCCTTTTTAACCGATATCCACGTCCAGCCCGAAAGCAATGCGACCGAAGGCTTTAAAATGGCCATAGCGAAGGTCAATGAGCTGAAGCCTGATTTTGTGATCACAGGGGGTGATCTGATCATGGATGCGCTGGCCCAGACCCAGGGAAGGGCAGACACACTTTATGATCTTTATGAAGAGACCATTCAGGATTTTCAGATGCCGGTTTACAACACCATCGGAAACCATGAAGTATTCGGATATTATGAAGAAAGCGGGGTGGACTCCACACATCCTTTGTATGGCGACAGGATGTTTGAGCAAAGGCTGGGAAAAAGGTATTACACCTTTGAATACAATGGGTGGCGGTTTTATATCCTTGACTCCGTTGATGAATGGGAAGAGGGCGGCTATTATGGCTATGTTGACCGGGAGCAGATAGCATGGCTGAAGGAAGAGCTTGCCGGTGTGGATGCTGAAACACCGATCGTCATCAGTGTCCATATCCCCCTGATCACTGTCTTTACACAGTTTTACGAGGGATCAACCGTGCCGAATGGCAGGGGACTGGTGGTCACCAATTCAAAGGAAGTACTTGACCTGTTCAGGGAGCATAACCTTACCCTGGTACTGCAGGGACATTTGCATACCTGTGAGGATATTTATGTGGAAGGAACCCACTTCATAACCGGCGGTGCCGTAAGCGGAAAGTGGTGGAAGGGCGCCAACCGCGGTTTTGAGGAAGGCTTCCTGATGGTGCATGTATCGGGTGATCAGTTCAAATCCGAATACATCGATTACGGATGGCAGGTGGAGGAATGACTGCTTCGCGTGCAGGAAGCGGTTATATACCTCCAGCGATCAACTAAAAGCTAGTCTCGATCAATGGCTTAATGAAAACAAGGGATCACCGGCATCCTAATCTGCTTCCTTCCGGAAATGCATGAAGGAAAGATGGCTTCTAACAATTCTCTGAAAGAGATTATTCATTTTAATGGTGAGAGGGATCTTGACCGCTGTCCCATCCCTATGCCATATGCTTTTACGTAATTATCCACCATATTATTCAAAGGCTCTACATCTTCAAAGAATACGGCTACAAATTGGTAAAAAGCAAGAGGTACAATAGATTTTTGAGCAAAGCCCAATTTCAGTTTGAAATGTCAGAGAAAAAATCAGGTTAGATACCATGAAAAACACGAGGTTGGAAATTGATATTCGATATAATCTATGAAATACTAAATGTGTCTATTAACTTTAAGACGCCAAATTGTCTGGAATCTGCTGATGAAAATCATCTAAATGGTTTGAAGAATTAACGGACTAAACCTATGATTTCATGATGAAAATTTACATTAAGAAAACGCATATTCCATATTTAATCCTCCTTTTATTTGGTGCCCTGATCTTTTTTATGGGATTTATGAACCATTACTTTCTTCGATCCCACGTAGACGATTACGGGAATTACAATTTTGCTTTTTGGGACTATTCTCACTTTAGAATAAGTTCGCTGCCAACCCATTCCGGAAATTTCTTACAAGATCATTTCTCATTTTTACTCATGTACTTTATTCCCGTTTATTGGCTTTTGAATTGGCTTACCGGAACCTATACCTTAATCATTATTCAAAATGCTTTAATCCTCATCGCAGCCTGGTACACCTTTAAACTAATAAAATTAAAAACTGAAAATTTCTGGCTGGGAGTTGGGGTTCTGGTTTATTATTTTGTACTGCTGGGGAGGTATTCAACTTTCGCGTGCGATGTAAACCTGGCTGTAATGTCGGCCTGTTTTATTCCTGTGTTTCTTTATTATTTCGAACGAAAAAAGTATCTCGCTTCCCTGATCATTCTGATATTATCGCTGTTGTCGAGAGAGAATATCCCAATCTGGTTTGTTTTTATTTTCATTGTTTTAATTATCCAGCATCGCAAAGACAAAAGAGCAGTTGTTTTCAGTCTTTCGGGCGTGGCACTCTCGATCCTGTATTTCATACTTCTTTTTAAAGTCCTGATTCCGATGGTGGAGACGGAAGAAAAACAATTTATGCTTTTTGAATATTCCGCCCTTGGTGCCAATCCATTTGAAGCCTTATCATTTGTATTACAAAATCCAGTCCAGACGGTTAAGCTGTTTTTCATCAATCATCTTAATAATCCTGCATATGATGGTATTAAAACTGAGTTTTATCTGGTTTATCTGATTTCAGGTGGTATTGTTCTTTTACTTCGACCGCAATATTTGATTTGGTTTCTTCCTGTCGTTGCACAAAAAGTTTTAAATGATTCAATCTATCGATGGGGGATTTTAACTTATTATTCTATCGAGGTGGTAACCTTGCTCCCGTTGTCTGTATTTCTTACACTAGCTTCACTGAATTCGAGAAAGTTACAAATTGGTTTAGCAATTGCAGTTTGCGCAGCTACGCTCTCGGTGACCATTTATAAAATGAACAGAAACAACCGGGTGGATCCTGATCCATTTAGGCCTGAAAAAGAAAATTTCCTATATAAAGGATTTTATCAATCTCATTATCATTTAAAAGAGACTCATAAATTATTAAAGTCAATCCCGCCCAAAGCCAAAGCTAGTGCTTCAGAAGATCTGTTTTCTCATCTGGCGCAAAGGCAACATATTTACTTTTTCCCAACCGTTAATGATGCAGGATATATTTGTTTCTCTGTATTTGATAATAAGTACACACTTCCACATATGGAAAATGAACGGGTAAGGAATAAATACCTTAACGATCCAGATTGGGAGATTATTGGAGAGGAGTTTCCGGTGTTTCTTCTTAAGAAGAAGGAAGCGCCAGGTATTTTCCCCCCCCCCCCCTGCAAAGAAAAATGGAATCCAGAGCTGACACCCTCTACTGTAATTTTGAAATCATTGATACCATCAGCAACCAGGTACTGTTCGATGGTGGGATCATGGCAGATACGCCGGATAAACTTGTTACAGAAAATGCATACAGCGGCAATCATAGTTTACTGCTTATCCATGAGAAGCGTTATGGACAAGCCATAAAGTTTGATGATATTAATGAGTTCAGCTACATTACATCCACTGTCTGGTATTATGGAGAAGACGGGGATGCACATATTGTAGCGAGCTGTGGGAGCAAGTTCTATTATGTAAGCAGTCTCACAGAGGAGCGTAATGATGCTGGTTGGAATAAGCAGGAATTGGGTTTCTGGCTTCCGCAAAAAGGTAATAATTCTGACTTTATTATCTACCTCTGGAATAGCAGCAAAAATAATCCTGTTTTATTTGATGATTTTCAAATTATCAGAAGATTCAAATGATGATATTTTCACACGTACAATCCTTGTGAGGCATGGTTCATCATCTTGATAGCCAAAACCTTAATTTACAAATCAGCCCATCATTACGATTACCTCGTTTCCCTCCTTGCAAGTATCAATGGGTACCAGATTGCCATCGATCTGCTTTCCGTTGAGGAGGATGGAACCTACGCCTTTCTGGACACCGGCGGGATTTTTGACCGTGATGGTGAACTGCTTTCCCCTGAAAGTCCTGAAAACCTTATATTCCTTCCAGCCGGCAGGGATGCAGGGAGCTATCCTGAGTCCATCATAGGCGGGCCGGATACCAAGGATGTATTGTGTGATCGCGGCATAATTCCAGGCGGCGGTTCCTGTCAGCCATGAATTTTTGGCTTCCCCGGGCCTGTATGCATCCTTCCCCGCGATCATCTGGGAATAGACATAGGGTTCTGTCCTGTGAAGATCGTCGATCCCCTCCAGGTAGGCGGGGGCAATTTTGCTCCAGTACTCAAAGGCCCTGTCCCCCCTTCCGATCATGGTCTCTGCGATCATGATCCAGGGATTGTTATGGCAGAAGATGCCGGCATTTTCCTTGTAACCTTCCGGGTAGGAGGTAATTTCCCCGTATTTTACGATATACCTTGTAAAGGCCGGATGGTTCAGTACCAGGCCATAAGGGCAATCCAGGTATTTTTTTACCGAATCCAGGGCCTTTTCAGCCTTCCCGTCACTGAGTCCCACCCCGGCCATCACACACATACCCTGGGGTTCGATGAAGATCTTTCCCTCTTCACACTCATGGCTTCCCACCTTCTGGCCAAAATGATCATAGGCCCTGACGAACCATTCCCCGTCCCATCCGTGGGACTCGATGGCATTCTCCATAGCAAGGATATGCCTTTCAGCCTCATCTGCCAGGTCCGTTTTTCCAGTCCTGATGCACAGATCCACAAATTCCCGTCCGTACAGTACGAACATGCCTGCTATAAAGACCGATTCGGCTTTCCCCCCTTCCTTGTTCTCGGTGGTCTGGAAAGATTCCCCGGGTTCTTCCGAAAAACAGTTCAGGTTCAGGCAATCGTTCCAGTCCGCCCGCCCGATCAGCGGAAGCCTGTGCTCACCCAGGTTATTGACCACATGGTAAAAGGAACGTCTCAGGTGATCAAACAATGGCTGACTGGTAGTTTCATCATTGTCATAGGGCACCTGCACATCCAGTATGGACCAGTCCCCTGTCTCCCTGATATACACCGAAGTGGAGAGGATCAGCCAGAGCGGGTCATCATTGAAATTTCCTCCTGTCTGGGCGTTCCCCCGTTTTGTCAGGGGTTGGTACTGGTGCCAGGCCCCTCCATCCTCGAGCTGGGTGGAGGCAATGTCGATGATCCTTTCACGCGCACGTTCCGGGATCTGGTGCACAAAACCGATCACATCCTGGTTTGAATCGCGGAATCCCATTCCCCTGCCTATGCCCGATTCAAAGAAAGAGGCACTGCGGCTGAAATTAAAGGTGACCATGCACTGGTACTGGTTCCAGGTATTTACGATGCGTTCCAGTTTTTCATCGGGATGTTCAACCCGGTAAACGGACAGCAATTGATCCCAGTATTCCTTCAGTTCCAGGAAGGCTTTATTTACCTGTTCAGGAGATGAGAAGGAGCTTATCATTTCGTGGGCCCTGGTTTTGTCGATGACCTGGTGCGACTTGAATTTTTTGTCCCGCGGGTTTTCCACATAACCCAGGATGAAGATGAGTTCCCGTTTTTCACCCGGATCCATTTCCATATCCAGGCAATGGGATGCAATGGGAGACCATCCATGTGCTTTAGAATTCCTGGGCCGGCCCTCCAGCACTGCCAGGGGGGCATCAAATCCATTGTACAAGCCCATAAAAGATTCACGGTCCGTGTCGTAACCGCTGATCCGGGCGTTTACGCTGAAAAATGCGTAATGATCTCGCCGTTCCCTGTATTCGGTCTTGTGGTAAAGGATAGATCCCTCGACCTCCACTTCACCGGTGGAAAAATTGCGCTGGAAATTGCTCGTGTCGTCCAAGGCATCCCACAGGCACCATTCCACAAAGGAAAACAACTTAAAGCGCCGGGGCTTTCTGGTTTTATTCTCCAGCACAACCCTGTGGATCTCGCCGCTGTATCCGAGCGGGACAAAAAAGGTTGATTCCACTGCCAGTCCGTTCCGCTCACTCTGTAAAATCGTATATCCCATGCCATGCCTGCAGCGATAATGGTCCAGGGTAGCCTTCACTGGCTTCCAACCAGGGGACCAGACATCCCCATTCTCATTGATATACAGATACTTACCGCCAGCATCCATGGGTACATTATTGTAGCGGTAACGTGTGATCCTCCTCAGCCTGGCATCCTTGTAAAAGCTGTATCCACCAGCCGTATTGGAGATCAGGGAGAAGAACTCCTCCGTACCCAGGTAGTTGATCCATGGCCATGGGGTCTCTGGGTTTTCTATTACATATTCCCTGCTGCGGTCGTTAAAAAATCCGTATTTCATATTTTTGTTATTGCTTGATTATCCTGATACATTCATGATCCTGTGGTGAAATGATATCGCTTTTAAGCCTCACTGTTGGAATTTCTGTACCTGGGGGACAGTTGATCACGGCTTCTGATAAATTCCCGTCTTTCCATGCCAGGTCAACCGTATAACCACCCCTGGCCCTGATCCCGGATATTTTTCCTGTGTTGAACTCCTCCGGAAGGGCCGGCAGGAGGTGAATTTCTCCCAGATGGGACTGTACCAGCATTTCGGTAATACAACCGGGGACCGATGCCGATCCGTCCAGCTGGAAATGGCAATACAGGTCCCCTTCCATGGACAGATCATCCCGGTCAAAACCGAATACCGCATGCTGGTATGTCAGGCCATTCTCAAAGCCTTGTGCAGTGAGCATTTCCGTCAGGATCTTGCTGGCGCTGTTCCCGTCCATCAGGCGGGTCCAGCACCACATCCGATGGGCCCTTGCCCAGTTTCCCCCTGCAGACATTTCCTGCTCTGGATAACGGCCGTCTCCACGCATGTCTAGTGATATTTTGGCAGCTTCGGCCAGCTCGGGGGTAATGGTAGGATGTATCTGTGTACCCGGACAAACGGCATACAAGTGGGCAATGTGCCTGTGATGACAGTCCGGATGATCAATATCCTGATACCATTCCTGCAATTGTCCGTGCCTGCCGATCTGCAGTGGAAGTAATTGCTCCCTTGTTTCCAGAAGTGTATCGGCAAATTCCTCTTCACCCAGTATGTTTGCCGCTTTTGCCGTATTGGTGAACAGATCCCAGATCATTTCCATATCCTGGTAAACACCCGGTAGATTATACAGGTACTGATCGCTTTTAAAGTCATGGAAAGCCGGATTCAAACCATTTTCTGTCATCAATGCGCCATGTTCGGCAGAAACAGAAGGGGATGTAATCAAATATCCCTCAAAGGGGACCAGGTTTTCGAGCCAGAATACCGAAGCATCCTTTAGCAGGGGATACGCCTGATCTTTCATGTATTGTTCATCCCGGGTAAATGCGTACTGGTCCCACACATGCTGGCAATGCCAGGCAGCCCCCATGGGGAACATACCCCAGGGATGGCTGCCGATCGGTGCCGCATGTCCCCAGATGTTCCCGACGGTGTGGCTGACCCAGCCCCCAGTTCCATACACCAGCCTGGCAATTTCCCTCCCGGATATGGCCAGGTTTTCTATCCAGTCGATATAGGATTGCTGGCATTCGGCAAGATCTGTCGGCCCGCATGACCAGAAGAGCTCCTGCACATTGATGTTGCTCTGGTAATTCCCTGCCCAGGGCGCCGCATAAAATGTATTCCAGACGCCCTGTATGTTGGCCGGCAGTGTATTGGGCCGCGATGAACTGATGATCATATAGCGGCCCAGGTTGAATGCCAGGACTTTGTAACCGGGATCAGCCTTGCCTGATTTCAGCCTTTCATACCGCTGATTTGTCGGTAATTTCT